>JBGSZV010000033.1:0-9895 GCA_041750235.1 Phycisphaerales bacterium
GCGCCTGCTTCCGCTGCTCCGGGAGGCGCTGGCGGCAGCGGAGCGTGTGGGAGCAGCCGCACACCGGACCGGCGGGGCCGGGCGCGGCACCTCACTGAAACTGGGGGTGATCCCGACGCTCGGGGCGTACATCATGCTGCATCTGCTGCTTCCAATGAGCCGCAGCCTGCCCGAGTTCGAACTGAACATCACCGAGCAGCCGACGGCCCAACTGGTAGAAGCGCTGCGAGACGGGACCCTCGATGCCGCGCTGCTTTCAGTTCCCGTCCGCCACCCGACACTTGAAGCAATCCCGCTCTTCGACGAGCCGTTCCGCCTGATTGCGAAGCGGGGCAGCACGATTCTCGGTGTCGATCATCTCTCCCCCGGACTGCTGTGTGTCTGCGACATGATCCTGCTCGAAGATGGCCACTGCTTGCGGGATCAGGCCATTGAGGTCTGCGGCAAACGCGGCGGGATCTCACCCCGGATGGTGACCACCAGTCTTGAGACCCTCAAATATCTGGTGGCAGCCGGACAGGGTTACTCACTGATCCCGGCCATGGCGAGCGATGTGCCCAAGGGTTTGACGGAGTTGGTCCAGTTCCGTGAGTTTGATGAGGGGAGTCCGCTCCGCCGGATCGGGTTGTGCTTTCGAAAAACACACACCCGCCGATCGGAACTCGAAGCGCTCGCCGCGGTGATCAGGCGCCATCTGCCATCGCGAGTGCGGCAGGTGCAAGCAAACGGCTGAGCGCCAACGCTCAGTGTGTCGCGTGCGTCGTGCCCGCATCATGGCTCGCCTTCTTGAGCAGGCGCCGGTGCAGGATCATTGAGACCGGCGCTGACAAGACATAACCGCCGGCGAGGATCGAAGCCGTCAGGAACGGCGCCTTGGCAACACCAACCACCACGAGCCCGATCACCACGAAGAACGGCATCACCCAGCGACGCGGCATGCGGAGCTTCTTGAGCGAGAACATGTGCTGGCGTCCGATCATCAGACCGGCAATGAGAAATGTGAATGAGACGACGAACCAGTCGGGCAGCGATGCATGGGGATAGGTCGAAACCGCGAGCATTGACGGGATGAGCACGGCAACAGCAGCGGCGGGGGTGGGCAGGCCGACGAAGTAGTGGCTCGTTGCGCTGGGCGGCTTCGGCACCTCCGGCGTGCCCGGTGGAACCTTGACGGCGCCCGCCGCGGCGGTGAAGCGAGCAAGGCGGAGCGCCGAGCAGAGCACGAAGGTCATCACGGCAGCGAGCCCCAGGGTGTCGACGTTGTAGCCGAAGAGGTCGCAACTGCTGAGCGTCCACTGGTGCAGCAGCATCGCGGGTGCGACGCCGAAGCACAGGAAGTCCGAGAGAGAGTCGAGCATCGCGCCGAAGGAGGACTGCGCGCGGAGCATGCGAGCGGCCCGCCCGTCGAGCACATCAAAGATGGCGGCGAGGAAGATGCATGCGATCGCCTTCTCCCAGATCCGCTCAACATCGGAGAAGGGCAGGTTGGGGTCGGCGGCGGTACGGGTGGTGGCCTTGAGAGAGAAGTGAATCGACGCCATGCCGGTGCACAGCGCGATGGTGGTCAGAAGATTCGGCAGGAGGAACCGAAAAGGAACATCCCGGCGCCGATTTGGGTACCCGATGAAGACCATCAGCGCGACTCCTCAGAAGCCGACGGTGTCCGTCTGGCGATGACGGTCTCGCCCGCGACCGTCTTCTGGCCCAGCGTCACACTCGGCGAGTAGCCCAGCGGCAGGTAGACGTCCACGCGCGACCCGAAGCGGATGAGGCCGTAGCGTTCGCCGGTGCGGAGTGACACACCTTGCTTGACTCGGCAGACGATCCGCCTGGCCACAAGACCGGCGATCTGGACGCAGGCGATGGTTGAGCCGTGTGGTGTTCGGAGGACCAAGGAGCACCGCTCGTTGTCCTCACTGGCCTTGTCGAGCGAGGCGTTGAGGAACTTGCCGGGGCGGTAGTGGATGGCGGTAATGGCGGCATCGACCGGCGATCGGTTGACGTGCACGTTGAACACGTTCATGAAGACGCTGACCCGAACCATGGTTGCCGCGAGGGACGGCTCGATGCCAAGCTCCTCAGGCGGTCGAGCGGGGCCGACGAAGTTGATCACGCCGTCGGCCGGAGAGATCACCAGCGATGGATCAGCCGGGGTACGGCGGGGGGGGTCACGAAAGAACCAGATGCACCACACCGACAAGGCCAGCGTCACGACGCCGACACCCACTCCCACCACCGGGCTCAGGAGGGCAGCGCCGGCGGTCAGCACGACAGCCCCGACGAGAAACCCGGCAACAATCGGCCACCCCTCACGGGCGACGGGCGGGGCCGGGGTCTCAAGGCGAGTTTCGGTAGGGGTCGACATGGATCGCAGCGTCTCCGGCCTCTGAAAGTGTCAAAGGACGATAGTCGGGAGCGGCACGGCGTGCAGGAAAGACCCGGTTTGCATCCGCAGCGTGCATGTTCTCGATAACTGATCAAGCGATTGGCCCTGCAGGTCGATAAGATCCCATCGCATCCCTGAGGCTACGAGTGCGTATACCCCGGCTGAACGACGGCAGAATCGCTTGACCCGCAAAATCGCTTCCATCCTGGTGCTGGTCGCATTGCTCCCTCAGCTGGTGCTGGGCATGGGGTCCGGGCGTGTGCTTGAGTTGTGCTTCTGCGGGATGCTTGAATCCGAGTCCATCGGAAGCCTTTGGCACACCTGCGACCACTCGCACGGCCACGATCATCACCATCACAAGCCGTGTGATCCGGTCTCAGACCCCGCGTCCGAAGGCGCCGAGTCGAATCAATTGCCCTCGCACTCCTGCGATCACTTGATCGTGACGGGCCAGTACGGGCGTGTGGAGCCGATTCAAACGTGGAACTACTTCTCCCTGCTCGACGCGCTCTCCAGCGTGCGGGTTGAAGTGTGCCTCGAGTCAATCGTTCCGGATCGATACGTCCGACCGGAGGTGTTGCGACCTCCCAGCGACCATCTGTTCGTCGTAGAGACCACCAAACTCCTGATCTAAACCGGCCGCTTCCGCCGGTTTGGTTGTCCGTTCATGGACACGAATGACCCTCCCCGATGTCCGGGTGGGCCGCGATCAGGAGCAAACGAACAATGAGATGTCGAAGCAGAGCCTTCCCACTGGGGCTGGCGACGTGTCTGATGCTTGCGGCCGGCTGCGCGAGCTACGAATCCAAGCCCTTAGACCTGGACGCACACCGGGAAGCCTTCCTCTCCCGCGACGCGAGCGGCGAGTCGCTGTCGAGCTACGCGGAATACCTGCGGACGCAGGGCCACGCTCCCGACCGCTTTGACGTCAGCGACGGCATCGGCCTGGATGAGGCCGAGGTGATCGCCCTGGTCTTCAACTCGGAGTTGCGGCTCGCCCGGCTTCGTGCTGGCGTCGTGGCCGCGACGGCAGAGAACGCCGGACTGTGGCAAGACCCGGTCTTCGGCGCGGATTTCACGCGGATCACTGAGAGCGTTGCTCATCCGTGGAAGAGCTTCCTGTCGCTCGGCATCACCATTCCAATCTCAGGGCGTCTGGAGATCGAGAAGAAGCGTGCCAACGCCGAGGCAGACGCCGAACTCGAACGACTGTTGCTGGCCGAATGGGACACCCGTGTGGAGCTGCGCCGTCGCTGGGTGGCATGGACGAGCGCGACGCGCCGCTGCGAGGTGATGAGCGACTTCCTGGGACGGCTTGATGAGGTGCTCGTCGTTGTGAACAAGAATGAGGAAGCGGGCGAGACGCCGCGGATCGAGGCGCGGCTCTTCCGCCTGGAGCGGGCATCACGCGCGTACGCGCTCGGCAACTTCGAGGCCGAACGCGATGCCGCGCTGCTGGCGATCAAGCACGCCATGGGGTTGTCGCCGTCTGCGAACTTGCGGCTGGTGGCGGATGTTGTCGTCCCTTCAACTGTTCGGGATATCGATGCGGTGCGCGGCGCGATCGACTCGGGCAACAGCCAGCGATTGGCGGTGGCGCGTGCGTCCTATGAAACCGCCGAGCGACAGCTCCAGTTGGAGGTCCGCAAGCAATACCCGGACATCGTGATCGGCCCCGGATACGGGCGCGAGGACGGCCAGGATCAGCTCCTGCTGGGGGTGTCGATGCCGTTACCGATCTGGAATCGAAATCAGCAGGCGGTCGCAGAGGCAAGCGCTCAGCGGGATGTGGCGCGCGGCGTCTTCGAGGATGAATACGAACGACTGGTGTCGGAGCTGGCGATCGCGGAGGTGTCCCTCCGAAAGGCCGTCGGGCAACGCGAACTGTTGGAGCAGACGATCGTCCCGATGGTGGATGAGCAGTACGCGGATGCCCGGAAAGTGGCGTCGCTGGGAGAGGTCAACACGCTCGTCATGCTGGAGACGATCACCCGGCAGCAGGAGGCCAAGCTCGCGCTGATCGATGCCATCGGCGCGGAGACGCTGGCGCGCATCGAACTGGATGCGCTGGCGGGGCCGGAGAACGTGCGAATGAGTGCCGAAGGAGCAGCGCGATGAAATGGTGGCATGGATTGATTGCTGTGTGCATGCTCGCCATTGTGGGCTGCGATTCCAAACCCGGTGCCGACGCCGCCGGTGACGCGCACGCGGGCGAAGGCACAGCGGCGCCGACCAATCGAGTGGATATTCCCGTCGCGGTGCGCCAAAACCTGGGCATCACGTTCGCCAAGGTCGAAATGCGGGCGGTGGCCCAGACGCTGAGAGTGCCCGGCCGCTTCGAACTGCTCCCGACCGCACGCCGTGAGTACCGGGCGGCTCTGCCGGGGCGGGTCGAACTGTTGGTGGCGCAGTACCAGAAGGTGGATGCGGGTACGCCCCTGTACCGCGTGGACTCGGCCGCGTGGCGCGACCTTCACGAGCAGATCGCCGGAACGCAGGCACGCGCCAACTCGATGCAGCCCATCCGAGAGGCCCACCGGGTGCACGAGAAGAGCCTGGCGGACAAAGTGGAACTCTGGCAGCAACGCCTCAAGCAACTCGAGGAAGTGCGCGCGGCCGGCGGCGGAAGCGCCACCCAGTTCACCGAGGCACGAGCAACACTCAACGCCACGCAGGCCGAACTCGCCGATGTCATGGAGAAGGACGCGGAACTCCAGGCCAACCAGCAGCAGACCGAGGCGGAACTGAGATCGCTGCAATCCCGCATGGAGATGCTGGAACGTGCGTGTCACTGCCCTGAAGAGTTGAACAGCAGCGCTTCCGCGGAACAGTTCATCGTGTGCGCGGTGGCCCCTGGCGTCGTCGAGTCGATCGGTGTCACTTCGGGTGGTCTCACCGAGGAGAACGGGCTGGTCCTGACCCTGGTGCAGCCGGAGCAGATCCGCTTCCGCGCCCGCGGACTGCAATCAGACCTCGGGCGCCTCCGTGACGGCCTGCCCGCACGCATCGCGCCCCCGCAGGGTGGCAGCTTGAACATGCAGGATTTCATGGAGGGCGCTCTCCAGATCGGGCTGTCGGCCGATGCCGATGAACGAACGGTTGACCTGATCGTCCAGCCCCGCGAACTGAAGGCATGGGCGCGCAGCGGCGTGTCGGCGCATCTGGAGATCACGCTCGACGGCGGACAACTGCAACTGGCCATCCCCGCATCGGCCGTCGTGCGCGACGGCACCTCGCCCATCATCTTCCGCCGAGACCCGGCGAATGCCGACAAAGCGATCCGGATGGAAGCGGACCTCGGCCTGTCGGATGGCCGGTGGGTCGAGATCAAGAGCGGCGTGAAAGAGTTGGACGAGATCGTCGTCGGCGGGAACTACCAGCTCATGCTCGCCACGAGCGGTTCGGCCGCCAAGGGTGGTCACTTCCACTCCGACGGCACGTTCCACGAAGGGGAGCACTAAAGCATGCTCGCCAAGCTCATCGCGTTTTCGCTCAAGCAGTCTTCACTCGTTCTCGTCGCCGCCGGGCTCCTGCTCGTCTTCGCCGGAATGAAAGTGAAGGACATGCCGGTGGATGTCTTCCCGGAGTTGAACGCGCCCACAGTCGTCGTGATGACCGAGGCGGGCGGGCTCGCGGCCGACGAGGTGGAGTTGAACGTCACCTTCCCCATCGAGACCGCGGTCAACGGGCTGCCCGGCACCCGCCGAGTGAGGTCAGCCAGCGCCACCTCGCTCTCGATTGTGTGGGTCGAGTTCGACTGGGGTACGGACATCTACCGCGCCCGCCAACTGGTCTCCGAACGCCTGTCCGCCGTGCGCGAGAGCCTCCCAGCGAATGTCCACGCCGAGATCACGCCGGTCACGAGCATCACCGGCGAGATCATGCTGATGGCGCTCTCCTCTCCGGATGGCACGGTATCGCCGCTGGAGCTTCGGTCTTTCGCCGAGTTCGACCTCCGCAACAAGATCCTCGCGGTGCCGGGCGTGGCGCAGGTGGTGGCCATCGGCGGCGAGTTGCCGCAGTACCAGATCAATGTCAATCAGGAACAGCTCGCGCTCTACGGCCTGACCATAGGTGATGTGGTCGATGCCTCACGCGGGGCGCACAGCACCGCCAGCGCGGGCTACGTGCCCAACTGGGAAAACCAGGAACTTCCGATCCGCCAGATGGCCCGGGTCACCGGGCCGGACGACATCAAGAGCACAATCGTCAAGTACCACAACGGCGCGGCGGTCACCATCGGCCAAGTCGCCGATGTGCGCCTTGGCGCCTCGCCCAAGCGGGGCACTGCCGCAGACCGCGGATTGCCAGCCGTGGTGGTGAGCGTGCAGAAGAGCCCCGGCACCAACACGCTGAACCTCACCAAGCAGATCGATCGCGTGCTGGATCAGGTCGAAGCCGGGATGCCAAGCGGGATGCTGCTGAATCGCGACCCATTCCGGGCGTCGCGATTCATCAACCGATCGATTCACAACGTCGTCAAGGTGCTGATCGAAGCCAGCGTGATCGTCGCGGTCATCCTCATCCTGTTCCTGCTCAACGTCCGGGCAACGATCGTCACGCTGACGGCACTGCCGTTGTCGCTGGCGGTCGCGTTGCTCTTGCTCTGGGCCTGGGGTCTGTCGGTCAATGTCATGACCTTGGGCGGCCTGGCCGTCGCGATCGGCGAACTGGTGGACGATGCCATCATCGACGTCGAAAATGTGCTTCGACGACTGAAAGAGAACGCGGTGCTGCCGGAAGAGTCGCGGAAGCCGTTCGTGGACGTGATCTACAACGCCAGCAACGAGATCCGATCGTCGGTGGTCTTCGCGACCGTGATCATCTGCATGGTCTTCGTGCCGCTGCTCTTCCTGCAGGGCCTTGAGGGACGATTCTTCCAGCCGCTGGGGATCGCCTACATCACGTCAATCCTGGCATCGCTGGTGGTCGCGTTGACCGTGACACCCGCCCTGTGCAAGCTGCTGTTCCGCCGTTCATTCTCGAAGGCCGGACAGCCCGATGCGCACGTTGAACACGACGGCTTCCTTGTCCGTTGGATCAAGCATCGATACGAGCCGGCACTCCGGGCGAGCCTGCGGCACCGAGGAATGGTGATGGCGGGCACAGCCGCGCTCACGGTCGCTTCGCTCGCGCTCATGTCCACCTTCGGCACGTCATTCCTTCCCTCCTTCAAGGAAGGCACCTTCACGGTCTTCTTGATGGCGCCGCCGGGAACATCCCTCGAGGAGAGCAACCGCCTGGCGATCGGCGTCGAGAAGCAGTTGGCGGAGATTGAAGGCGTTCAGAGCGTCACTCGGCGCACCGGGCGTGCGGAACGGGACGAGCATGCCGAACCGGTGAGCAGTTCCGAGATCGAAGTCACGATGAAGCCAGGGGTCCAGCAGGACCAGGTGCGCGCCGGGATCGACCGGACCATCGCAAACATCCCCGGCATCACCACGATGGTCGGACAGCCGATCGAGCACCGATTGTCACACGTCCTCTCCGGCACGCCCGCCGCGATTGCGATCAATGTCTACGGCGACAACCTCGACACGCTCCGCACGCTCGCGAAACAGATCGAAGGCGAACTCCGCGCGATCCCGGGAACACGCGATGTTGCTGCCAACCGGGAAGTCATGATCACTTCACTGCCGATCCGCTACCGGCCGCACGACCTTTCAGCCGCGGGGCTCTCCCCGGCCTCGGCGGCGGAGCAGGTGCAGCAAGCGCTCTACGGCGAAAGCGTCGCGGAGGTCAATCAGGGTGTCCGACGCTACGAGATGGTGGTCCGCCTCGCCGAAAGCGAGCGCGAGCGGATCGATCAGATCATGGACCTGCAACTCCGAGGCGCCGGCGGGGCGACGGTGCGGCTGCGGGAAGTCGCGGACATCGGACCCGAGAGAACCAGCAACCTGATTGCACGTGAGAACGCCCAACGCAAGGCGGTCATCTCCACCAACGTCGCCGAAGGGTACAACCTGGGGCAGTTGGTCCAGCAAGTGCAGGCGCGGGTCGATCCCATTGTTCAGAAAGCAGGCTACACCGTTCACTATGGCGGACAGTTCGAGGCGCAGCAATCGGCCAGCCGCACGATCTACGGCATGGGCGCCGGCGTCGCGGTCGTCATGTTCCTCCTGCTGCAGCTCTCGACCGGGAAGTCGCGCGTGGCGTTGCTGGTCATGCTGAACCTGCCGCTGGCGCTTATCGGCGGTATTGCAGCGATTTACCTGACGGAATCGCCCTCGATCCTTTCGAATACGCTGGCGCTCTTTGGGATCGGCGGTCGCTACATCGCACCGGTGGTCTCGATCGCGAGCATGGTTGGGTTCGTCACGCTGTTCGGCATTGCGGTGCGAAACGGAATCCTGCTGGTGAACCATTACGACCACCTGCAGAAGCACGACGCCAAGTCCATTCCCGAGTCGATCCTGCAGGGCTCGATGGAACGACTCGTCCCCATCCTCATGACAGCGCTGACCGCAGCACTCGGTCTGATCCCCCTGGCGATGGCCCGCGGCAGACCGGGCAGCGAACTGCTCGCCCCGCTGGCGATCGTTGTCCTCGGCGGTTTGATTTCCTCGACTTTGCTGAATCTGTTCGTCGTACCGGCCGGATATGCGCTTGTGTTCCGAGTGCCGGCGGTTGACGGACAGCAAGGTACTTCGGTTGCATCACGATTCGGCGACCTGTTGCGGCGTGGGCCCAAACGGTCGAAAGTGCCCGGTTCCTCACATGGAGTCTGATATGAACAAGTCTCTGCTGATGCTGTGCGTCGTGTTGTCGTCCTACGCGATCTGGGGCTGCGAGAAGAAGGCGGCCGTCGAGAAGCCCACCGGAACAACCGCGCCCGCGAAGGATGACCATGAGCATGATGGCCACGACCACGATCATGACCACGATGAACACGAGGACGGGCACGAGCACGGCCCGACCACACAGCTTGGCATGGTCGAAGCGGGCGGCTTCAGCGTGAAGGCCTCGCGCGACGGCGATATCAAGGCGGGAAGCGATGCCCCCATTGACGTCTGGGTCACCGGCGGCACGGGCAAGCCTTCGGCCGTCCGCTTCTGGATCGGCACGCAGGACGCCAAGGGCTCGGTCAAGGCCAAGGCCGAACTCGAGAAGGACAACTGGCACACGCACGTCGAGGTGCCCAGCCCCCTCCCCGCCGATGCCAAGCTCTGGGTCGAGATCGAGGCCGACGGCGCCACCAGCACAGCCTCCTTCGCCCTCAACCCCGCCGTCGGCGGCTGAACTGGCCCTCGGGAACCTCCTTCGCCGATGGTGAGTTTCTCGCGATCGGGACGTATCCTTGTCGATCGCGACACAGCCGCCACGGCTGAAGGAGGTCTCCTTGGCTTCGTCTTCGACCCCCGTTCCCAATCTCATCGCCGGACGCCCCTCAACGGATGGCGCCGGCGCTGCTGAACGTTCCAACATCAATCCCGCCAACGGCGAGGTCACAAGCCGTGCTGCGCTGGACGCGGTGCGCGCTGCCGACGCCGCGATCCAGGCCGCCCGCGA
>JBGSZV010000034.1:0-6069 GCA_041750235.1 Phycisphaerales bacterium
CCGCTCCTGGTCGGACATCGCCCGCATCCGCGCCCCAGCCGCCGCAGAACGTGGACGACGACATCATCCGCTCGCTGCTCGGTGGTGAGGGGGGGGATGGCGGAGGTGAGGGAGAGACGCCCGGCAACAACTCGGGGGATAAGAAGTCGTGAAGCTGCGTGAGTTGGC
This sequence comes from Phycisphaerales bacterium, assembly GCA_041750235.1. Classification (GTDB taxonomy): domain Bacteria; phylum Planctomycetota; class Phycisphaerae; order Phycisphaerales; family UBA1924; genus JBGSZV01. The sequence continues at coordinate 169 of JBGSZV010000034.1, forward strand.
AGCTCGCATGGATCGGGTGCAGAAGTCCCGACGTTTCAAGATCATCGCCAGCGGGGTGATCGTGGCGCTGATCGTTGGCCTCGTGGGGACGCTCTTTGTCGTCGCCACGCGCCAGGGCGCCGAGGACCGGATCATCAAAGCCGCGCAGACAGCCGCCGCGGCAACGCCCCGCGGCGCGGACTACCTCTCCGAAGGACCGATCGAGATCACGCGCGACATCGTGCGCTCGATGCTCTTCTCCATCGCCACCAGCGACGGCGTGGCGAACGTCATCGTCCCCTTCGCCATCGCCGGCGCGATCTCACTGACGATCATCTGGCTCGGCCTCGGGCTGACGTATCTCGCGCTCCTGATCCTCGGAATGGCGATCGCGTGGCCACTGGTCATGATGCCCGCCACGCGCGGCCTGGGGCAGATCGTCCTCGGCGCGGTGCCGCTCACGCTGAGCTTCCTGGTCCTGATGCAGCTCCTGCGGGTCGCCTTCGCGCGATCCACGCCCACCTTTGCCGTCGCGCGCAACCTGCTGAGCGAAGCGGTCCGCATGAAGATCAGCCTGGTCTTCATCGTGCTGCTCATCCTTTTCCTCGCCCTGATTCCCGGCATCCTCAATGACGACCAGCCCCTCCGCTACCGCGTGCAGCAATGGATGAGCTACGGCACAGGGCTGCCCTATGCCGTGCTGGCCCTGCTCACCGTCTTCCTCTCGTCGGCGACCGTCGCCTTCGAGCAGCGCGACCGGATCATCTGGCAGACCATGACCAAGCCGGTCGCCGCGTGGCGCTACCTGCTGGGCAAGTGGCTGGGCGTGATGGGCTTGAACGCCGTGCTGCTGGGCGTGACCGCGGCGGGCGTCTTCATGTTCACCGAGTACCTCCGCCACCAGCCCGCCCGCGGTGAGATGGCGTACCACCTGCTCGACGACGGCCGCACCGTCACCCTCGGCAACCCGCTGCTGATGACCGACGATCGCCGGATCCTCGAGAATCAGGTGCTGACCGCGCGAATCGGCGCGACGCCCGAGCCGTACGTGCTGACCCCCTCGAAGCTCCGGCGTGCCGTCGATCGTCAGATTCGCGAAGGCCAGCGCCCCGAGGCCGATCGCGCCTCGCTCGAACGCGAGATGAAGGATCACTGGACGCAGGAGATCCAGAAGGCGGTCGAACGCCAGATCACCGATGCCCGCTCCCAGAACCCGCAGTACAACCCCACCGACGCCGATCTCCGCAGGTTTGAGCAGGAAACGATCGGCCGCTGGCAGCTCATCTACAGCAGTGTGGAGCCCGGCGGCGGCCGCGAGTACGAGTTCCTGCTGCCCGATGTTGAGCGCAAGTGGAGCAGACTCCGCGATCGCTACATGCGGATGCTCGACAGCGAGGTCACGCGCCGGATCAAGGAAGAGAACATCCAGCTCCCCGCCGATCCCGCGCAGGCCGAGGCCCAGCGCGACGAAATCGCCGAGGGAATCTTCATGGACTGGCAGCGCAGCGGCAAGCTCCCGCCCATGCCCGAACTGACCCTTCGCTTCAAGCTCAACGCCGGCACCAACGTGCCGACAGAGCTCTACACCGTCACCTTCTTCGTGCGCGGCAGCGAATACTCCACCCGCCAGGTCGCTCTCAAGAACGCGCAGCTTCTTTCGATCCCGGTGGACCGCATCGACCCCGACGGCGTGCTGCGCCTCGGCGTCTTCAGCGACGAAGTCAACCCCAAGGCCTTCACCTTCCCGCCCGACGGCATGGAGATTCTCTATCCCGCCGGCGGCTACGAGCTGAACTTCCTCCGCGTCTTCTTGGTCATGTGGCTCAAGCTCGGTTTCCTCGCCGCGGTCGCGATCTCGGCATCGACGTTCCTGTCGTTCCCCGTCGCCTGCCTCGTGTCGCTCTGCGTCCTCTTCGCAGCCGAGAGCGCGAGCTTCCTGAATCAGTCGCTCAGCGACTACTACTTCTCCAAGGATCAGCAGGGGAACATCGACTGGTTCGCGGTGCTCATCCGCGCCATCGCCGTTCCCGTCGGATGGACTTTCGAGATGTATTCCGAACTCAAACCGACATCCAAGCTGGTGGACGGCCGATTGATCAGTTGGTTCAGCCTGCTCAACGCGATCGGCGTGGTCGGCCTGTGGTCGTTCCTGGCGTGGGGCATCGGATGGCTGGTCTTCCGCCAGCGTGAACTCGCCCTGTATTCCGGCAAGTAGCCGGGGAGGTGGATCGTGCGCAGCAGTAACCGCGTCGTCCAACTCGTGTGCCTGGGGATCATCGCGTTCAGCCTTGTCGCGTCGGGCGTCTTCTCGACCGCCATCGCTGCCGAGGCGGGGCGAGCGCAGCTCGTCTACGCCGACCAGACGCAGGAGGGCGATCCACCCGAGGTGGCGCTCGGTATCGCGATGGGCGCCTTCCGCGGCCTCTTCGTGAACTACCTCTGGCTCCGCGCCACCAAGCTCAAGGAAGATGGCAAGTACTACGAAGCCATCGAGCTGAGTTCGGCCATCACCAAACTGCAGCCGAGGTTCCCCCGCGTGTGGGCCTTCCACGCATGGAACATGGCCTACAACATCTCCGTCGCCACCAATACCGCCGAAGAGCGATGGGAGTGGGTCAAGGCCGGCATAGCGCTGCTCCGAGACCAGGGAATCCCGCGCAACCCCAATGATCTCCTGATCCACAAGGAACTCGCGTGGATCTTCGTGCACAAGATCCAGGGCTTCTCCGACGACGCCAACCGCTACTACAAGCGCATGCTCGCCCGCGAGTGGGCGATTGCTCTCGGGCCGCCGCCGCTGCTCCCGGAGGATGACACCGAGGCCGCGACGAAGCTGATGGTCGACTGGATGCAGGTCATCGCTTCAGCGCCCGATGGGCTACAGGAAGTCATCGACGCCGAGATCGCCGAGAAGCGCAAAGCGCTCCGCCCCGGCGAGGAGGGCACCGTCCTCACCTCCAAGGTCGCCGAACTGTCCGACCGCATCCGCACCAGCGCCGGACTCCCCAAGGACAAGGAGTTCGGCATCGACCTGCTGCGCTTCGTGCTCCTGCACGACGCCTACAAGGGCTCGTGGTACGCCGGCGAGAAGTACGCGACGCTGCAGGCCGGTGTGCAGAACAGCATCATCGGCGAACTCCGCGACGACCCGCAGTTCACGGACGCCTGGACCCGCCTGCTCCCATGGGCCCGGCGCCGCGTGCTCATTGACACCTACCACATGGAGCCCGACCGCATGGTCCGGCTCACTGAGAAGTTCGGCCCCCTCGACTGGCGCCACCCCGCCACGCACGCCATCTACTGGTCGCAGCGCGGCGTCGAAGAAACCTTCGACCGCCTCGGCAAGTCCAGCTTCGACACCCTCAACACCGACCGCATCACCATCCAGGGCGTCCAAGAACTCTGGCGCTCCGGGACCGTGCTCTTTGACCCCATTACCGACGAGTACGTCACCCTCAACAACCTGCACTTCACCGATACCTACGGCAAGTTCTGGCAGGAACTCACCGACCGCCGCGAGATGAAGGGCTTCCGCGCCTTTGAACTCAACAACGAGGGCTACGAGAACTTCCTCCGCGATGCCATCCGCGTCTACTACCGCATGGGCCGTTACGCCGATGCCGGGCGGTACTTCAAGACCCTGCGTGAAGCGCCGTGGAAGAACATCAATGATCGCGACAAGGCCGATGAACTCGGCTTCCTGACGCTCGACGAGTTCGTTGCCAAGAGCCTCCGTGAGGACCGCCTCTCGGTGCCGCACGTCGCCGCCAGCGAGGCGCTCGGCTCCATCCGCGACGCCTTCTACCGCGGCCTCTTGCGCAACGACGCCAAGATGTTCAAGCTGAACATGGACTACGCCAAGATCGTCCACACCGTCTACTTCGAGCAGAAGCAGACGGTCGATCCCGTGCTCGCCGCCGGCGCGCAGCGCATGGAAGACATGCCCCGCAACTTTGACGACGCGGTCGCCAGCGTCTTCATCGCTCTCCTCTCCAACCAGGACATGGAGCAGTTCAACGCCGCCGCGATCTTCCGCAAGGCGCCCGCCTCCATCCAGCTCCGCTGCTACGACATCCTCGCCCGCATGTTCGTCCCCAACCGCATGCCCGCCCAGCAGTTCCAGGACATGTTCCCCGAGCCCGCCGGTCTCGAGCAGTATCGCGCGATGCGCGAAGAGCAGCGGAAGACCGGGCGTGAAGGCGCCAAGGAACAGCTCGAACTCGAGCAGAAGTAGGCAACGTCCACCCATGAACCTCACACGCACCGATCAAGGCATCGCCGTCGAGATCCCCCTCGTCGGCCCCTTCCTGCTCCGCCACATCATCGGTATCGGCCGCAACTACGCCGAGCACGCGACCGAGCAGGGCGCCGAAGTTCCCGACCGCCCGATGATCTTCACCAAGAATCCTTTCGCCGCCGCGCTCGACGGCGACGAGATCGTCATTCCCAAGGCCTGTCAGGACCGCGAGCAGGTCGACTACGAGGGCGAACTGGCCGTCATCATCGACGGCCGCGCCCGCCGCGCCCGCGATGTCTCCGAAAGAGATGCCCTCGACCCCGACGCGGGCTTCGTGCTTGGGTACTGCATCGCCAACGACGTCAGCGCCCGCTGGTGGCAGAAGACCGGCTCCGGCGGTCAGTTCTGCCGCGGCAAGAGCTTCGACACCTTCTGCCCCTTGGGCCCGCGCATCACGCCAATCAAGGAAGTGCCCGACCCGCAGCAACTCGCCCTGACCACCAAGCTCAACTCCGAGGTCGTCCAGTCCGCATCGACCTCGCTGATGATCTTCCCCGTCGCCCACCTCATCGCCGAGTGCTCACGCGGCACGACGCTTCTCCCCGGGACCGTCATCCTCACCGGCACCCCCAGCGGCGTCGGCATGGCCCGCAACCCGCCGCGCTACCTCCGCGAGGGCGATGTGGTCAGCATCGAGATCAGCGGCCTCGGCACGCTGACCAACCGCGTCCGCAACGAGTAGCCGTCACGCGACGAACCGCGCCCGGATCTCCGGCGTCGGAGTCATGCACGCCTCCCGCTTCCCGAACCACCGGTAGCGGTTCCGTGCTACCCAGCGATACGGCACATCGCGCACCACCTTCGGCACGATGAGAAACACCGCCAGCAGCGGCCACGGCCAGCGCAACCGCCGCGCGATCCGCAGCCCCGCGGACGAAAGCGTGTGCACCCGCCCGCTTTCGATCAGCACCACGCTGTCGGGCAGTTCGCCGTGAAACCCGGCACGCTCCAGCGCTGCGCGGGCGGCGTCGGACCCCAAAGTGGCAAATCGAAGCCTCGCCCGCGGATCACGCCGGATGATGAACATCACCGACGAGCTGCAGAAGTTGCACATGCCGTCAAACAGCACGAGCGAACCGACCAGGTCATCGACAGCCAAAGCCATGGCCGATGGTAGGGGGGCTACGCCACGCGCCGCAGCATCGCGCCCAGCGGATGAGACGGGCCATCGCCGAATGCGATCATCGCCTGTCCCAGCCGCGACGTGATCTTGAGGGGACCGACCAGATCGTTCCGGATGACGTACTCCGCTCCGTCGATCTGCAGCACCGTTTTCTCAAACACCCGAGTCGCGACGCTCAGCGCCGCATCGCACTTTTCCTCGCACAGCCGCCGGTTCTCCTCGACCGCCATCCGCCACGCGTCGCGCTGCCCGCTCAGCTCATTCACCCGGAAGTGCAGGAACGTCAGCCGCTCGCGCTGCTCGTCCGACACCGTCCGCCCGCGCGATTTCAGCACCGCGTACTCATCTTTCGTTTGGCGGAGTTCGTTCGCAGTCCGCACCAGCGCATCCGACGCCGCCTTGATCCGGTCCTCCGCGCTCCGCAACGCGCCAAGCGCGACGATCGTCCGCGCCCCGTACGGGCTCCCAATCACCCGGAACGCCGCCGCCGCCGCGATCGTGA
>JBGSZV010000035.1:0-10461 GCA_041750235.1 Phycisphaerales bacterium
TGGTCGTCCCCGCAGCCGATCCAGCGGAAGAGCATGCCGCCCCGGTCATGCCGACAGGTGTCGAGCCAGTTCGGGTAGCGGGGGCCGGGATCGCGGTTTGCGACCACGATCCGGAGGCTGCCGTCGGGCTCGTACCGGCGATCGGCGAAGGCTTCGGTGATCAGCGTGAACCCGGCGGCTTTCCAGCGGTCCAGCGCAGACGCACCGGCCATGCCCATGATGGCGAGCGAGCGGTCACATCTACGCACTGCACGCGCGATGGCGTCGGCCAGCACCGGGTCGGTCATCGCGGCGTTGTATAGCGCTCCGTGAGGCTTGACGTACGAAACACGAGCCCCCGCGTCGTGAGCGATGCGCATCAGCGTCGTGATCTGCTCAACGAGCGAACGCTCAAGCTCGTCCATCGGCATCGACATCATCCGACGCCCGAAGTTCGCGCGGTCGGGGAAGCTCGGATGAGCGCCGATACGGCACCCGTGCTTCAGGGCCGTGCGGACCGTGCGTTCCATGGTCGCTTCGTCGCCCGCGTGACCGCCGCAGGCGATGCTGACAGACGAGACGATGCGCATAAGCGCCTCGTCGTGCTCGGGCGGCATGCCCTCGCCGAGATCGCAGTTGAGATCGATGACGCGACTCAGCGCCTCTGGAGGCGGCAGAATGTCGTCGAGCATCGCACGCTGGAGATGCGCGATGGCGACCCCTTCGTCGGCATCCACTTCCTGGAAGCGGACCTCGGTCCCCGGCGCGAGTTGACCGACAACTGATAGATCGGCCGCGATGACTGTTGCCACCACCGGATACCCGCCAGTGGTCGGACGATCAACGCCAAGGATGATCGGTTCAGCGTCCGACGGAAGCTGGATCGACCCCACAGCTGTGCCCTCGCTGATCCCTGACTGGTCGCTCGGCACACCCGCCAAGCGTCCCCTGAGCCGAACACCCATGCGATTGCTTTGCGGCAGCACGCGGAACGATCGCTTCAAGATCGCTTCAAGCGGCCTGCCTGGAACTCGAACCACACGAACGACGTCGTGCGAGTGGGTCATCTCCAGGAGAGGAACGAGACTTCGCCGTGGGAGTGAGCGAATGTGATCTCGTGTCACTCCCAATGGCAATGTGTCACCTGCTCTCAGCGGCCCAACGTATGGCCCGAGCGAGGCTGGCAGGTACGCCGACCGGCTGCCGAGCACCAAGGGCGTGTCGATGCCGCCGGCGATGCACAGGTACGCACGCATCATGTGCGGGCCAAGCGTGATCTCAAGCCGGGCGCCACGACTGGCATCGATGGCGGTGTACGGCTCGATGGCCCTTGCGTGGCCCTGATCGGTCAGCCGCGCTGCGGCCACCGACCCGGTCACGCAGAATGTCACATCCCGGTCAAACTCGACCCGGCAGTGACGCATCGCTGTTTCGATCGCAGCGGCGGCATCCTCATTGCCGACGAGCCGGTTACCCATGATGAGCGAAAGCGAATCGGCCGCGCCGCCCGTCGGAACGCCGAGGTGCGCGAAACCCGGTCGACCGAGGTCCTGCACACTCGATTGAATGCCGGGGTCGATGATGCGGAGGCTCACGGTCTGTGCTCCCGCGCGACGTGCTCAAACTCCTTGGCTTCAATCGGGACGAAACGGACAGCGTCACCAATCGAAAGCAGCGCGGGAGTCTCCCGGGCTGCATCGAACATCACCAGCGGTGTGCGCCCGATGATGCGCCAGCCGCCCGGAGTAGCATGCGGATAGATGCCGGTCTGGCTGCCGCCGATCGCGACACTGCCCGCGGGCACCGAGGTGCGCGGGCGTGCAAGGCGCGGCGTGGCAAGAACCTCCGGCAGGCCCCCGAGGTAGGCAAAGCCGGGAGAGAATCCAAGGAAATGCACCGTGTACACCGCACCGCTGTGCAGGCGGACGACATCAGCGGCACTGAGCTGGTGCAGACCTGCAACATCAGCGAGATCAGGGGCGAACGCCGGGTCGTAGCACACTGGAATCTCGACCCGCCGAGACGACTGCACTACGTGCCCCACTGATTCGCTCAGCGCGTGTCGTACGTTCGCTTCCGCTGCCGCACGGTCCACGTCGCGCGGATCAAATGACACCAGCAGGGTGGTGTAGGCGGGAATGATGTCAATCACGCCGGGCACCGACGCCGATCGGAGCGCCGCGTATGCCTGCCGCACCGCCGAGCCGACGGCATCGGAAATCGAATCGCCCAGTTGAATGCGCAGCGTGCGCTCGCTCGTCCATGCCATCAACGGTGTGGAGGGCTCCGGCTGGGGTTGAGCGTCTGCAGCGCACATGCGGACAGCGTAGCACGCGGCTTTCGTTCGACTCGAAGAAAGTGGCCAGGCCGTTCAGCCGTTGCGCCTACGGGTGATCCGGGGACGCGGGAACCGGCGAAGCGGGCCGGGGCGCGCCGCGTCGGCGGAGGCGAGCAAGCGAGGCCGCGGCATCATCGAGCAGAGAATAGGCCACTGGTGTCACGAGCAGCGTGAGTACGAGCGAGAGCATCTGACCGCCGATCACAACGGTCGCCACCGCACGCCGTTCCTCGGCGCCTGGCCCCGTGCCGACCGCCAGCGGGAGCATGCCGCCGACAAGCGCCAGGGTGGTCATCAGGATGGGGCGTAACCGATCGCGATTGCCCTGAATGATCGCCTGGTCACGCGGCATGCCCGCGTTCCGCAGGTGGTTCATGTGGTCGATCTGCAGGATGGAATTCTTCTTCACCACGCCAAAGAGCACGAGAATGCCCAGCGCGGAGTACAGGTTGAGCGAGCCGCCGAACGCGAGCAGTGAGACGAGCGCAAAGGGAACGCTCAAGGGCAGTGACAGCAGAATCGTGAACGGGTGCACCAGGCTCTCGTAGTTCGATGCGAGGATCATGTACATGAAGATGATCGAGAGCGTGAACGCGATGAGGAACTCGCCGAAAGTGCGCTCGAGTTCACGTCCGCGCCCGAGGATGCGGACGGAGTAGGCCGGTGGCATGTCCATCGCATCGATCTCAGCCCGCAGCGCATCGAGACGATCGGCAAGCGCAAAGCCCGGGCCGATGCTCCCGCGTAGGTTGGCGGCGCGCTGGCGGTCGAGTCGATCGATGCGGGCGGCGGTGGTCGCCGAATCGAGCGATGCGATGTTCCGCAGCTCAACGACACGCCCGTCGGCGCCGCTCGCTGGGATGAGCAGCCGAGGAAGCAGCGTGGCGTCCGAGCGATCCGCCTCCACGAGACGGAGCTGGACGTCGTAGTCCTCGCTGGTGTTGGGATCACGGAACCGTGTGACTTCCGTGTCGCCGCCGACCAAGAGCCGCAGCGCCAGTCCGATGTCCTGCGGCGTCACACCCAGGTCGGCCGCACGGTCGCGGTCGATGGCGACGCGCAGTTCGGGTGTCGTAAGCCTGAGGGTGGTATCGGCGTCGGGGATGCCGCCAAGCTCCTTGGATCGGATCCGCAGTCGCTCGGTGTACTCGGCAAGTTTCTCGAGTTCCGGCCCGCGCAGCGCGATATCGATATCGAAGTTGCCGCCACCGATGTTGAACGCGGCAAAGGGTCGGACCGATGGGCGCACGTCCGGATACTTCCGGAGCAACCGACGGATGTCCTGCATCACCTCTGTCTGCGTGTAGTTCCCCTGAAAGGCCTCACCCGGCTTGCCCTTGAGCAGCGCAGAGCCCAGTCGGGAGAATGAAAAATAACGCTCCTTGTGCGGCGCGATCCGCACATACAGATCAGCACGATTGACCTGTCCCAGGAACGAGCCGCCGACGGACGACAGCGTGGTGCGGACCGCCGGGTGCTTACGGATGTCCTCCTCAATCACCTGCACCGCCGCGTCGAACGCCGCGAAACTCGTCCCTTCCGGGCCGCTGATGTTGATGGAGAACTCCGATTCGTCCACGTTCGCAGGCATGTAGTCCTGCCGGATCATCGAGTACAGAGGCACCGAGGAGAAGATGACCAGCAGCGCGATGACGGCAGTGATCACCCGGAACCGCATGACGAAACGGAGCGCCCACGTGTAGGCGCGGTCGATCCATGAGTAAAAGCCGGAACGGGAGCGAGCTGAGTCGCCGGGGTGCTCATCGGCGGGCCGGAGCAGGCGTGCGCACAGCGTCGGCGTCAGCGTGAAAGACACCAGCAGGCTCACCATGACCGCGACCGCGGCAGTGATGCCGAACTGATACAGGAAACGACCCGAGATGGAGGACATGAAAGACACCGGAACGAAGATCACCACGAGAGAGAGCGTCGTTGCGAGCACCGCCAACCCGATCTCGGCGGTGCCCTTCCGCGCGGCCTCCATCGGCGTGAGCTTCTTCTCCTCGACAAAGCGGTAGATGTTCTCGAGCACGACGATGGCGTCGTCGATCACGATGCCCACCATCAGCACGAGCGCCAGCATCGTGACGCTGTTGAGAGTGAACCCCAGCACCCACATGACCGCAAAAGTCGCGATGATCGATGTGGGGATCGCGATGCCGGCGATGACCATCGATCGCCACGATCTCATGAACAGAAGCACGACGAGGCACGCAAGAATCGAGCCGAGCACAAGGTGGACGTTGATCTCGTGCAATGCCGCGTAGATGTACTCCGACTGGTCGCGAATGATCTCGAGATTGACCCCCTCAGGGAGCTGCGGCCGCAGCAGTTCAATCTCCGACTTCACACCCTCGATCACCGCAACGCTGTTGGCGCCCGACTGGCGACGCACCTCCAGAGACACGGCCCGTTGGCCGTTGAGTCGGGCGGAGGACCGTTGCTCGCGGGCGCCGTCTTCGGCGTAACCAATATCAGCGATTCGAACGGGCGCACCATTGACGATCCCGATGATGATGTCATTGAACTTGGCAGGATCGCTGATGCGTCCAAGTGTTCGGAGCACCTTTTCCTGGCTCTCGCCCGTGATGTTGCCACCAGGGACATCTGAGTTCTGCCGGGCGATGGCATCCCGAACCGCGGTGATGGGGATCGCGTGCGCGGCGAGCCGATCAGCATCCACCCAGACGTTGACGGTGCGCTCAAGGCCGCCGACGATCGCCACCTCGCCGACGCCCGCCGAGCGCTCGAGCTGCGGCTTCACCAGCTTGTCCGCCAGCTCCGTCAACTCACGAATGGACAGTTCACCCGACAACGCAATCGTCAACACCGGGCTGTTGTCGTTGTCGAACTTGGACACCACCGGAGGCTCGGCATCGTCAGGCAGGCGCCGCACGGCAGAAGCCACTCGGTCGCGAACATCCTGCGCTGCCGCATCGATGCTCCGATCGAGGCTGAACGTCGCGATGATGATCGACTGGCCCTGCCCCGAAATGGAGCGCAGTTCCTCGATGCCCTCGATGGTGTTGATCGCCTCTTCCAGCGGCTGCGAGACCTCCGTTTCGACTTCCTCGGGCGAGGCCCCGGGGAGCGAAGTGCGGACGTTGACCGTCGGCAGATCCACCGACGGCAGGCGATCGACGCCGAGCTTGGTGTATGCGGTCGCGCCCACGACGACCATCGCGAGGATGAGCATTGCGGCAAAGACCGGACGCCGAATGCAGACTTCAGCGAGTCGCTGCATGGTTCGCCTCCTCGTCGGCCCGCGACGGCAGGATCACAAACGGAGAATCCGGCGGCACCGTCAATGGAGCGGCATCCGGCACGCGGCCGGTGACGGCATCGGTCAGCGCCCCCGCAGCCCGCATCGCCGCGAGATACGCGATCTTCAGGCTGTACTCCTCGCGGGCCAGTTGGAGCTGCGCCGACAGCAGGGCGTCCTGCGCCGCGATCCGCTCCAGGTTCGTGCCGAGCCCGGCGCTGTAGGACGCCTCGGCCTGACGCAGGGACTCCTCGGCCGCCCGGAGCTGGTTCCCGAGCTCTGTGATGCGCTCTGCCGTGACGCTCAGATCGGCGTGGGTGACCTCGACATCCCGCTGGATGGCGCGCCGGGTCAGGGAGTATCGGAGAACATCCTGACGAAACGCCGACCACGCGGCACGCACATCCGCCTCGATTCGGCCAGCGGTAAACAACGGCAGGCTGACCGTCAGCAACCCCGTCCACTCCCGCTCCGTGGGAAGAGTGTCGCGGGTGAGGAAGTAGTCCAGGTTGAGCGTGATCGTCGGGAAATACCGCCCGATCTCGGCGTCCACCGTGATGCGCGACGATGAAGCGGCGAGCGCCGCGGCCGCGAGATCCTGACGCCGAGCGTACGCGATCGAGAGTAGCTCGTCGGATGCGAGCATGGCCGACGGCAGCTCATAGTCATCCGAAAGTCGAATAGAAGCCGAGTCAACGCTCGTCAGGAAGGTCAGCAGGCTGCGGCTGATGCGGACGAGATTCCGAGCATCGAGCAGCGAGACACGCGTCACCGACACCTGTGCCGCGATCTGCGAGACATCCAGCGGGCGGGCAAAGCCAACGTCCTCCCGCCCCTTGGCGTCGCGGAGACGCTCCTCCTGGACGAGCAGCGATGATTCAAGCACGCCAACGAGCCGTTCGGCGAGCATGACGGCGTAATAGGCGCGTGCCGTATCGAGCAGCAGCGACTCCCGGATGTCCAGGAGCAGCCACCGGCGCTGCTCGATGGTCAGGCGGTCGGCCTCGATGCGGTTGAAGTCAGACAAGCCGGTCAGCAGGGTGTACTGCCCGCCGACGCCGCCATCGAACAGTGTCGATCCGCTGGAACTGCTGGTCTCGCCCGCGCCGGCATCGTCCCGGAAGGTCAGAGCGCCAAAGAGATCGAACGTTGGGAAGAGGGATGAAGCGTTCCTCTGGCGTTCAGCGAGCGCCTGGATGTACGCTTCGCCCTCGATCGAGAGATTCTCATTGAACGAGTTGGTGAAGCGGATCGCATCCGGAAGCGACAGCTCCGCGAGTTCGGCGCGATCAGGCGGCGCTCCGATATCGAGCTCCTGACGGTAAAGAGCGACATCCGCGGCCTGATCGGTGGCACAGGCCCCGAGCACAATGACCGTCAACAGGATGCAGGCCCGAAGTGCGACAGTCTTCACGCCGCGCCTGCTTTCTGAATGCCGCAGCGGATGATCCGGAGCATGTGGCTCTCGAGCAGTTCGGGGGAAAGGTCATCCGGCGGATACAGCAGCGCGCCGCGGACAAAGCCGAGAATGAACTGCGTCGTCAAGGCAGGGTTGGGGTCGTCAATCTCGCCCCGCCGGTTCCCCTCTTCCAGCACTTGGCGGATACGGTCGGACACCAGGCGACGCGTCGCCTGCAACTGAGGATCGTCGGGCGTGAGCGTGTGATTTCGCATCACGCGGTAGAGGTCCGGGTAACGCGTCCCGAATCGGATCAACTCCGCGACCGCGGCACGAAGGCGTTCCCAGCAATCAAGACCGGGCGCTCGCGTGACTTCATTCAACTGATCGGCCATGTCGCCAAAGCCTTCCCGGACCAGCGTGAGGTACAGGATCTCCTTGCTGTCGAAGTAGATATAGAGCGTCCCTTTGCCGACATGCGCCGCCGCCGCGACATCCTCGAGCCGGACCTCGTGGTAGGGTCTGGTCGCGAAGAGCTGAGTCGCCGCATCAATGATGGCGCTTCTTTTGGCGTCGTCGGGTCGCTGCATACGTGAATGTTTGCGTTTTGTTTGTGAGTCCAATCCGGCAAGACGGCGAAATGAAAACCGACTCGCCAGTATTACTACTCCATCCATTCGACTCGTTTTCCCCTTTGGAGTCGCGCATGCGAGTTTCGGCACATGAGAGTTCTTTCACACGAAGGCTCGCTGGTGCGCTACTCCTTGCCGCCTTCGCGTCTTCCTGCGACCGAAGCCCCAATACGAAGGGCACGGGTCCCCAAGAACGTGATGCAGTCGAAGTGAGTCTCGGTGACGTGGTGCGGAGGCCGGTCGAACGCACCATCGAGGTGACCGGCACGCTCTATGGCGAAGAAGAGACCACGGTCTCCGCCAAGCTCAGCGGGCGCCTGGTGGAGGTCTCCAAGGACATCGGCGACCGGGTCGATCAAGGCGCATTGCTTGCGCAGATCGACCCGCGCGACTACCAGCTCGCCCTGGAACAGCAACGCGCGACAGCCGCAGCCTCGCTCGCCAAGCTCGGCCTCGCCGCGCTCCCGGATCAGTCCTTTGATCCCGAGACGCTGCCAACCGTCGAGAAAGCACGGGCCGAAGCCAGCAACGCCGAGGCGAAGTTTGAACGAGCACGAAAGCTCTTTGAGCAAACCCCCCCGCTGCTCTCGGAGCAGGACTTTGCCGACATCCGCACGGCATGGGACGTCGCACGGAATCAGGCGAATGTCGAACTCCTGTCCGCCCGCGCTACCCTCGCCGAAGCGAGCGCTCAGATGGCCGCCGTGGCGGTGGCCGAGCAACGCGTCATGGACGCCCTCGTGAAATCCCCACTCATCGATGCCCGCCCGAATCTCGAGTACCGCGTGGGCGAGCGGCTCGTCTCCATCGGTGACTACGTCAGCGAGGGCCGCGCCCTGTTCCGGCTCGTATCCACTGATGTGCTGAAGTTCCGGGCCATGGTGCCAGAACGCTACGCGGGAGATGTGAAACTCGGCCAGGTCGCGCGCGTGACAACCGACGGGGAGCCCGAATCGGTGGAGGGGCGTGTGACGCGGGTATCGCCGTCGATTGATTCGGCAAGCCGTACGTTTGTAGTGGAAGTTCAGATCGACAACGCCGATCAGAGCATCAAGCCGGGCGGATTTGGACGCTGCGCAATCGTGATGCGGACTGATCCCGACGGCCAGTTCGTGCCCCGGACGGCACTGATGAGCTTTGCCGGGATCAATCGCGTCTACAGCGTGAAGGATGACAAGGCCGTCGAACATCGCGTGACGCCGGGTGTGATCGTGGGTGATCTTGTTGAGATCGCCTCGCCGATCAACGTGACGACCGTCGTGACGCGGAACGCCGCCGGCCTCGCCGCGGGCACGCCGGTAAAGGTCACCAGCGCGGCTGCCACCGCATCGGGTGGGTGATGCTAGAGTGGACCCGGCCATCAGACCGCGATCGTGCGGAGATGTCCGGAGGTTCGCATGGCTCCACGACGTAACCGAAAGTCCCCGGCCGGTCGCGTGCTCGGCACTATTGTGGCCGTTGTGTTGGTCGTGATCGTGACGGTCATGCAGCAGAAAGGCTGGCTGCCCTCCGGTTCCAGTTCCTCAACACCGCCGGGGACCGGCTCGGGCCCACAGTCGCCGTCGTCGAGCGTGCCCGCTCCAGATGTTGAGCGCCCCGCACCAAAGACTGCGGCGTCCGGCTCGACGCGACCGCTCCGCATCGGCTCGTGGAACATCGAGTGGCTCGGCAAGCCCGAGGACCGCAGCGGGCCGGCGGAGGGCGTCGCGCAGACCACGCAGGACCTTGCCGATTACATCATCGCTTCGGATGTCAGCATCCTGGCGGTGCAGGAGATCATCGCCACGGTCAATAGCCGTCCGATCCGCAGCGATGAGATCGAGCAAACACTCGACCTGATCCAGCAGAAGACCGGCGACGACTGGGAGTACATCCTTTTCCCCGGGCGTCAGGACGGTGATCAACTGACCGGCGTGCTGTGGAACACGGCAGAAGTTCGGGCGCTCGACACGAAGCGCGGCGCGTGGGATCAGCTCGATGCGCCGTGGCCGCTGCCCATCGAACGAGGACGCAGCGCGCAGGGTTCGGCACTGTGGAACCGTCCGCCGCACGCCATGCACTTCTCAGCCGGAGACGAACTCTCCGACTTCGCGGTCGTCGTGCTCCATATGAAGGCGGATTATCAGGGTGACTTTGCCGCGCATCGGGCGGATGAGGCGGCCGCCCTCTGCCGTGTGGTGCCGAAGGTGGTGTCCACGTTTCGCGAGACCGATGTTGTGATTCTCGGCGACACGAATATGACGAGCGCCGGCGAGACGGCGATGAGGACCATCGAAGCGGCCGGCTACCGGGACACCAATACCGACGCGAAACAAACGCACTGGCGCGGCGGCGCGATGGACAAGGTCTTCGTGCCCTCGGGTCAGCGCGAGTTTGACGGGTCTCGGTTCGAAGTCATGTCGGACGCGTACCTGCGAAAGGCCCGCTTGTCGCCGCAGGATTTCAAGACGCGGCTGTCGGACCACTACATGGTGGTCATGACGATGCAGGTCGGACCGGACGACGACTGAGCCTCATCACTTCCACGCGGGCGAATCACCGCCCCACGCGGTCTTGGTGATCGGCGCCCACGCCAGCACCACGGCACGTACCTGGATGTTCGTCTTCTTGGGTTTGAAGGTGACGGTTTCGAGTGTTTCGTCAGTGGGGTCCAGGCGCGTGGCGATCGCTTCGGCCTCAGCGGTGATCTGGGACTCCAGCGCCGCGAGCTGGGCGGCGAGTGCTTCGACGTTCTCCTCGGCTCGACCAACATCCGAGGCTTCTTTGCTGGATCGTCCGACGCCGCGTGCCGCCGATGCCGCACGCCCGACGCTGCCGCTGGAAACGACCTTGCGCCCCAGCACCGCGCCGA
>JBGSZV010000036.1:0-5798 GCA_041750235.1 Phycisphaerales bacterium
ACCGAGCCAGCGTCCTCCGCGTCCGCGGGCCGCATCACCGACCTCAACGACCAGATCCGCGAGGCGGAGCGGCGGGCCAGCGAGATTGGGGCCGCCATAGAACGCCACCGAGCGGAAGTGCTCTCAGCCGAAGACCTCCACGCGGCGTTTGCCGACTTTGACAACGTCTGGACCGCGCTTGCGCCTCGCGAGCAGGTCCGGATGCTCCAGTTGCTGGTCAACAAGGTCGTATTCGATGCCCTCGACAGCAGCATCGAGGTGTCGTTCTACCCGTCGGGCGTGAAGGCGCTGGCCGGCGGGGCGGCAGAAGGACCGGAGGCCCACGCATGATCACCGTCAAGACCAAGGTCTTCTTCAATCGCGTTGCCCACGGGCGCAAGACGATCGACACGAAGCCCGCCGCTCGCGTGGCCGTGGACCCCGGCCGCGTGCCGCGTATCTCCCGCCTGATGGCGCTAGCGATCCACTTCGACGAGATGATCCGCGCCGGCAAGGTCGCCAACATCTCCGAGATCGCCCGCCTGACCCATGTCACCCAGCCTCGGATTACGCAGCTGATGAATCTGTGCCATCTCGCGCCGGACATTCAGGAGGAGATCCTGTTCCTGCCGCTGGTGATGAGCGGGCGCGATCCCGTCCACGAGCACATGCTGCGCGACGTGGCCTGCGTGATGGACTGGATGGAGCAACGGCGGCGGTGGGGATCGCTGCCGCGCCGCTGACAACTACTTCTTCTTGTTGTCGTAGCGCCCCGTGTCGCCGTTCCCCTTCTTGGGCATGACCTCGACTGACGACCCTCGGGGGTTGGCCTTGGCCTGATCGACAGACTTCAGGCGGCCCGTCTCGTTGTCCCGACCGATCTTGAATCCCTTGGACTTCGACATGGCGTCTACTCCATTTTGACGCGGGCTGTCGGATCTACCCTGATCCGCTGGCTTTGACCCGCTGGTTATGATACGCTGTCCACGTTCACTGAACATGGACGGAGTACAAAATGGCCAAGCGGACCGCGAAGAAGCCCAAGGACGAAGCCCCGCAGAACGGGACGGCACAGCTCATGAAGGAGCTGTGGCAGGCCGCCGTGAACCTGCGCGGCTCGATCGAGCCAGCCGACTATAAGCGGTACGTCTTGCCCATCATCTTTCTCCGGTTCCTCTCGCTCCGCTATGAGCGCCGCCGCGAGGAACTCGAGGGGTTGCTCGCGGACCCGAAGAGCGATTACTTCACCAAGGACGCGAAGGACCGCGCCCGCATCCTGGCCGACGCGGACGAGTACCGCGCTGCGGGTGCATTCATCGTCCCTGAGAAGTCGCGCTGGTCGTACATCCTCCAGCACGCCCAGGCGGACACGATCAAGAGCATCCTCGACGACGCACTCGAACTCCTGGAGAAGACCTACCCCGACAAACTCCGCGGCCTGCTGCCCCGCATCTACGCCGGCTCGAACCTTGACCGCGAGGGCGTCACCGGGCTCATCAATCTGTTCTCGAAGGACATCTTCAAGCAGGACCACGGCGGCGAAGACCTGGTCGGCCGCGTCTACGAGTACTTCATCGGCGAGTTCGCCAACAGCGAGGGCAAGCGCGGCGGCGAGTACTTCACGCCCGTCTCCATCGTCCGCACGCTCGTCGCCATGCTGGAGCCCACCGACGGTGTCGTGTACGACCCCTGCTGTGGCGCTGGCGGCATGTTCGTGCAGTCGGACGTGTTCACGAAGCACTCGGGCCGTCTGTCGTTCATCGGTCAAGAGAGCAAGGACTTCACGTACCGCCTCTGCCGGATGAACCTCTTCATCCACGGCATCGACGGCAACATCCAACTCGGCAGTTCGTACTTCAATGATCTGCACGCCGACACGAAGGCCGATTACGTGATCGCCAATCCCCCGTTCAACGACGGCGCGAAGGGCGACGATGGCTGGGGCGCTCACCGCATCACGAGTAAGGACCCACGGCTTGATTTCGCCAAGCGCACGGGCGAGAACGGCCAGGGCCAGCCCATGCCCCTCTCGCCCCGCAACGCCAACACCATGTGGATGATGCACTTCCTGCATCACCTGCGCGATCCGGATGGAAAGAAGCACGCCGGCGGCACCGCCGGATTCGTGATGGCCACCGGCGAACTCTCCAACAGCGAGATCCACCGGCTCGAAGTCCGCAAGGCCCTCGTCGAGCACGGGTACGTGGACTGCATCGTGCAGCTCACGGGCCAACTCTTCGCCAACACGCAGATCCCCTGCTGCCTCTGGTTCCTTTCGAAGAACCGTGGCGGGGGCCTCAGCTTCCGCGCGCGGAAGAACGAAGTGCTCTTCATCGACGGCCGCAAGCTGGGTGTGCTCATCCCCGGCTCGCGGAAGCAGAAGCAACTCTCAGCGGACGAGGTCGAGAAGATCGCCGCTGTTTACCGCGAGTTCAAGCGGAAGGGCACGCCCGCGGAGGTCGCGGGCTTCTGCAAAGCCGCGACGCTCGATGAGATCCGCGAGCACAACTACGCGCTTACACCGGGGCGCTACGTCGGCGCGGCCGAGAGCGATGATCCGGATGAGCCGTTCGAGGACCGCTTCCCGCACCTGGCGGCGACGCTGGAAGAACAGTTCAAGCAGTCCGCAGCGTTGGAGAACCAAATCCGTGCTTCGCTCGCTGAAGTCGCCAAGGCTGCGGGGCTCAATGGCGTCTCCCCTCATCCAGCGGATGCACGGCCCAACGGCGTGGCGGTGCTCGCTTCGAAGGGGGCACGGCGATGAGTGGTTCTGCACCTGACACATCCGCCTGCGGTGATGCCGATGGATTTCCCGGGCGGCATCGCCTTGATTTCACATTCGAATCGATCGTCGATCCCAAGACCGGCGAGAAGGGCGTGGCCGTTGTGCTCGATCCCGCGCGGTACAGGGTCGTCGAGGATGCTGATGAGCCGATGGTCATTGACAAGTTAGACCACTTCGCAATACCGATGCGAGAAGTTCAGCGGATGATCGACGAGGCGTTTTCTTGGACCCCGACGGGGGAGGGGCAGCGTCTCGGAAGCGCGCGGGAGTACATTCAGCGCCGGCGGGAGGAGATCAAGAAGCGACTCACCGATCAGACCACGCAGCCGCACGAGTTCGTGGACCGCTCCGAGGAGTTTCTGTCCCAGCTCCCTGATGGCGTCCACGGCTTTGCGGTGTTGTCCGTGGACCTGGTCGGATCCACCAGGCTCTCCAACTCGCTCGACGCCGTGACGAACGCCCGCGTCGTCGGCGTGGTCCTGGAGGAGATCGCTGCTGTCGCCCCGTATTTCCACGCCCACATCCTCAAGTTCACGGGGGATGGCGTGCTGGCCTACATTCCGCCGCCGTCGTTTCTGACGGCCAACGACAACGCCATCGACGGTGCCCTCACCGTGAGAGGGCTCATCCGCGACGCGGTCAACCCGACGTTCGCGGAGCTGGGCTATCCGACACTTGACGTACGCATAGGCATCGAATCGGGGGGGGCGGTCGCCATGACCGTCGGGCACGCATCCTCAAAGCGGCAGCGAGACCTAATCGGTCAGACGCTGAACATCGCCTGCAAGATTCAGGCGTCGGGCGCGCCGGGCGAAATCCGAATCGGCCAGGTCGCTTATCAGAATATGCACACGATGTGGAGGCGGGGATGCGAACGTGCCCCAACACCGGCGGGCTGGACGTACACGCAGGCGGACGGAGGTGAGTATCCGCTCCACATCTTCACGGCTACGGGGGCGATCCTCAAATGAACTCCCTCTCGACCATGTCGGCCTTCATCGGAGATGAACCGGATGGGCGGCACACCCCTCTGGCATCAGCGGACCTGACCGACAGCGGGTCGCGCGGCGGGGAGGTGCGCTGTGATAGGTGACACAGTTTGGCCAGAGGTCAAGATGGGCGACGTGTGCGAGGAGATCACTGTCGGATTCGTCGGCCCGATGACGGCTGAGTACCGCGAGG
Organism: Phycisphaerales bacterium; assembly: GCA_041750235.1. Classification (GTDB taxonomy): domain Bacteria; phylum Planctomycetota; class Phycisphaerae; order Phycisphaerales; family UBA1924; genus JBGSZV01. The sequence goes on from JBGSZV010000036.1 coordinate 3,947, forward strand.
CGGGCGTGCCGTTCCTGCGGTCCATGAACATCGAGCCATTCCGAATCAACAAGACGGACCTCAAGTACGTTTCGCCGGAGTTCCACGCGAAGATCAAGAAATCCCGTTTGCGTGCGGGCGATGTCGTCATCGTGCGCACCGGCGATCCCGGCACGGCGGCGGTCGTGCCGGAGTGGATGCACGACGGAAACTGCTCAGATTTGGTCATCGCCCGGCCTGGCCCTGGCGTCGATGCCCAGTTCCTGTGCTACTACGTGAACGCGGTCTCGCACCACATCGTCAACGAGCACGTCGTCGGGGCCGTCCAACAGCACTTCAACGTCGGCTCGGCGAAGGAACTGAAGTTGCCCCTCCCCGCTCTCCCCGAACAGCGGGCCATTGCGCGGGTGTTGGGAGGGCTGGACGGCAAGATCGAGTTGAACCGGCGGATGAACCAGACGCTTGAGGACCTGGCGCGGGGCCTGTTCCGGTCGTGGTTCGTGGAATTTGACCTCGTCACCAAGAACGGCAACGCCAAGTCCTCCGCCGTGCCCGCCAGCCTGTTCCCCAAGCGCCTGGTCGATTCACCCCTCGGCCCCATCCCCGAAGGATGGAGGGTCGGAAGCGTCGCGGACCTGGCGCGCTACGTCAACGGTCGCAACTTCACGAAGAACGCGACCGGTATCGGCCGGATGGTCGTGCGCATAGCCGAACTGAACAGCGGGCCGGGCGGGTCCACGGTCTACAACGATGTGAAGGCCGAGCCGGAGAACGTCGTGCAGCCCGGCGACCTGCTCTTCGCGTGGTCCGGCTCACTCGACGTGTACCGCTGGAACCGGGACGAGGCACTGGTGAACCAGCACATCTTCAAGGTCGTGTGCGAGGCATACCCACAGTGGTTTGTCCACTTCCATCTCTGCGAGGCCATGCCGTTCTTCCAGGGCATCGCCGCGGACAAGGCGACCACGATGGGTCACATTAAGCGGGAGCACCTGCGGCAAGCCGAACTGGCGCTGCCGCCGGAGCCTGTATTGAAGTACGCGACTCAGCACATCGCTCCCATCTACGCCCGGCTGCTGGCAAATGAGCGGGAATCGCTGCGCCTTGCGGCGACCCGAGACGCGCTGTTGCCGCAACTGCTTTCCGGCGAGGTGCGTTTGGCAGGGGCATCCAAATCGGTCGAGGAGGTCGTTGCATGAGCAGATTCGGCGATTTCCCGAAGCAGATCAACGTACCGATCCCCACGGATGAAACCGGCATGGTCGGGCGTGAGTGCCCCAACGCTGAATGCGAGGGGTACTTCAAGCTCCAGCCTGGAACGGGCCTGACGGGCGATGATCTCGACTGTGTATGTCCGTATTGCGGCCATCGGGGCAAGCCGGACCAGTTCTGGACAAAGGAGCAGATCGAATACGCGAAGTCATACGCGTTCCGGGCCATCGGTGACATTATGACCCGTCAATTGAAGAAGCTGGATTTCAATCACCCGCCGCGCGGCGCGTTCGGTATTGGCATCAGCATGACACTGAAGGAAGGGCCACGCGCTCCCCTTCGACACTACCGGGAGAAGGCCCTCGAAACGGAAGTCGTGTGCGACCAGTGCACCCTTCGGTACAGCGTGTTCGGGGTCTTTGGGTTCTGCCCAGATTGCGGATGTCACAACTCCCGTCAGATCTTGGAGAAGAACCTGGACCTTGCGATGAAGGTGATTGAGTTCTCTCAAGCCGCACCTACTCCCGAGATCACCGAGAATCTGGTTCAGAACGCGCTTGAAGACGTGGTCTCGTCGTTTGACGGATTTGGTCGCGAACTGCTGGGTGCCCACGCCGCGCGAGCAAACGATCCGAAGAAGGCGTCCAGCGTGTCGTTTCAA
>JBGSZV010000037.1:0-2871 GCA_041750235.1 Phycisphaerales bacterium
CCCGATCCGCTCACGGCTCACCCCGGCCAGCTCCCGCGCGTGCCGCGTGATCGCCGCCGCTGTCGAAGGCTCAATCACAAACCCCAGCCGCGCCGCAAACCGCACGGCCCGCAGCGCCCGCAAATGATCCTCCGCCAACCGCGCATCCGCACCGCCCACCGCCCGGATCACCCTCGCCGACAGATCACCGAGTCCCCCGACGTAATCAATCACCTTCCCGCCCGCGCGCTCCGATTCATCGAGCGGATCAATGAAGAGCGCGTTGATCGTGAAATCCCGCCGCAGCGCATCGTTCCTCGCATCGCTGAACCGCACGCTGTCCGGCCGCCGCTTGTCCGAGTACCCCGCCTCCTCGCGGAACGTCGCCACCTCGACCACCACCCGCTCCCCGCGCACCTTCCGCACGACTGGAACCACGCCGAAAACCTTCCCGACTTCACGCGTCCCCGGAAACAGCTTCTCCACCTGCTCCGGCCCCGCATCCGTCGCAACGTCGTAATCTTTCGGCACAAGCCCCAAGAGCTCATCCCGCACGCACCCGCCCGCCAGAACTCCCACAAACCCCCGCGCGCGCAATACCCGCACAATCTCCACCGCAACCTCACGCCCGGCCGTCACCATGCAACCAGTCTAAGCAAGCGTGGCACGCACCAGCCTTCTGACACCGATTGAGAGGCCGGCCTTTCACCCCACTGGCCACTGGCCACTGCCCACTGGCCCTCCCGTACACTCCCCCCATGCCTTCCCAACGCAAAAAAGGCCGCACACTCTTCTGGTGCTTCATCGCCCTCTGGGCCATCGCCCTCGTCGGCGTCTACTACGTCGTCGTCAAACTCAAGATGGGCGGCACCGACGGCATCCGCGAAAAGCCGGCGCAGCAGCAACCCCCTCCGGCCAACTGAACTCACCCACCCTGTAGACACTCTGCAATGGAGGGCAGTTTTCATGCACAGAGTGACGATGCTGGTGCAAAGGGCTGTCATTTGTTGCTTGGCGATTCAACTTTGCGCATGTAGCACTTCTTATCGCGGCGTACCCCAGCAACAGCCCTTGGCCAAGGACGGCAGAGTCGCTCAAGCCGTGATCACCCAAAGAACTCATCCCACGGGGGTCAGCAGATCCGCAACGTGGCGACTTCCGTCAGGCGTATCTTTGAACGCGGAGACTCTGGCAATCGAAGTAAGCGAAGCATTCTCCACTCTCGGCATTCGTATGGCTTCTTTGGGTTGGTATCGAGAATCCGATGTTCGAGCCAAGAGTGAAGCGTGGATACCCCCGGATCCACCGGAGTTTCAACTGGGTTCCAATCCACAGGGTGTGGTGCATTCGTGCGGGGTCTTTATTGTGTGCATTGATCCCGCAATCGTCTTTGTTACTGATCGCTCGGTGTACCAACGAGTATTAATCGCGGGATTCGAGACACGTGGTGATGAAGGCCCAGCAACGTCCGTTACCTCATCGCGATTGAAGATCGCCCTATTCCCTGGTGCAGGCAAGTCCGGTAGCGAAATGGTGGCTTCGTTTGAGCTTCCGTATGGCATCGGTTCTGGAACGGTTGTTCCATACGATCCATGTGCAAAGTGGTTCGTGCTTGGATCCCAGCCAACGATGCAGCACGTTGAGCAGAGTGACGCGGATAATGCGTTCATTCCGACATATTGGGGGCATGTCATCCTCACCAGAAAGCACGACAGTTGGCTTGTTTCGGGCACAGCAACAAACTGAAGAGGGTCGCGTCTCGCCCGACTCCCAACTCCGATTCGCGACCCCCCGCCTTGCTCTCGGACGGCATGCATGCTCAAAGATTCTCACACTGAACAGGACGCTGCGATGATGACACGCGTCACAATCCTCTCCGCCATGCTGATGGCCTGCGCGATGTCGGCTGGCTGCTGCAGGACCTATCGTGTCAACCCCAACGGGCTGCCGCTCGATGCCTCCGGAGAACGGACAGAAGGTACGTACCGTCTTTGCGATCAGATTGAAGTCGTTTCGGAATCACTGACGTGGCGTACCAGTTCAGGAGCGCGCGTTGATGCCGAAGAGCTGAGCAAGCGCCTCATGCGCCAACTGAGCGATGTGGGAGTGCCGCGGATCGTCTCTCCGTGGACGATGACGAGTAAAGAAGGCTGGTTGAACGATGTCTGGCAGGATCCGCGCGAAGCCGATTACCGAACAATGCCCCCATCCAAGGCGGTCACCTGCTCGCCTGTGATCACCCTCGTGGCCATCGACCCGCCCATCGTGCTCGTTGCCGATCGGTCGGCACTCGCCTCGCTCGTCTCGTTCGATCCGGTAAGAAGCACCCCTCTCACCGATCGGGAAATTCCCGGCTGGCTCCTAACCACACTCGTCGCACGGGGCCGCAACTCGCCCGAAGGCGTTTCAGTAACGCTCCCGTACGCGATGAGAACCGGTTCTCTTTCGCCCTTCGATGCCTCCGTGAAGTGTTATGCAGTCACGGATACCGTCACCCAACTGGTCGTGAACCCAATCGATGAAAGCCGTGCTGCCGTCACCGTGCCGTGGGGAGTGATCCACTTGACGCGAGATGGCGATTCATGGTTCGCCACAGGTCATCGCACTGCGAGCGGAGCCCCCTGAGAGACTCTCAGTATCACCGGCTGGAATTCGCACGCAGGAAGCCAACGAGCTTCCCCTCCGCATCCGCCGCCGCGTCCGCATCAAACTGAAACGTCGCCTTCGGACCCACCAACGGCAGCAACCGCGCCACCCGCTTGCGCTTCAGACTCTCGACATCAAACCCGTGCTGCGCGCCGGGATACACCTCCAGCGTCACCTCGCACCCCTGCACCCGCGCCGCCTCCGCCGTCGCCCGCACCTCAGTCGCGGGCACCACATCATCCGCGC
>JBGSZV010000038.1:0-4290 GCA_041750235.1 Phycisphaerales bacterium
CCGCCCCCACCCGCCAACCCGTAACCACCCCCAAAGGCTCCCGCAAGGGAGCCTTTTTTCTTGTCTTCAACGAAGTGGATCCCGGCCCCATCCGGGCCGACGTTGGTAGCCATGGGCCGCCCGGCTTTGCGGGGCCGCATGGTTGTCGTGCGATAGACGTTCATTTCGCCGATACATCCTCCCATGACCCCCACCCCCAACCTCAACGAAGACCGCCTCCTCGCCGACCTCTTCTCCACCACCCCCGCACGCACCACCACCGGTCGCCAGCGCACCATGATCGACGTCGGCGCCTTCTTCGGCGGCACCTGCAAACCCTTCGTCACCTCCGGCTGGCGCGTCCTCGCCATCGAGCCCGACCCCGTCAAGCACGAGAAGCTCCGTGCCGTCTCGACCTCACCCGACTTCACCGTCCTCACCTGCGCCGTCGCCGACCCCGCCAGCGCCGGCCAGACCCTCAACTTCTACACCAGCCCCGAATCCCCCGGCATCTCCTCGCTCCTCCCGTTCCGCGACACCCACAACGTCGCCACCAGGGTCCCCGTCCGCACCCTCGCCGACGTGATGGACGAACACCGCATCACGCAGGTCGACTACCTCAAGGTGGACGCCGAGGGCTACGACCTCAAGGTCCTCGAGGGTTTCCCCTGGCACCGCTTCACCCACGACCAACTCCCCCTCGCCGTCATGGCCGAGTTCGAAGACGCCAAGACCAACAAGCTCAACACCACCACCCACGACCTCGGCTGCTTCCTCGTCCAGCTCGGCTACCACGTCTTCATCAGCGAATGGAAACCCATCGTCCGCTACGGCATCACCCACACCTGGTCCCGCATCACCGACTACCCCTGCGAACTCGAAAACAAAAACGGCTGGGGCAACTTCATCGCCGTGCGGACGCCGGAACTGACCCACCGCCTCCGCGAACTCATCGCACGCCACGAAGCAACCACCGCCGTCGCGGCGTAACCGATCCGGGTGCCACGGGTCGGATCGTGCTCTGACGATCAGACCCGTGCGATCACACATCGACGCCCATCCACCCACCCCGGGTGCCACGGCTTGACCGGCTCTGCGGCAAGCTGTGCTGTCAGTTCGCATACTGAAGAAATTGCCGTACATCCGCCGTGAAATAGCTGTCTCCCGTGTCAGTGACTGGCTTCAAGACATCCATCTCGAACGATCCATCCCAGTACTCGTTCCGTGAAAAGTCACTCAATGCCGTCGGGCCGTCCCCGGAAATCCAGAGCTTCCAATAAGAACTCTGGTTTGTAATACTTGGCTTCGCGCTTGGATTAACGGGCGAGAGAACGAAGAACACGAACATGTTGCCGAAGCTGGCGTTCGTGCGAAACTGGACTTGGTGATACAGGCCAGTGCCATCGGCAACCACTCTGTCGCCTTGAATCAACTTCAAGCGCATCCCAAGTGCCCAGTCGACGTCGTTCTGGCTGACATCCAGATGACAGCACGATCGGTGGAACGCAACCACATAGCGTCCGTCGTCAACTGCAACCAGGGGTTGAAAGACCGCACTGCGAACTGAGCGTGTCGCACCAACTCCGTCGTATCCCCGCGCGATCTGATCAATACGATCAACAACCTGAATCACCGGCCCAACTCCCTCCCAGATCAACTCTCCGCGCCATTCCACTCTGATGGCGACGCTGAATGTGGAGGCGTTGATCGGTGGTGCTTCAATTCGCGCAGTTTCGCCTCGCCGAATCGTCCGTGCGGGCTCGTAACCTGCAATGCCCACTGTCGCGCGCACGTCCGCGTCGTTCACAGTTCCCATGCTGGGAAACAGGCCGGACCAATTGACTCGCACGGCAACAGGGATGTCACGAGGCCACGCCGGTCGAGTTCGAATGACCTGACCGAGTGCTGCGGGATAGCGGTGGAAGTATCTGTTCAGAAAATGGCGCCATTGCCGCGCTGAGAGCGGATCACTCCCATACACCCGCCTCATGAGTTCGGCGAGCATCTTGCCTCGCGGCGCTACAGACGTCCATTCCCATCCGGCAGGCGAGAGATTGTTCTTTTCTGCTCCAAAGGCAGCTTGGTCGATCGGCGCGATTCGCAGGAGCACATCCGTGGGAATCAGAACCATCCAGCCGTGCTTCATCATCTCCGGCGCCTTCAACACCGGCCACGCACCCACCACCAACCCCACCCCAACCACCACCCACCTCCACCGCCGCCGCGTCCGAAACAACCGCTGCTCCCCCCGCGCCTCCCGCCCGCACTCCGGACACTTCAACCCCGCCGTCGCCGACATGTCGTACCAGCACTTCGGGCACCGCTTGCGTCCGCGCGAGCGATCAGAAAACAGCGCCCACGCCGTCAGCGCAGATCCGCCGAGCGCAAGCACCCCCGCGCCGATCAGCCACAGCCATGACAGTTGGAACGACATCGAACCACTTCGCTCCTACGGCACACTCTGCCATCCATTACCACCCTGCACGTATCGCAACACTTGGCTCTTTGGAACCGTGATCGACCCCGCCCAGTACTTCTCCCGATCAAACCGCCGCAGCGCCATCTCGCCGTCGCCTGAAACGACGACAGTCCATTGAGCAGTCGTAGCGTTCAGGTCAAAAAGCCGGTCCACGTCTCCTTCGATCAGAACTTCGCACGTCGCCGGACTGCCGAACGGTGCGTCGGAGAAAAAGCAGCGACAACTCGCAAACACGTCCGATCCCGATCGAAACTCGACTCGAAGACCGAACGCGAGATCCTCCAGTCCTTGCGGCGCGAGCATGTCGTACCGGCCGAAAGTGAGGTGCAGATATCGCCGTTCTGGACCACGGTCGTACAAATGAATCTGTACTGCCGACTGAACCTTTGCGTCCACACTGGTATCGCGCACCGGGGTAATCGCGTCATCAATCGTCGCGACGGGCGTCACGCGGATGGTGTGCGAACCATTCCATCCCGGTACTTCCGCACGAACGTCAATGCGCGTTGTACTCGAATCAATAACGGCAAGCTCGTGCGTTGGGTCGCTGTATCTGAAGTAAAGGTAATTGACAAGTAACCCGGCGCCCTGCAACGAGTCTCGAATATTCGAGCCTTTTGGATTCACAGCCTCGACAGTGAAGAAAATGCTCCCGTCTCTTTGGAAAAACGGACCCGGCCGAATGCCCACGCGCATCGGCAGTGTGACCGGCCACCGATCCCGACTTTTGATTGCCTGCGGAAGCAGCGTTTTGTAGACGCGATGTCGTTGAGAAACGCTGGCATCTCCGTACACAAGTCGGTAGAACAACTCTTCGGAGGACGCGCTGCCACGATACTTCGGCCAGCCTGTCACGTTGTACCACTGGATGATCGCTTCAGTGGGCATCAGCGACCACAAACCATTTCGCTTCTGGAACCCCTTGAGCGCCGGATACAAACTCCCCAGCGCCACCACCATCCCGATCGCAGCGATCACCCACCGCCGCCGCGTCTTCTCCAAGCGTGCCGGCCGCTCCGCATCACGCCCGCACTCCGGACAGATCAGCCCGACCGTTGCCGACATGTCGTACCAGCACTTCGGGCACCGCTTGCGTCCGCGCGAGCGATCAGAAAACAGCGCCCACGCCACGATCAGCGCGCCGATCAGCGCCACCGCGCCCGCCATCACCAGCCACACAGTGGAGAGCTGCGTTGAGATCATTGCGTCCAGATCGTACCCCACCGGAGCCAGCGCATGTACCACGTTTGGGCGCACACTCCCGGTACATGCGCGCAAAATCACACGAATTCCAGCCCCATCCCGCCGCCTCCCCGTTGCCCCGCGAAATCCGGCCAGTAACGTCCCGGCATGAACACCACATCTCATATCGAGGCGTTCAACGCCGAACTCATGGACGCCAAGCGCGAGGCCCTCGCCGCCATCCGCGCCATCGTCCGCACTTCAAACCCATTGCCCACAGGAGAATCCGCGCCGCCCACCCCCGACCCGCGCATCCTCGCCCAGGCCCGCATGGCCGCCACGCAGGTTCTCCGCACGCCGTTCATCGATTTGAAGCACTCTCTCCCGTCACCGACGGGAGAGATGTCACGAGCCACAGCGAGTGACAGAGAGGGCACGGCTGCGAGCCAGCCCCAGCCTGTCCAATCACCTGCCTCTGGTTCCCAATCATCCGCGCCGACGGAGATCCCCACCCCCGCCGACCAGCGCCGCGCCCAGCAGATCGAGCGCATCGCGCAGCAGGCCGCACGCGACCTCGAACGCTACCAGCAGAAAATCAGACACCGCGAAGAGCGCGACCGGCGTCGCGCCGCTCAGCTCGCCTCTCGCGC
>JBGSZV010000039.1:0-4316 GCA_041750235.1 Phycisphaerales bacterium
GTCAACCGCCTCGCCGATCACCGCTTCGACGCCGGCAACCCCCGCACGGCCCGGCGTGTCTTCGCCTCCGGGCGCCTCGACACCCGCAGCGGCTGGCTCATCGCCATCGGCTGCGCCGCCCTCTTCCAGCTCGCCGCGACCGGTTTCTGGGTCTTCTTCGCCAATCCGTGGCCGACCTACCTCGCGATCCCCGTCCTCGGATGGATCGCGCTCTACTCCTTCACCAAGCGCTTCACGTGGCTCTGCCACCTCTTCCTCGGCGGGGCACTCGCGGCATCACCCATCGCCGCGGCCATCGCCGTGAACCCGTCGGCTCTCACAGACGTCCAGTGGATCAGCGACCTTCACCCCGATGACCTCTTCGGCCGCGCCCTCCCGTTCCTCGTCGGACGGATGCCATCATGGGAACTCACGGCAATCCTCGGCAACGGCGCCGCCGTCTATTTCCTCGCCGCCTTCGTCCTTTGCTGGGTCGCCGGGTTCGATGTCGCGTACGCGCTGCAAGACATCGACTTTGACCGCAACACCGGCCTGCACTCCATCCCCGCGAAGCTTGGCCACCACGGCGCGCTCTGGGTCAGCCGCACGCTGCACGTTCTCGCCTTCATCTGCCTGCTGCTCGCGTGGGTCGCCGGCCCCTTCGCGCTCCTCATGTTCATCGCCGTGCTGCTTGTCGCGCATCTGCTCGTCTTCGAGCACATCGTTCTCGCCCGCCGCGGCGTCGCCGGCCTCCCGCTGGCCTTCTTCACGCTCAACGGCATCGTCTCGCTCCTCCTCGGTGCCGTCGGCTGCTTCGAGGTCATCCGCGCCGCGTGACATCCCGCCGAAGTTTGGCAATCACCGCCGGACCGACACCAACTAAAGCGTTTTACTTCCGATAATCGGCCCGCTTCATGCCGTCGATCTTCCTCTTTTGCTCGGGAATTCCACCCTCTCCCGTTTGCTCACGTCCAAGAACGTGGTAGCATCGCGCTCACTTCAACCTTGCCCCCGGAAGGGCGGCGACGCGACCCCAAGTTGCTCGCCGCCTCTTTTATTTTTGCGGGAATCGTGCGCCGGGCACACGGCATCGGACCCGGATCAACCGGTCCGTTCCCGATTCCGTTGGTTTTCACTGATGCCTGATGCCCAGTGCCTGGTGCCCTATTGTTCTCTCATGGCCAAGCCCTCTCCCGCCAACTCCACCAAGCTCATCACCGAGGCCCAGGACCGCTTCATCAACATCTGGGGCCAGATGGGCAGCGCCTGGGGCATCAGCCGCACCATGGCCCAGGTCCACGCGCTCCTCTACATCACCGGCGAGGCCCTCTGCACCGACGACGTCATGGACCGCCTCGAGATCTCCCGCGGCAACGCCAGCATGTCACTCCGCGCCCTGCAGGACTGGGGCATCATCGAGCGCGTCCACAAGCGCGGCGACCGCAAGGAGTACTTCACCGCCGTCGCGGACGTCTGGACCATGTTCCAGACCATCGCCCGCGAGCGCAAGAAGCGCGAACTCGACCCCGTCGTCGCCTCGCTCTACGAGATCCGCGATATGACCGGCGTGCCGAGCAAAGAGAAGAACGCCGACCCGATCGACGCCACCCTGGCCCGCCACAACCAGCGCCTCGACGAGATGCTCAACTTCATCTCCACCATCGAGAAGCTCAGCCAGCACCTCGTCAACCCCGACGGCGCCGGCCTCAAGCTCGCCATGGCGCTGCTGTCCAAGTCCGCCTGACCGGCGCTCCTACATCACAATCGCCATCGCCAGCAGACCCATCACCACCGCCCACACCCCCACCGCGATCCACATCCACTTCCGCCGCTTCCGCCCCGCCGCTCGCTCGACCGACTCCGCCTCCGCCACCGTGCTCCGCCACCCCACCTGCTCGCCGCACTCCGGGCAGTTGAACGTGCCGTAAGCGAGTTGGACCGTCACATCATGCCCGCACTTGGGACACATGCGCTTGGGCGTGATGGTGATCTGCTCGGCGCGGTGCATCCGGTGAACTCATCCTAAATCAACTTCCGTACAACAGACACAATCACGAGGACGATCACGAAGAGACTGATGCAGATCTCGGTGGCAGTAACGGCTCGTGACGAGAGAATGCCCGCTGACGGTTTCACGACTCGCAACTCGCGTGCTCGCACCGTTGCGTCGCGAAGGGAAGCCCAAACGAAGACGAACATCGCCACTCCAGCTCCGACTCTCACCCACTGATTCCGAAACATCATTCCCATAAGTGAAGCGGCGCAGACGACAATCGATGCACCGAGCAACACAGGCCCGAGGAACCTCACGAAGCCTCCCTGCCCTTTCTCCTTCGGACGGCACAACTCCTCGCTGATCGTGCCCCCGCACTCCGGACACACCCCGATCCCCAGCAACAGCAGTGACGCTACGTCATACCCGCACATCGGGCACATGCGCTTGGGGTTGATGTTGATTTGCTCTGCGCGGTGCATCATCAGACAACTCGCCCACTCTCATCACCCACGGCTCACCAACGCGATCACACCGAGGATGAGCACGAAACCAATCACGAGTTCGATCACCTTGACGACACGAACCGGGAACGCGCCTCCGGAAGGGTGTGTCTTTATCACCTCAGCATCGTGCTGCCTCGTTTCATATCGAACGAAAAGGACCCATCCGATACAAAGGGCGGTTGCAGACAACCACTGCCACCCAAAGCCAAAGATGAGTGCTGCCAGCGCTGCGGGCAGTAAACCGACCACGATCCCGAATAGAACCGGCCGAATGTACGGGCGGAGCAGATGTCGCTGAACTCTTAGACGGCACGCCTCATCACTGATTGCTCCCCCGCACTCCGGACACACCCCGATCCCCTGCGACAAGAGCGACGCCACGTCATACCCGCACGCCGGGCACAACCGCACGTTCGTCGGCGCCGCCTCGGACCCCACTCGCTACCTCCCGCGGTACTCTCCCGGCACCTCGCCGAACTCCGCGCGGATCACGCTCCGGATCCCGCCGCGTCCCTTCCAGTTCGTCACGATCTGCAGCCACTGCGGCTTCATCAGCTCGACCATCTGGTCGCGGATCACGTTCGTCACCGCTTCGTAGAAGATCCCCTCGTTGCGGAAGCTCTGGTAGTAGAGCTTCAAGCTCTTGAGCTCCACGCACACGCCCCCCGCCTTCGCGGGCTTGGGGCAATAGCGCAGCGTCACCTCGCCGAAGTCGGGGTGCCCCGTCTTGGGGCACACGCTCGTGAACTCCTCCGACGTGTGTTCAATGACAAACGCCTGATCACTCGGGGATGCAAACACTTCCAGCAGCGATGGGTTGGGCATACCCCATCACTCTAGAGCACCCCCGCGTCACATGCCTTGCCAAGCCGCAAGTCCCAAGCCGCAAGCCGCTTTACCCGTACCGGCTCAGCAGCTCCACCATCCGCGGCTGGTTCTTGTTCAGCCGCAGGCTGCTCCGCATCAGGTCCACGGCCTGGCTCAGCATCGCCGAGTCGGTCTTGCCCCCCGAGAGGTACTTGTTGAGCAGGCACACCGCCAGGCCGTTCATCGCCGGGTAGTGGTTCTTGTCGGCCAGCAGCGAGTCGCGGAACGCCGCCTCCGACTCCACGAACTTGCGCTGCTTGAAGAGGGCAAAGCCATACCGCTCGTACGCCGCCGCCGTCGGATCGATCCGGATCACCAGCCGAAGCGTGTTCGCCATTTCCTCGTAGCGACCGATCCGCCCGAGGCTGTCCGCCATGTCCAGAAGCAGCTTCGGCGACAGCTCCATCAGCTCGCTCGCCGCCTCGTACTCCCGCACCGCCTCGTCGTACCGCCCCAGCGCGCTGAACGTCGCGCCCAGGTTCGCCCGACCCTGGCCGTTGAGCGGGTCCAGCTCGACGACGCGCTCGGCGTACGGCAGCGACTGCGCGGGCTCATTCAACTGGAGGTAGGCCGCCGAGAGATTCAAGTTCGCCGCGACATCATCCGGCCGGATCGCTAGCGCCCGCAGGTATGCCCGCACCGCCTCAACGACGCGGTCCATCAGGTGCAGGACCAGGCCATGGCCGTACTGCGCATCAAAGTTCCGCGGATCGACCCGCACCGCCTCGGAGTACGTCCGCTCCGCGCTGCGGTAGTCGCCCTTCTCCCGGTAGATGTCACCAAGCTCCACCCGCGCGATCGTCAGGGTCGGGTTCCGCTCGATGGCGAGCGCCAGCAATCGGATCGCCTCTTCCTCGCGACCAAGGTCCACAAGCTCCTGCGCCTTCTCAACAACAGCCTCGGTCGGCTTCGCGCCAGGATCGGTCACCGCAACGGCCTGCGGCGCCGGCGCCGGACGCTCCTCGCTCGCG
>JBGSZV010000040.1:0-8241 GCA_041750235.1 Phycisphaerales bacterium
GGCTCGGAGGGCGTCGATCTCGGTCATGCCCGCGGAGGGGGAACCCGGCTTCGCCGGCGTCGACCTGGCCGGTCGGCGACCCGGACTTGTAGGGGCTGACGAGGCTGGAGGGAACGCTCCAGAACTTCGCGTGCGAGAAGCCCTGCATGGTGTACTGAAGGGCGGCCTCCTCGGCGGGGGTGGGCAGCGCCAACGGACCGGTGACGGCATCGGCCGCCCCAGCCTCCGGCGAAAGCAGCTTGACGTGTGAGGCAAAACTGCGGTCCACGGATCTGGGCAGGACGAACAGCACCTCGTGACCGAGGCGGTCGAGCGCGCGCGTCAGGCCGTAGCAGGCGGTTCCGAGACCGCCGCTGATGAAGGGCGGAAACTCCCAGCCGAGCATCAGGATGCGCATGGGAACGCTCCTCGTGCCGGGGGGTGCTGATGTCCGGAGCGGCTCATTCGTCCTCCTCCGGCTTCATGTCGCCCAGGTTGCTGAAGGCGGCTTCATAGGCGAGCAGCGCCTGCAGGAGCGAATCGGCTGATTTGGCAGCGGTCGGCGGGATCTCGGAGCGGAATGTGAAGAGCTTGTCTTCCGATCGGAAGTGTTCGACGTTCCCCAAGGGGGGCTCGGACCAGCCGAGGTCGGCGAGTTCTTCGGCGATGAGTTCACCGAGGTCGTCGCCGGTCCACATCAGATCGGCCTCGACGGACTGGCTCATGTAGCGGTCGGGAGTGACCCAGCTGACATAGAGCTTTTGGTTCTCGACCCGCACGCGGAACGCGGCTTCCTCCGGCGCGGGGAGCGCACGGCATTCCACGCCCTCGGCTGTGGCGGTGACACCGGCGAACTTCTCGCTCAACCGGGCGCGCTCGGCGACTGCGGAAAACACACTTGCAAGCTCACCGGAGTTCTTGAGGCTCATGGTGGGCGTCATTCAACCCCCGAAAATCCACCGGACAACCTTTCAACGGATCGCCAGTGTAGTCAGCGGCGGGGAGGCGTGCGCGGGCTGTGAGGGATTCCGGGGGGCTTGAACGTAGACTCCGAGGATGTCTCCCGCGGCACCGGAAGTCTGGACGACGCGCTCCCTCCTGGACTGGATCGCCAACGCGTTCGAACGCGCGGGGCATGATGCACCTCGGCTTTCCGCGGAGTTGCTCCTGGCTCATGTGCTGGGATGCGATCGGCTGCGGCTCTACACCGAGGTGGACCGGCCCGCGATGCCGCTGGAACGCGACGCCCTGCGGGAACTGGTGCAGCGGGCGCTGAAGCACGAGCCTGTGCAGTACCTCGTCGGCGAGACGTGGTTTTTTTCGATGCGGTTCCACGTGGACGGCCGCGTCCTGATCCCGCGGCCCTGCACCGAGACCATGGTCGAGCACGTGCTCCAGCACGCTCGGGCCACCGCGGGTCTCGGTTCCGGCAGCGCTTTTCTCATCGGCGATGTGTGCACTGGCTCGGGGTGCATCGCGCTGGCGATCCTCAAGAACCTGCCCAACGCGCGGTGCGTCGCGAGCGATCTGTCGGCCGATGCACTGGAGGTAGCGAAGCAGAATGCCGAGCGGCACAAGCTGTCGGACCGGCTCACGCTGCTGCCGGGCGACCTCCTGACGCCGCTGGAGAAGCATCCGGCGGGTCAGCAACTGCACTACCTCGTGAGCAATCCGCCGTACATCCCGGATTCCGAGTGGAACGCGCCGGGGATGGTGGGTCCGGATGTGAAGGCCTTCGAGCCGGAGATGGCGCTGCGGGGCGGGGCGGAAGGGCTGAAGTTCGTGCGCCCGCTCGTGCAGCATGGACCGGAGCGCTTGCGCATCGGCGGGCAGATGCTGATCGAGATTGCGGCCTCGACGGCAGACAGCGTGCTCGAACTGGCGCACGCCAATCCCATGCTCACCGACATCAAGATCCTGAAGGATCTCGAGGGGCACCGACGTGTTCTGCTGGCGACACGCCGCTAGCGCGCAAGGGCTGGGTAATCGGTATAGCCCTGGGCTCCGCCGCCATAGAACGTGTCGTAGTTGGGCGGATTGAAGGGCGCCTCGCGCCCGGCGGCCATGCGCGCAAAACGCTCCGGCAGATCAGGATTGGCGATGAACAACTGACCGAACGCGACGGCATCCGCCCAGCCGTTCTGGATGTACTGCTGCGCTTTGGCGAAATCGAAGCCGGAGTTGGTGACGAGCGCGCCCTTGAACATGGGGCGGAAGTAGTGCGCGGGGATGGGCTCGTAGCCGGGCATGGTTGCTGGGCCGGAGACCAGGTCATCGGCCATGGCCTCCATGATGTGGATGTATGCGAGACCGAACTTCCCCAGCTCGGTGATCAGGTAGCCGAAGGTCGCCTTGGGGTTGGAGTCCTTCATGTCGCTGAAGGTGCCGCTGGGAGAGAGGCGGACGCCGACGCGATCCGCGCCCCCCACACATCGACGAGCGCCTTGGTCGCTTCGATGTGAAAGCGGGCGCGGTTCTCGATTGATCCCCCCCACTGATCGGTGCGGCGGTTGACGCCGTCGCGGAGGAACTGGTCGGGGAGGTAGCCATTGGCGCCGTGGAGTTCAACGCCATCGAACCCCGCGGCCTTGGCGTTCTCAGCGGCGCGGCGGTACTGCTCGATGACGAGCGGCACTTCGTCGGTTTCCAGAGCGCGCGGAACGGGGCGCGGCACCTTGGTGCCGTCGGGGAGGCGGGCATCGCCGGCCATCGCGACGGGTGACGACGAAACGGGATCACGCCCGCCGGGCTGGAAGTAGTTGTGGGAGACACGACCGACGTGCCAGAGCTGGCAGAAGATGCGCCCGCCAGCGTCGTGCACTGCTTTGGTGACGATCTTCCAACCGGCGACCTGTTCCTGCGAGTAGATGCCTGGGGTGTCGGGGTAACCCTGGCCCTCGGGGCAGATCTGGGTGGCTTCGCTGATGATCAGGCCAGCGCTTGCACGCTGGCGGTAGTACTCCGCGTTGAGGGCGCCGGGCACGAATCCTGCGCCGGCGCGGCAGCGGGTGAGCGGGGCCATGAAGACGCGATTGGGCGCATTGATCGCGCCGAACGAAAGCGGAGTCAGCAGGTCGGGCATGGACGAAACTCCGTGAGGTGAGCGCTACGCGATGGTGGGAATGATGCCGCCTTCGCAGCGGATGGAAGCGCCGTTGGTGGCGGCGGCGAGCGGGCTGACGACAAATGCGACGGTGTCGGCGATCTCTTCGACCGAGATGAAACGTTTGAGAAGCGAGGCGGGGCGCACGGTCTGGAAGAACTCGGTTTCGACCTGCTCCTTGGTCATCCCTCGGCTGGAGGCGACGTCGGCGACGAACTGTTCGACCCCCTCGGACCACGTCGGCCCGGGAAGCACGCTGTTCACCGTGACCTTGGTGCCGACGCAGCGCTGCGCGAGCCCGCGAGAGATCGCGAGTTGTGCGGTCTTGGTGGTGCCGTAGTGGATCATCTCGGTCGGAGTCGTGACCCCGGACTCCGACGAAACAAAGACGATTCGGCCGCGATCGGCCTTGATCATACGGGGCAGGTAGTAGCGACTCAGGCGGACGCCCGACAGCACGTTGATGTTGAACATGCTGAGCCAGTCGTCGTCGGTAATGTCTTCGAAGGCTTTGGGGGCATAGATCCCCGCGTTGTTGATGAGGATGTCGGCCTCGGGCGCTGCCGCGAAGATGGCCTGGGCGCCCTGGGCGGTTGAAACGTCGGCGGCGACGCCTCGGATGTGTCGCGGAGTCCGGGCCAGAGGGGCCAGTTCTTTCACCGCGGCGTCCACACCGGACTGGGAACGGCCATTGATGAAGACTGTCGCGCCCTCCCGGAGCAAGCGGGCCGCGATGGCCTTGCCGATGCCCAGGGTCGAGCCGGTCACCAGGGCGATGTGGTCTTGGATCTTGAGGTCCATCGTTCGGATTCCTGAAGAGTGGGAAGGTGGGCGGTGGTTGAATGATGAAGCAGATTCTTACTGAGCGGTAAACCCACCGTCGATCAGCAGGTCCGTGCCGGTCACGAACGAAGCCTCGGAAGTCAGCAGCCACACGGCCGCCTTGGCGATCTCCTCGGGCCGACCGGTGCGGCCGATGGGATGCATGGCGGAGAGTTGCTTGTGGAAGTCGGACTCGGTTCCACCGGTGAAGCGGTCGAGCATGGGAGTTTCGATGGCGGCGGGAGAGACGGTGTTGATGCGGATGCCCTGTTTGGCGTACTCGAGAGCCGCGGACTTCGACAGTCCGTTAACGGCATGCTTGCTGGCGACGTACACACTCGCGCCGGGCATGCCGACCGAGCCGGCAACAGACGATGTGTTGACAATGGAGCCGCCGCCGAATTTCAGCATGGCGCGAATCTCGTGCTTCATCGCGTTGAGCACTCCCAGCACATTGATATCGAAGATGTGGCGGTAGCTCTCCTCGTTGTGCTCGATCAGCGGCGTGCCGAAGTTGCCCTCGACGCCCGCGTTGTTGAACGCGAAATCGATCCGCCCGGTGATCTTGAGCGCTTCATCGACCATGCGGCGGACATCGGCATCCTTGGAGACATCGCCCTGGACGAAGAGAGCCTGCACGCCGTGCGATCGCGCTTCGGCGGCGACCTTTTCGCCCTCTTCCTTGCGGCGGCCGGTGAGAACGACGTTGGCGCCTCGCCGGGCGAACTCGATCGCGGTGGCGGCGCCGATGCCGGAGGTTCCGCCGGTGATGAAGGCGACGGTGTTCTTCAGAGAGGTGGTCATGTGCATGTCCTTCGTGGAGTTCGGATCGTTGTTCGTGTGTGGATTCAGCCTGAGCGCAACCATCGCGCAAGGGCCAAGGACGGAGTCAAGTGGGAGGAGAGCCGGACTATCCGGCGGGCTTCGACGGGCAACATCGGGCGCCTGCGAGGGCCTCAACGAGCAGCTTCTCATCAGCGCCCAAGGCTCGAAGAGCGAACTGTGCCACGGTGATCCAGACCTTCTCGTAGAGCTGGTCGCAGGAGAAGTCCTCGCCACGGAGCTTCTCGATGAAGGGGCGGTGCATGGCGTAGAAGCTGCAGATACCCATGACGCAGTGCGCCTGGAGACGGAGCACGGCGTCTGAATCCTGAGGGCGAAGGACCTTGATCGCTCTCGCGAGTCGATCCTCCATCGGGCCGGTGAAGTCCGACGCGACGGAGTTGATCAGGGCGTCCACCATTTCGGGTTCGCGACCAGTGTCGTTCATTACCTCGCGGAAGATCAATCGACATGCCGAGGGGCCGTTGGGCCTGAGGATCGCGGCTACGTACTCACGGCAGTAGTGTGCGATCGCGGTGGCGGCGCCGGCTCGGGTGGCGTCGAACGTGCCGAGGGCATTGACGGCGGGCTGGTAGCAGGCGTTCTCTTTCATGCGGTGCACCACCGCGACGAAGAGGTTGGCCTTGGACCCGAAGTGGTATTGAATGAGGCCGAGGTTGACGCCGGCGGCTTCGGCAATCTGCCGGGTGCTGACGTCGACGAACCCCTGCTCGGAGAACAGATGTTGGGCGGCGTCCAAAAGCGACTCCTTCGAGTCGCGTTTGGCGACCGTGGGGGAAGTCGAGTTGGGAGCTGCCTTAGTCATACGACTGAACAATACGATCGGTGGTCGATTTAGTCAATCGACTGAACCACAATTTAACACTCTCGGAGGACAACGCCCTTCGCTGCTTGAAAACGAGGCTTTTGGGTTGCGGGTGAACGCAGGGCGATCAGGCCGAGGCTCGAGGGGCACGGTTTTGAACCGCGGACCGGGCCTCATCGACCAGCTTCTCAGCCTGGAAGGGCTTGAAGAGCACGCAGGAGAGGCCCTCCTGGCTCGCCCGGACGATCGAATGGTGCGGGTCGTAGCCGAAGCCCGTCATCAGGATCACTGGCAGGGTGGCGTCGGCGCGCTTCGCGGCCGCAAAGACCTCGTAGCCGGTCTTGTCGCCGAGATTGATGTCGCTGACGATCAGGTCGAAGCCTTCGTCCGCGTCGTGCGAGGCGGCCCACTGGTCGAGCAGGGTGATCGCCCCCCCGCCGCTGTCGCTGGTCACCACGTTGCAGCCGCGAGACTTGAGCACATCGCGCACGGTCTCGAGCATGATCTGTTCGTTGTCGGCGACGAGGACACGCTTGCCGTCGAGGACCGGATCGACATCGCGGCGGCTGAGGATCTCTTCGACACCCAGGAGCGTGCGCGGCCCCTTGGCGGCGTCTTTCACGCGCTTCCGGATGGATTCGACATCCACCAGGATGCGGTCGATGTGCTCGCGCATCGCGGTGTTGCCACCGGCCTGCTCCTTGAGCCATTCGGCCTCAACGACGAGGTCGTTGAGGGGCTCAGAGAGTTCGCCCTGCACGCTGCCGCGGGCGGACTCGCTGGTGGTGTAGCGCTCGACGAGCAGGAGATTCAGAATGTGGAGCGCCATCGCGATGTACTGCGCGAAGATCTCCGCGAACTGGCGGTCGGTGTCGGTGAAGGCGTTCTTCTTCTCGCTCTCGATATTGAAGATGCCGATGACGCGTTCAAAGAGCTTGAGCGGGACCGTGAGGGACGAACCGGCCTTTTCGATGCCGATGACGTAGAGCGGGTCGGCCGCGCAGTCTTCACAGATGTAGCTGCGGCCAGTGGCGGCGACGTACCCCGAAATGCCGTTATTCCGCGGCTCGGCGAAGAGCTGGATCTCGGTGGCGGCGAGGGGAAGGCCGCGGCTCATCACGAGGTCCAGAGCGCGGTTGTCGTTGTTGACGAGGCGGATGGCGAAGTAATCGAAGTTCAGCAGTTCGTGGGCGAACTTGGTGACTTTTTCCTCAAGGAGCTTGAGCCGTTCGGCGACGTGCATCTTCTGCACGACCTCGGCCTCGATGCGAACCAGTTCACCGCCGGCGCGGCTGATCGCCTCGATCTTCTGCTGCATCATCCGCTTGGTCGAGACGTCGCGGACCACCGCGACCACCTGCCGGGTGCGGGTGACGCCGCTGGCGGCATCGGGCACGACCGGGGTGAGTACGGCGTCGTAGTATTTCTGCAGCTTGCGGAAGGCCATCGAGTATCGGCGCGGACGCCGCGTTTCATCCAGCGTGGCGCCGGCGCGGGGGCCGACGTTGAAGCGCTCGACGGCATGGCGACAAGCGGCGCTGATGCGGCGGCGGACGCGGGGGTCAAAGCGTCGAAACAGTTCGTTGGCCCACAGGATGCGACCTCCCTCGCTGCACAAGCAGACACCTTCGCCGATGGCGTTGAGGAGGATCGTGCTGTGGCGGGTGACAAGGTCGCGTTCGAGCGGGAGGAAGTCGTCGGCGGCGGCCAAGATCGCCTGGACGTTTTGGGTCGCGAGGACGGTGAGGGCCTGGTCAGGGGTTGTGCTGACGACCTCGTAGGCGTTGCCGAGGGTCTTGGCGATTTCGGCGGAGTCGACACCCGCGTTGCCGACGACCAGCAACCGAGGACGCTCAGGGCCCGAAGACCCTCCCGGCGACCCCGCGGGACTATGCATGGGCGTGTGGTGTGA
The DNA here is from genome assembly GCA_041750235.1 of Phycisphaerales bacterium. Taxonomy (GTDB): domain Bacteria; phylum Planctomycetota; class Phycisphaerae; order Phycisphaerales; family UBA1924; genus JBGSZV01. The sequence goes on from JBGSZV010000040.1 coordinate 7,465, forward strand.
CACGCTGCTGGACTCTCGGATCTCCGCTGGCGTCGGCGCCATGGCAGGCCTTACTCGTGCTTCCTGCACGAGCCTCAAAGTGTGTCCCGAACCGATGGGACGGGCCTGGGCAGCCGGGGAAACCATTCCTGCGGCCGGGGACCCGGTGGGCGTGGCGGTTGTGCGATACCGCACCCCCGTCGCAAATCAGTGTAGCTCAGTCTCGGGCCAATTCATCAGGAACGACGCCAAGAGATCACATCTGCCTTGATTTCGTCGGCTGGCGGAATCGGATGCCGTCAGTTTCGCAGGGAGCGGGCGGGGAAGGCCGCGATCGGGCACAATATCGGAACGCCGATGATCAGTGTTCGCGACGTTCACAAGCGGTTCGGGTCGTTTCATGCCGTGCGCGGTGTGCGTTTTGAGATCGGGGCCGGCCAAGTGGTCGGCCTGCTGGGCCCGAACGGGGCGGGCAAGAGCACCACGGTGCGAATGATCGCGGGGCTCCTGCCTCCAAGTGAGGGGAGCGTTGCGGTCGACGGTTTCGACAGTGTGGCGGACTCGATGGCGGTGCGTCGGCGGCTGGGTTACCTGCCGGAGAACACGCCGCTGTACATCGAGATGCCGGTTGCCGCCTATCTGGGATATCGAGCCGCTCTGTTCGGCCTGTCTCGCGGCGAACGCCGGCGAGCGGTTGGCGATGTGATCGAACGTTGCTGGCTGAGTGAGGTTCGCGACCGGCGGATCGGGACGCTCAGCAAGGGCTACCGGCAGCGAACGGGGCTGGCGGCGGCGCTC
>JBGSZV010000041.1:0-23071 GCA_041750235.1 Phycisphaerales bacterium
AAGGCACTCCGCCGCCTGAGGTTGCGCACGAGGTCTTGGCCAAGCTCGCGGCCGGTCCCGCCGCTGACCCCATCCCCGACAATCGGGGCGTTTGGTGGTGGCTGGCCGTCGGAACGGTGGTGATCGGCGCTCCGATCGTCGAGGAGATCGTCTACCGCGGGCTTCTCCAGACCGCGATTTCCCACGCCACCCGCTCCCGATGGCTCGCCATCGTGATCACCAGCGCTGTTTTCACGATCGTCCACGTCGGCGCCGCCGATCTTCGCGCCCTGCCGATCCTGTTCATTTTGAGCCTCGGACTGGGGGTGAGCTACGAACGGTCGGGCCGTCTGTTGGTGCCGGTTGTTGTCCACATGCTCTTTAATGCCGCAAATGTGGCAACTGCGGTATTGCAGAATTCGCCCTGAACCTGCAGACTGTGGGCCATTCCCGACGGAGTGGGAGGTATGTCCATGGCCACGGCAACGGCAGAAGCAGCGGTGATCGTCAAGATGTGCATGGTGTGCCGCGAGGATTGCGCGGGCAGGCCACGAGTCAAAGACACCGCCGGACGCTACGTCTGCAAATCGTGTCTCCTTCGGATTGAAGAGCGCCGCAAGGCCATCGAGGCCGCCGCGCTCACCCGTGCCGCCGGACCCGACATTACGGTTCTGGACAACGCGGGGCTCGTCAAAGCAGTCATGAAGGAACGCAGCGGACGCTCAAGCGCTGCTCCCGCTCCCTCGACGCCAAAGCGTCAACCCGCCAAGACGCCAATGCCCCCCAGCACCCGCGCTGGCAGCGGCACGCCCATTCACGCCTCCCCGGCGCCCGCCGCCAAGTCGCGCCCGACCGTTGTCACGCGCCCGATCAGCCCCGGGACCCCGAACCCGCTCACTCGCACCGCCGCGGCCCGCCCTGTTGCGCACACGAACATCGAACTCAAGCCGTGGGCAATCAAGCGTCCCGCCCGTTCGGCTTGGCTGATGGTCGCAGCCATGGCCACCCTCACCCTGATCGGCGCCGGACTGGCAATCTGGCTTGCAGGGGCAGCACCGCTGATGCTCGGGGCGCTGATCGCAGCGACCGTTGCCGTCTGGGTCATGCTCACCTTCTCGGCGTGCGAACGCGGCACGTGGTGGGGCATCGGCGTGTTCATCCTGCCGCCGGTCGCGATGACCTTCGGGATCGGATTCGCACGCGACATCCGGATGCGGGCCGCGACGGCACTCGTCACCGCCGCGTGGCTGGGGGTCGCGTTCTGGTTCATTGCGAACCGCGGGGTTTTGGTCGGCGCGTGAGTCCCGGATTCAATCGCCAAATTTCTCCGAACCCTCACGTTGGGGTAGGCGTACCCAAGCGTCAACACGTGACGGATGCGCACGGATCGCCGTGACATCCGGGCTTTATGTCTACAACTGATGTGCTCATTATCGGCGCCGGCCTTGCCGGCCTGCGCTGTGCCGTGCTGTTGTCGCGCGCCGGGCTTGATGTCACCCTCGTTGACCGCAAGCCAACGCCCTCGAGGCGTGTGCATACGACCGGCATCTTCGTGCGCAAAACGTTCGAGGATTACAGTCTCCCCGAGGACTGCCTCGGCGATCCCGTGCGGCATGTCCAACTCGTTTCCCCCTCGGGCCGCTGCATCCCGCTCGAAAGCCCCCATGCGGAGTTCCGCGTCGGCCGGATGGGTGTGCTGTACGAACGCTGGCTCGAGGAAGCGACACGCCTGGGCTGCCATTGGATCGGCGGCACGCGGTTCCTGGGCTTGCGATCCATCGATTCGCGAACCGTCGGCGTCCTGCAGACCGGGCAGCAACGTCACACCGTTTCGGCACGATTCGTCATCGGCGCCGACGGCGCACGCTCCCGTGTCGCCCGTGATCTGGGGCTTGATGTCAACCACCGCTTCCTCGTCGGCGTGGAGGATGTCGCCGTCGGCATCCCCCTCGATGGGCCGCCCCGATTCGACTGCGTGCTCGACCCGACAATCGCCCCGGGGTATCTCGCGTGGGTGGTGCACGACGGCGAAGAGGCGCACATCGGCGTTGCCGGAGAGGGCAAACGCTACGACCCCGCCGCCGCGCTCGCGGCCTTTCGCGAATCGCTCGCCGGGCGCTGGAACCTCTCCAAGATGGAAGTGGTCGAACGGCGCGGCGGGATCATCCCGGTCAACGGCATCCTCCGCCGCATCGTCTGCCCGCGCGGGCTGCTCATCGGCGACGCCGCTGGAGCAGTTTCGCCGTTGACGGCCGGCGGCTTAGACCCGGCCATCCGGCTGTCCACACTCGCGGCCCGCGTGACCCGCCAAAACCTCGAATCGGACGACCCCGCAGCACTGGCCGCGTACGACGGCAATCGCTTCCGGCCCCGCTTTGCCTCGCGGCTGCTGATGCGAAATGTGCTGTCGGCCATCAGCCACCGCTGGGTGATCGACGCCGGTTTCATGGCGATGTCGCGCTGGCCGTTGCGGTCATTGGCGTGGCACGTTTTCTTCGGACGCGGGTCGTTCCCGGATGTCGAGACGTTCTCACCCGAACAAGAAGCGTGGTTACGGACGGTGTGACGACGGACCGCAGGTGACAACCGCTATCCTGTCCGCTACATGAGCCAGTCCCCTACCGCCAATCGAAGCAAGGAACGCGTTCTCACCGGCGACACGCCGACGGGTCGCCTGCACCTGGGCCACTACGTCGGCAGCCTTGAGAACCGCATCCGCATGCAGGAAGAGTACGACTGCTATTTCCTGCTCGCGAACATGCACGCCTTCACGACCCGCGCCGACAAGCCGGCCGAGATCCGTGCCGACACCATCGAAATCGTGAAAGACTGGCTCGCCGCGGGGATCGACCCCCGGAAGAGCACGGTGGTGCTGCAGACCGAAGTCCCCGCGATCGCGGAACTGACGTGGTTCTTCGCGATGCTGATTCCCTTCAACCGCGTGATGCGGAACCCCACGCTCAAGACTGAGATCGAGACCAAGAATCTCGGCGATACTTATCCCTTTGGCTTTCCCATGTACGCCGTCGGCCAGTGCGCCGACATCCTGGCCTTTCGCCCCGTGTGGGTCCCCGTCGGCGAGGACCAGGTCGCGCACATCGAGATGTGCCGCGAGGTCGCCCGGCGGTTCAACCAGATGTACAACGCGGTCAACCCCAAGACCGAGGACGAGGATTATCCCAAGGCGGGCGGCACCTTCCCGATCCCCAAGGCGCTGGTCGGCAAGATCGGCCGCCTGATCGGAACCGACGGCATCAACAAGATGAGCAAGTCGCTGGGCAACGCGATCTTCCTCTCCGACTCGCCCAAGGAGGTGGTGAAGAAGGTCGGCAAGATCTTCACCGGCCGCCAGTCCCCCACCGAGCCCGGCGACACCACCAACGCCCTCTTCCAGTTCGTGGACGCTTTCATCAAGGATGAGTCCCGCGTCGCGGAGCTCAAGCGACGCTACGCCGCCGGCGACAACATCGGCGACGGTCACGTGAAGCAGGAACTCGCCGAGAACATCAACGCTCTCCTGGAGCCGATGCGCCAGCGCCGCGCTGAGTTCGAGAAGCCCGGCGGGGATGACCTGGTCATCGACATCATCCGCGACGGCACGAAGCGAGCGAACGTGGTCGCGGAGGAGACGCTGGCGATGGCGAAGGATGCGATGAAGATTGGGTTCTTTGGGCGAGAGATCGGCATGAAGTAGAAAGGCCAGCCTTGCCCTCTCACCCAAAGAAGAGCGTGGCGTCGACAGGCCTTCGATGGCTCAGTCGACTGATGGTGGTCATGTTCGCCTTGATCTTCCTTGGACTCGCGGTTCCAAACGCGAGAGTTCGAGCGGGATTCATGGTGGTCATCGGCCTGCTGCTCGTGGCGTGCCTGCTGCTCGGAATCGGCGTGCTCATCGCGGGACTCGTGAGTTGGTTTCGTCCGAACTCGTCAACAGCCGATCCGCGATGGAAGCCGGGCGAGTTGTTTCCTGAAGGCACTCTCGACGTCATGCGCATTCCTTTCGCCGATTCTCATCCGGCAATCGATGAGCTACTTCAGCACTACCCGCCGACAATCGATGGACGCGTCGATCTTTCGGAGAAGTTGTCCGAGATCAGATCGCTGGCCGGCGAGTTCTTTGACAGCCTTCAGTTCACCCGTGCGGCCCATCTCTGGCTCTTACTGAGCGTGCTAGACAAGACCTCGCATGAACTGCTGCGGAACGGGTGCGCGCTCGGCGCCAGTCAGATGATCGACTTTCACCCCCGGATGTGGCTGATCGATGATGTCAAACCATCACCAGCAGTCGGAAGGAAGCAGAAGCGCGTCTGGGAAGCAATGCCCCCTTTGCCTGGCCCTTCGATCCTTTCAAGAGCGATGCCAAAGCTTGTAGCGTTGATTCCGATCGGATCATTGATCACCCATCTCGGCCATGGGACGATGTTCAGGCCGGTCGGCGCCGTTGTGATCTGCATTGGTATCGTGGCATTGGTGGTCGCACTTGGCACCGGGCAGTATCAGCGCATTCGATACGGGCGATGGCTCAAGATGATTAACGGCCAGGCCCTTCTCAGCCAGTTTCGTGGCGCCCGCGCCCACCCAACTGATATCCAACTCACGCCTGAGAACACTACGATCGTTCTCGTGAAATCAGTTGACCAAGCTGACAAGAACTCAACGCTCTGGTTCTTTCACTTCGAGTTCCCCCCGTACCGTGTTGCTGTCGAAGACTTCGACATGACCGACAGTCCCTGGTCGCCTTTGTGGCGAGAGTTCGCCGCCCAGGACAGGCTGCGAGACGAACAGAGTTGACGAGCAGCGGATCGCGGCCCGAGAAGGCCCTTTAAGACGCAACTCCGGCCATCGTTCCATGCCACTGTCGGCAGGCAGAGCGCTGAACGCACCCCCTGACACCCCGCCCCTCCCCCGCTATACTCGTGCCCCAACCCGGCCGATAGGCCGTGGTGTCGGGCCTATAGCTCAGTTGGCTAGAGCGCACCCCTGATAAGGGTGAGGTCAGTGGTTCGAATCCACTTAGGCCCATTTGCCGCGAGAACTCCGACCTACGTCGGTGGCACCATCGCGGTTCCCTAAGACCATAATCAGTCAGTGTTTACGGCAAATCGCGTCCCACGAATGGGGGCTTTTCGCTGATAGATATCCCCAAATCTGCGCAAGCTTTGCGCCTTGGGAACCGTCCTATAAGCTGCGTCGTATCTCGGCTGCTCGCCCGTGACGACGAGCTTCCGAGAGAGGTATCGGGCCTTACCCCGAACCACACACGGGATGTCCGATGGATGGACCGCTCGGGTTGTACCAACGCGACCCGGGATGTGTTCGTAGTTACTCGACGGAGAACGAGATGCAGCAAATCAGGACGCTCGTGGCCTTCGTGATGATGATCATCACGCTGGCACTTCCGGCACGAGCGCAGTCCCAAGATGAGGGCACCGCCGAAGCCACTGCGCTGACCGCGATCTGCCGATGGGACGTCGTGCCGTACCAGGTTGTCAATGAACCCACGCCCATCGGCGTGCTCGCGTTCCACGCCAATCACATTGAACGGGTGGTCTTCTCGATCGCCGGCGGCCGCGAACTCGCGACCGTCCGCACGCCGCGCTACAACCCCGCCACGCGGGCGGTTGAGCACTGGTTCGTTGTCGATCCCGACGAACTGCCGGTCGGACCGGTGGACATCGTGGCGACCGCCTACCCCATCGGCGGCACGCCTCGATCGATGACGATCACGCTCGTCGGCAACAAGACGCCGATCCCCAACGCCCAGCGCTGGGTGTCGCCCAGCGGCAACGATGCGGCCGCGGGCACCGCGAGCGCCCCGCTCAAGACCATCGCACAGGCCATCAAGTCCCTCCAAGACTCGATGGGAGGCGACGCCGGCGGCGGCACGGTCTATCTCATGGGCGGTGATCACGTCATCAGCTTCGTTCCCTGGAACTTCGGGCTGCGCGCCGAACGCACCTGGGTCAACGTGACGGCTGCCCCGGGCCTGCGCCGTGACAGCGTCCGCGTCACCGGCTGGGACTCCAACGGCCTTGGCGCCCGCCTGCTCAAGCTCAGCAACATCACCATTCGCTCCACCGTCAACGGCCGCGACCAGGCCCGCGATCAGCTCTGGGTCGACGGCTGCGACTACCTGGGCACGACCCGCAGCGAGCCGGCCCGTTGGCACGGCGCCTTCAACGCCATCTACGTCACCAACTCCAATGTCAGCACCTCGCGCAACGGCATCGAGGGAGCGGCGCTGGTCCGCAACGTCGTCATCGACAACATCGGCAGCGACGCGCTGAGCAACTCGCTCTGCGTCGTCAACTGCTGGGTCAGCAACATGGACCACCGCGGCACCGATCTGCACCCGGACGTCTACCAGTGGTACGGCGCTCCGGAGAACATCGTGCTCTACGGCGTGCGCGCCACGAACAACATCCGCGGCCAGGGCTTCTTCGCCGGCGCGAACATCCTCGTGAAGGATGTCGCCATGGTGTACTGCCGTCTGGACAACCTCGTCGCCGCCGGAAACGTCGGCCACGTGTGGCAGTTCGGCGGACCGACGCGCCACCTCATCGTCTACCGAAGCTGGTTCAACGGCCCCTGCCGCTGGAACACCGGCCTGGGATTCAACGGCGAGAACATCTTCCTGGTCAGCAGCTTGTTTCTTCCCAATGGCATCGTGCCCGCCAATCAGGGCGGCGTGAACACCAGCGAGGACGGGTCGGGCTACGAGGACCCCGGAAACGATCCTCCCGGCGGCAACGGCGGCGGAAACGGAAATGGAAACGGGAACGGCGGAGGCGATCCACCGCCGGATGACAACGGCGGCGGTGGCGATGACGGTGGTTCCGGCGGCGAGGAACCGCCCCCCACGGAGCAGGCTCTTCCCCCCCACAACAGCCAGTCGCGATTCGTGGGGCCCGCGTTCTACATCGAAGTCAGCGACAGGCGCCACGTCACCAACAACAACCAACGCGGCTGGGCCATGCCGTACGGCGACCTTGTCTCGCGCCACGGCTGGTTCTCGCTGGTCGCAACGACATCCACCGCGTCGCAGATGGGCTACAAGACCCTCGTCCTCTGGGAGCCCAGCGGCCAACCCGCCGGGAACGCGAGCGCGAGCGGCGCCTGGTTCAGTGAACGCAGCGTGTCCGACAGTTGGACAACCACGATGCGGAACGACTTCGACGATTTCATCGCCTTCTGCAGGAACAGCCTCGACCTTGAGGTGATCGTCTATTCCGCCGGCGTCGAACGGGTCAACCGCGGTACCACGCTGAACCCGTCCCGACCTCCGACGACAAACGATCAGATCGCGGAAATCGTGGCGTCCGCCCGCTTTGCCGCATCGAAGGGCGCCACCGGCTTCGGCCTTGGCGGCATGTCGCTGCTGCAGGCGGCCAACCCGCAGCTCGCCAACGACGTGGTCGCGGCGCTTCGCTCGGACTCGGTCACGCGCGGCATGATCCTGATGTGCGAGGGATGGCCCCTGCCCGGCGGCGTGGCGCTCGAGCCCAACATCGAGGTTGGCTGCGTCGGGATCGACCTGCTCGATGGACCCACCGCCGCGAGCGCCGACGCGCTCACGGCGCTCGGATCACGCCTGGAAATGGAACGTGCCAGCTCGCGCGTCCCGGACCGGGTGCGAGGGTGGACCATCCGCGGGAACGGGTGGACAAACCCCGAGTTTGAGCGGGTCTACGACTGGCTTGTCGAGCATGATTTGGTCCCGCTCGACTGGCGCATGGACGGCCCGCGCCGGTACCGCGACGCTCGAACCCGTGCCGGCGGGAGTTGATCGGCGGATAGCCGCACGCTTACCCTTGCTGCCGTGGCGCCTGTGCCGCGTAGGGAGTGCGTGCGATGTTGAAGCGCTTGCGTGACTTTCTGTCACTGAGCATGGGAATCTCAACCCCCGGCACCGAGCCCAACGACCTCAAGTGGGAACGGCTGAAGCGGGAGCGCGAAGAAGCGATGAAGAAGCGGTCCGCTCAGGCGTCACAGCAGCAGACGCCCGCGGATCGCACTTCAGTTTCGTCCCCGCCCGACGACGCGGCCCGCTGAGTGGATCAGTCCTTCTTTCCCGCCTTCTTCATCGCTGCGAGCTGGCGAGCGATCTGGGCGCGGGTCATCGCGACTTCCGATCGCTCGATGCCCGCCTTCTCCAGATCAAGCGTTATGGCGGGCACCCAGCGCGACGACGAGAGCTTGTAGCCGAGCTGGTCTTCCAGCCGCTCCACGAGGTCGGGCATGTGGCCCGCGCCGTAGACAATGCCGACCCGCTTCGCGACCGCTTCCTTGGCAAGCTCGGTTTGAAGGTCGTCGATGACCACCTGGTTCCGCTCATCGATGATCACGCGGATCATCTCCTCGCCGCCTTCCATGCCGGCGGACATGAGGTCGTCGTCCGCGTGGGCGAGCATCTCGATCATCATGAGCTTGCCGCGTGCGGCAGCGCCGGGCATGCGCTCGATCAAGCCCAGAATCATGCTCGCCATGCGCGCCGGGAGCGATGAGCCGTCGAGCAGGCTGAACAGCAGCGAGTTCTCTCCCTCGCCGCCGTCGGGGTTGAGGCGCTGCTCAAGCTGGTCGATCGCCATGTCGGAGTTCTTGTAGTTGGGGCCGTCGGTGCTCATCTCTTCGAGCTGGAACCGGAGTCGGAAGGCCTTGGCGAGGCGTGCCTGGATGCCGTGATCCTTGCCGAGTTCCGTCGGCGTCAGAGGCTCCTTGGCGAGAATGTCAGAGGAAGCGAGGTCGGCGTCCCGTCCCGATCCGCCCTCAACGCCATCGGCGCCAAAGCTGATGAGCGACAGCGACGGCTTGGTGCCGGGCTCGGCATTCGCGGGCGCGGCTACGACGCATTGCATCGCACGGCCCCAGGCATCGTTCCGGAGCGCTTTGATCCAGCCGGCGACCCGGCCGTGCTCCTGCATCGATCCAGCGAGGGCGTCGATGGATTCGGGGTAGTCGCCCTTGTCCGCCTTTTCCCGCTCAAACAGTGCGGCGAGCAGCCGGATGCGGTCCTTCGTGCGCTTCACCTTGGCCGCCGCGTCGAGTTGCTCATCCGGCACACCCAGCCCGGTGCCGGGGGGCGCGACGCCCTCGAAGAGCACGAGATCGAGCGGGTCGAGCGTCGATTGCAGCGTCTTGTAGAACGACCGATCGGCGATATGGATCGCGCCGGCCACGGTCAGGGTGTGGTCGGGAGACGACTCCCGCGTGAACTCGCGGATCGCGACCTCCAGCCGGAGCAAGTTTCCTTCATCCACCACCCGCAGCCACGGCTCGTGCTGGACGGCGACTGCGGCTTCAGGGGCGACAGGAACCGGCGTCGCCGCGTCCTGGGCGCCGATGCAGGTGCCGGTGATCGCCGCGAGGGTGAGAGCAAAACCGAGAGTGAGACGGAAAAAGCGCATGTCGGCCTCCAAGGGGTGCTGCAGAGTGTAGGGACGCGCGTGTGCGAGGTTTCGGAAGCGGGAACAGGGGGCCAACGAAAAAACCCGCGACTCGAGAGCCGCGGGCCTTGGCATGGAAAAGTCGGGATGGACGATTACGCCGAGAAGCTTGAGCCGCAGCCGCAGGTGCTGTTGGCGTTGGGGTTCTGGAAGACGAAACCTCGGCCCATGATCTCGTCCTTGAAGTCGATCGTGGTGCCGTTGAGGTAGAGGTAGCTCTTGGGGTCGCAGATGATCTTGACGCCGTGCTGGTCGAAGGCCTCGTCGCTGTCCTTCTGATTCTCGGTGAGGTCGAGGATGTAGGAGAAGCCGGAGCAGCCCCCACCCTTCACACCGACCCGCAGGCGGACCTTCTCAAGGCTGAGTTCCTGCTTCTCGATGATCGTGCTGATTTCTTTGGCGGCGGTTTCGGTGAGTGTGATCGGCATGGGTGTTTCTCGAATCGGAGCGGGGATGGGATCCCTCAGTTGTACCAACCAGTGAAGATTGGGGTTTGTTCTCTCAGTGCGTCTCGGCGGCGGCGTGGGTCTCAGCGGCCAAGCCGTTTTTCTTCTTGTAGTCGCTGATCGCGGCCCGGATGGAGTCCTCGGCCAGCACCGAGCAGTGGATCTTCACCGGCGGGAGGCTGAGCTCCTGCACGATATCGGTGTTCTTGATCTGGAGGGCCTCATCAACGGTCCGCCCCTTGATCCACTCGGTCGCGAGCGAGCTGGAGGCGATGGCGGAGCCGCAGCCGAAGCACTTGAACTTGGCGTCCTGGATCCGGCCGGTCGCCTGATCGACCTTGATCTGGAGCTGCATCACGTCGCCGCATTCGGGGGCGCCGACCATGCCGACGCCAATGTCCTTGCGGTCCTTGACGTCCTTGGTCGTGCCGAAGTTCCCGACGTTGCGGGGGTTCTCGTAATGGTTGATGACTTTATCGCTGTATGCCATGGGCGGATGTCCTGGGGCTTGAGTCGTGGATCGTGAGTCCCGGAATGAATCGTGCGCTCAGTGGGCGGCCCACTGGATGGTGTTGATATCGATGCCTTCCTTGTGCATGTCCCAGAGTGGGCTCAGCTCGCGGAGCTTGTTCACGGCCTTGGTGATCTTCTCGATGGCGAAGTCGACCTGCTCGTCCGTGGTCCAGCGTCCCATCGAGAGACGCAGCGAGCTGTGTGCGAGTTCGTCGCCCACGCCCAGCGCCTTGAGGACGTAGCTCGGCTCGAGGCTGGCGCTCGTGCACGCCGAGCCGCTGGAGCAAGCAATATCCTTGATCGCCATCATCAGCCCCTCGCCCTCGACAAAGCCGAACGAGATGTTCGCGATGTGCGGCAGGCGCTTGTCGGCATGGCCGTTCACCTGTGAAACCTCGAGATTCTTCTGCAGGCTGCTCTCCAGCCGCTTGCGCAGTTTCACGAGGCGCGCTCCGTCGGCGTCCATCTCGTTGAAGCAGATTTCGCAGGCCTTTCCGAGGCCCACGATGCCGGTGATGTTGTGCGTTCCCGAGCGGAAACCACGTTCCTGGCCGCCGCCGTCGAGCTGCGAGACAAGACGGACGCGCGGGTTGCGCCGGCGAACATAGAGACCGCCGACTCCCTTGGGGCCGTACATCTTGTGGCCGCTCCAGGTGAGGAGGTCAATGTTGTCCTTGGAGACGTCCACCGGCATCTTGCCGACCCACTGAGTGGCATCGGTGTGGAAGATCACACCCTTCTCGTGGCAGAGGCGGCCGATCTCGCGGACCTCGTTGATGGTGCCAAGCTCGTTGTTGGCCCACATGATCGATACGAGGATGGTGTCGTCGCGCATCGCGGCCTTGACCATCTCCGCTGTGATGATGCCGTCCTGGCCGGGCTGGATGAAGGTGGCGTCGAAGCCCTGCTTCATGAGGCGTTTGACGGGGTCGAGCGCGGCCTTGTGCTCGTGCTGCGCGGTGATGATGTGGCCGCGACCGGTCTGGCCGGCGGGCTTCTTCTCGTACATCTCCGCCGCGCCCTTGATGGCGAGGTTGTTGCCCTCGGTGGAGCCGCTGGTGAAGACGATCTCCTTGGAATCGGCGCCGAGGAGCTTCGCGCACTGCTCGCGAGCCTGCTCCATGCCGTCCTCGGCCTCCCAGCCAAAGCGGTGGTTGCGGGAGCCGGCGTTGCCGAACTTCTCGGTGAAGTACGGGAGCATCGCCTCGACCACGCGGGGGTCGCAGGGGGTCGTGGCGGCATGGTCCATGTAGATCGGGAGCTTGAGCATGGGGATCCTTCGAAGCGGTGTCCAACCGATAAACCGGTCGGGAATTCTCACGATAATGGCTTTAGAACAGTTCTAGTCTACGCGGACGCGGGCTTGAAAACCGGTCGTTGAGACGCGATTTCAACGTCGCCGTCCACTTCGATCCTATGGCACAAGACGGCGGGTTGTCCTAACGGGTTTCGAACGCCGTGCTCCGCCCGATTCGGCCATCGCCGCCGATTCCCAAACCGCTGTGCGGTCGGCAACTCCCGCATCGGGACGCCGGGCTGCCGGGTCTCGTGCCACAGGTGCCAAGCGGGGATTTCGGCCACCGCCACCCGCACCCCTGCCCCAAGCCTCGCGGCCCGGAAGGCAAACTCGTCGTCCTTGAAGCCCCACCCTTGGTAGAGCTCATCGAAGCCGTTGAGTTCCAGGTACAGCCCCAGATCCACCGAGAAGTGTCCGCCGAGGAGCTTGGGCTTGTGCAACGCCCCCAGCCGGAGGCGCCTCAGAAGCAACTGCCGCCGATAGCGGGCATCCCGCTTCGCCAACCGCGCTCGATCTTCCTCCGAGAGTTCCAGCCGCTGCTCGCCATTGGCCACTTTCTCGGCGATGAGCGCTTCGCTGCGTGTCCGGTCCACGTTCACACGGTAGGGGTAGACCAGCGGCGCTTCGCGACAGAGGCGCTCGTGCGACTCCACGAGGGAATCGGTCGCCAGCATGTCGCCATCGAGCACGATCAGGCGGCCCGAGCGAACGCCAAGGTCGTCAACGAGGTGGCGAACGCCGTTGTTCCGCACCTGGCAGAGGCGTTCCCCGCCCGTGGTCGCCCGGCGGACCCACGATGCGTTCAACCCCAGTCGGGGCACCCACGTCCGGAGGACTTCACCGATGGCCGGATCATCGTTGTCGCACGAGACCACCACGTGGTCCGGGCGGCGCGTCTGACGCCCCAGCCCGGCGAGCACGATGTCGAGATACCGCGGCGTGTGTGTGGGGATCAGGATGAACATGGGAGGCCGCGCCGGCTGATGATGCTCGGCGTCACTCCTTCAGCATGCGGAGTTCGTCGCGCAGGATCGCCGCGAGTTCGTAGTTCTCGTGCTCGATGGCCTCCTGCAGACGCCGGCGTAGTTCTGTCTTCTGGCTGGCGGGCAGCTTCTTGACCAGCTCGTCCCGCATTCCGCGGAGCAGCAGCACTTCGTTTGCACTCTCGAACGAATCCGCTTCTCCCGATTCCGAATAGATCTTCTTGACCGCCTCCAGCCCCTCGTCGATCGCGAAGACGGCGGCGTTGGGCTCCTCGTCCGCAATCGCCTGGCTCGCGATCGCGCGGGCCCGCATCATCGAGATGTAAGGGCGGAACTGCTCCAGAATGTCCCGGTCCTCTTCCGTCTCCGCGTGGTCGCGGCACAGGTCGAGCACCCGGAGGTTGCGCGTGGTGTCTCGGACCACCCCCTGATAGTCGCCAAGCACCAGCAGGCTGATGTACCGGTGGTAGTACTGCACCGCCTCCTCCCGGAGCTGGCGGCAGTCGTCGGGGGTCAGTACAAACGGGTCGGCGTCGTCGCCCTCCGCCTGGGAGACGTGGTCATCCATCGCCGCCTCGTAGTACTCGAGCAGGGACTCGAACCCCTGGGGCCGCTGGGCGTCGGGACGCCCGCTAGTCTCCATCTGGAGGAGCCCGAGGTCGAGGCGCATCTGAATTTTCGGCTCCCCATCGTCCCCCTCGATCAGCCGGACGTTGATCTGTCCGGGCTCGTAGGGCCAGTCGCGCAGGATGCCGGTAATGTCGATCGTCATGCCAAGGCAAAGCGTAGGGTGATTCGGGCGATTGTGCATCCCTGCGTCCACACGGGGGTTTTGGAAGTTGTGGACGCCTAAATGCTGGAGGACCGAGAACAGGTTGGTTCAAGCGGGGGCCTTCACGGGCCGATTCTGGCCCAGCGATGCGGCGTGCCGTGGTTGCGGTGTGCGTCCGGCGGGGGCTAGAGTTTGGCGTGTCGCAGGGTCGTGGGGTTGTGCCCGGAGCGTCTTTGACGTGCCGGGATCCGCGGAGGGGCGGGTCGTCCATGGCGAAAGCGGAAATCGAATCCGATCTGCAGCTTTATCTGAAGCAGATCAACGTCGTCAGCCTTCTAACTCCTGAACAGGAGAAGACGTTCGGCTGGCTTGTCATCAACGACAACTGCCCGGAGGCACGCGACCTCTTGGTCCGCGCCAATCTGCGGCTGGTTGTGTCCATCGCCAAGCACTACTCCAACCGAGGGCTGTCGCTGACCGACCTCATCGAGGAAGGCAACATCGGCCTCATCCGCGCGGTCGAAGGCTTCGACCCCGCCCAGGGCGCCCGCTTCAGCACCTACGCGAGCTGGTGGATCAAGCAGGCCATCAAGCGCGCCCTCATCAACGCCGCCCAGCCGATCCACGTCCCGGCCTACATGGTCGAACTGATCGCCAAGTGGAAGCAGGTCTCGGCACGCTTCGAAGAAGAGCACGGCCGCCAGCCGACCCACGAGGAACTGGCCACCCTGCTCGAGCTGCCCCTCAAGAAGGTCAAGATCATCAAGAGCGCCGGCAAGGCGCTCTACTCCGCCTCGCACTCAGCCCGGGACGAAGACGGCGACTCGATCAACTTCAGCGAGGTCCTCACCGACCCGCGCGTCAAGCCGCCCGAGGAACCCGTTTTCCGCAGCGATGAACTCGACACGGTCTACAAGCTGCTCGAAGCCATCGACGACCGCGAGGCCCGCGTCCTGCGCCTGCGTTTCGGGCTCGACGGCAAGGAACCGCTCACCCTCAAGCAGATCGGCGCCGAGATCGGGCTCACACGCGAACGCGTTCGACAGATCGAGGTCGAAGCGCTCCGCAAGCTCAACCAGCGCCTCATGGACGAGAAGCCAAGCCGCTTCTTCAAGAAGGACGATGAAGGCGGCGAGGGTGACGGTCCGCGCAAGGTGCGGGCGGCGGGGTAAGCCCCCGTTCGATTGCGATCACTTCGCTGCTTTATAAAACGGCATCGGCGTCACCACCGCCTCGAGCATCTGCCCGCGGCCGGTGTCGATCTGGAACTTGGTTCCGACCGCGGTCGCCGCGGCGGGCACAAAACCCATCGCGATGCAGCGATCAAGCGTCGGAGAGAGGCAGCCGCTGGTGACGATGCCGACTTCCTTGGCGTCCTGGGCGATCTTCATGCCCTGGCGTGCCGTGCGCTTGCCTTCGATGAAGAGCCCGACGAGCTTCTGGGCCGGTCCGCCCGCGTCGCGCGTCTTCTTCAGTGCTTCCATGCCGACGTAGGGCTCGCCGCGTTCGTCCTTGTCCTTGTCGATCGCGATTGCAAAATCAACGCCGCACGAGAGCGCGTTGATCTCTTCGCCGAGTTCGTGGCCGTAGAGCGGCATCGCCGCCTCCAGGCGCAGCGTGTCGCGGGCGCCCAGGCCAGCGGGCTTGACGACGCTCTCCGGCGCCTTCTTGGCGAGATCCGAGAGCAGCAGCTTCAGCCCCATATCCACGACGCCCGCGGGCAGGATCACTTCCACGCCGTCCTCGCCGGTGTAGCCGGTGCGGCTGACCAGCAGCTTCATGATCAGGTAGTTCTTCTCGACGAAGCGGTACCGCTTAAGCGTCGGGATCTCCTTGCTCACTTTGGCGATGACGTCCATCACCTTGGGCCCCTGGATCGCGACCATGGCGGTCTTCTCGGTGCGGTCATCGATCTTGACCATCAGTTCGCCCGCGGGAATGCCCGGCGAGGCGCCCAGACGCACCTGCTCGAAGTGGCCCAGGAGCTTCTCGCGGTTGCTGGCGTTGACGACAAGCATGTATTCATCGTCATCCACCTTGTAGACAAGGATGTCATCGCGCACGCCGCCCTGCGGGTTGCAGACAAGCGAGTAACGGCATTGGCCGGGCGTCATGTCGCTGATGCGCCGCGTGCACAACCGCTCAAGGAACCGCCGGGAGTGTCGCCCCGAGACCGCTACGCGTCCCATGTGCGAGACATCAAAGAGGCCGCCCGAGGTGCGGACCTGCACATGCTCTTCGTGAATGCCGCCTCCCGTGCCGCCCGAAGGGGCGTACATGATGGGCATTTCCCAGCCGGCGAAGTCGACCATCTTGCCGCCGTGTTCGACGTGGAAGTTGTACAGCGGGGTGCGTTGCACGAAGGGGCTCTCCTCTGGCGGATGCGACAAAGCCCGCGTCGAGGCGGGACAGGCCGAGTGTACGCAAACCTCACGCGGGCTTCAGGCGGTGCGGGGGATGTAGCGGTCAAGGCGAGCGTGGGCCCGCTCGATGAGCGGACGAAGCGGCGCACTGCTCACCAGTGTGAGCGGGTTGAACGCCTTGGTGCCGATAGCGACATGGGTCGCTCCGACGCTGACATAGTCGTCGATGTCGGCGGGCGTGGTGATGCCCCCGCCGCCGATGATCGTCAGGTCCCCGATCTCCGCGCGTTTGGCGGTCTCGCGCAGCCGCACGATCACCTGCATCGACACCGGTTTGAGCGGCTTGCCGCTCACGCCGCCGGCGGGCACCGGGATGGTGTTGCAGCAGTGAAACGCGCGGACGCCCGACCCGAGCGCCTGCGAGACGATGTCGCGCTCGTTCACCGGCGGCAGTTTCACGATGGTCATGACGCCGGTCGCCATCGCGCGATCAAAGAGCCACGTCGGCCAGTTCACGTGGCCGACGTTGGGACACGACATATTCAGTTCGACCGCGAGCGGCTTGAGCGTGCCGATGCGGTCCAGGAGCAGCGCCCAGTCATCGTCGTTGAAGCCGTGGATGCTGACGATCTTCGTCCGGACGTTCACCTTGCCCGCGCGCGAACGCTCGACCAGCCAGTCGATGCCCGGGTTCCGCAGCCCGATCTTGTTGACCCACGCCCCAAGGCTCGGCGAGTAGCGCACGGTCCGGATGATCCGCCACAGCCGACCCGGCCGGCGTGCCGCGGTGAATGTCCCCAGTGTCGGCGTCGCGCCGGTGGGCTGGATGTAGTTCCCGAACGGCGCCGAGATGACGAGTGGTTCGATCATGCGGAGATGGGCGGACGGAAGCCGGGCCACGGGGCGTTGTCGATCAGCCGCGTGGAGCCCACGCGGGCGGCGACGAGGATCCTCGCGGGAGGATACCCCCCTTGCAGCCGTCGCAAGGCCCCCAGCGAGGCCGCCTCACGGATCACGGCATACTCCGGCGTGATGCCTTCGTCGGCCAGCACGGATCGCGCGGCCCGCTCACCCGCCTCCGGATCGGTCTCGCGCCCGGCCGTGATCATCGCCCGACACAGCGCCGTCGCCCGACTCCGCTCTTCGAGCGAAAGGCGCACGTTCCGACTGCTCATCGCCAGTCCATCCGCCTCGCGAACCGTGGGCATGCCAACGATCTTGAGCGGCATGCCCAGACCCGCGACCATGGTGCTGACGACCTGCAGTTGCTGCCAATCCTTTTCGCCAAAGACGCTGAGCGCCGGACGAACCAACTCAAACAGTCGCTTGCACACCTGGCACACGCCCGCAAAGTGACCCGGCCGATGCGCATCTTCCAACCCCGGCTCGGTCGCCACCGCGGGGAGCGACGGCACGCCAACATCGACGCCCTTTGGATACATCACCTCGGCTGTCGGCGCAAAGACGCAATCGGCGCCCTCCTGCCTGCACAGCGCGGCGTCCGCTTCGAGCGTGCGGGGGTAGCGGTCGAAGTCGCTCTTCTCGTTGAACTGCGTGGGGTTCACAAACACCGACACGACCACGGGCTTGCGCCGCGGCGCGGCGAGTTCGCGTGCATGGCGGATCAGCGCCGCATGCCCAGCGTGCAGCGCGCCCATGGTGGGCACAAACACGCCGTGGTGGTACGCGGCGAGGCCGGCTTGATCGTGAACGATGTTCATTCAGGCTTGGGAAGGTCGCACTCGCCCAGCAAGCGGAAGTTCTTCTTCCGCAGCACTTGGCCGGCGAGGGTGATGTCGTCGACGCTCATGGCGATCGTTGGCGCGCCGTTGGGACGGAGCATCACGGGATAGGCAAAGTGGATGTTCAGCTCCGCGCCCAGCAGGTGCACGCACATTCGGCTGAAGGTCTGCCCGTCGGGGATCTCGATGACCAGCAGCGCTTTCTCGGCGAAAGGCAACTCGTGGCGCCGGAGGATCGCTCGTGCCGTCGGCGAATGGTTCGTGATGAGCCGCACGACGGCGTAGTCCGTCGCCTCGTGCACCATGAATGCGCAGACCTGGCAGTGCGGGTCCTGGTCAAAGGTCTCCAGGAGTTCGAGCAGCTTGCCCACCTTGTTGTCGAGAAAGACGCTGAACTGCGTCACGCTCGGGGGAGCATAAGACTGGCTGGTTTCCAGCGGTGTCGCTGCCTGACTCATACGGGTCCTTCCGCCGCGAGGCAGATCGTCATCTGCCGCGTGCGCCACGCGCCCACGGGACACGCCCACGACATCCACAAGCCTATCGAATGCGGGTCCCGGAATCTACGTTCTTCCCGCCAACTGGAGCGTTCCTGCGGGGTCAGGGCGATACAACCCGCACACCCCCGAAGGCCGGCAGGAGGCCGGCGTCCACCGCGCGCATGAGAAAAGCTTCAACCCCCAGGAGCCCCCGGCCGCCCTGCCCGCCCAGGTCGAGCGTCAGGTCATTGACGTACATCCGGACAAACCGATCGGTCTGTTCGGGATCGGTGGTGGCGTGCGCGTGGTCCGCGACCGCGCTGGCTCGCGCGACCGCCAGCCCCTGAACACGGTTGGCGAGCGCGTGTTCGATCGATCGCTTCAGCAGTCCCGCGACCGCCTTTGCCGTGCCCGGGCCGAATCGAGCGTCGGTGTCCGCCCGGATCACGTTGGCTCCCAGGGGCATCGGAAGCCCCGTTTCGTCCTTCCACCACGCACCCAGATCGGCGAGCAGCCGCAGGCCGAACGACTCGTAGGTGAGCTGGCTTTCATGGATGACGATCCCTGCGGCAAACCGCCCCTCGGCAACCGCCTGCGCGATGAGATCGAATCGCATCACCTGGAACCGGAAGGCACGGCCGTGCATCAGGCGAAGCGCAAGGAATGCGCTGGTCCGTTCACCGGGGACGGCCACGACATCGTCGTCACGCCATCCACCATTCTTGAACCGTGCCTCCACCTCGGGCAACGCCACAAACTTGGGGCCGTAGCCGTCGCCCATCGATGAACCGCAGGAGAGCAGCATGTACCGCTCCGCGGCGTGGGCATACGCGTACATGCTCACCGCGGTGATATCGAGGTCGCCCTTCTCCACCGCTCGGACGTTCAACTCGTGGATGTCGGCGGGGATCGAGGTGAACCGGAAACGGCCAACATCGATGGACGGCTCGCGCGGAGCGCCGGTGAACGCGCCGGTGTCGCCCAGCGGCCACCACATGAACGCGTCGTCGGGATCGGGCGAGTGCGCGAGAGTGAGGGTGATGGGGTTCATGACGCGGCCGATGAGTCAACCGTGATGCGGGCGCCGGTCGCACGGATGCGGGCGAGTTGACGGTCGCCGATGCGTGCGAGGAGTGTCACCTGGCCGTCGTCGTACTGGCGATCAAGCACCTCGGAACGCTGCTCGATCAAGTGCACCGCCTTGGAGTCGCTCATGGGAAGGGTGAGGCGCAGTTCCTGGATCTCGCCGCGGGCCATGGAAAGCACCCGCTCGCGCAGCTCGCGGTGGCCCAGCGCATCCTCGCCGGTGGAAATGGCCGAGAACGAGATCGAGCCGGGGATGCGCGCTTGCCAGTAGAGCAGCGAGGCGTTGTCGTGCAACTTGTCGGCCTTGTTGAGGAGCACGACCTGCTCGGGTGGCACCCATTCGTGACCGGCGCGTTCTTCGCGGTGGCGTACTTCTTCAAAGAGGCTGTCGAGTGTCTCCTGCACCGTTTCGTATTGGAGTTCGGCGCTGGGGTCCGAGACATCCAAAAGGATCAGCAGCATGTGCGCATGCGTGGCCTCTTCCAGCGTGGCCCGGAAGGACGCCACCAGATCGTGCGGCAGATCACGCACGAACCCGACGGTGTCGGAGAGCATCACGCTCACGCCCTTTTCCAGCGGCCATTCGCGGGTACGGGTGACCAGCGTCGCGAAGAGCTGATCATTCGCGAACGCGCCGCCCGACGTGAGGCTGTTGAAAAGCGTGCTCTTGCCGGCGTTGGTGTACCCCACGATGCCGACGGTGAAGTGGTCGAGGTTCCTCGCCCGGACCTCGCGCGCTTTGCGTGACTGGATCTCGGCGAGCTCGCGCCGGAGCTGGGTCGCGCGGCGCTGCACCAGTCGGCGGTCGATTTCGAGCTGCTGCTCGCCCGGGCCGCGGGTGCCGATGCCCCCGATCCCGCCGGAACCGACGATCCGCTCCAGGTGGTCCCACATCGCCCGAAGTCGGGGATAGGTGTACTCCAGCTGCGCAAGCTCGACCTGCAGCTTGGCCTCGTAGGTCGTGGCGCGCCCGGCGAAGATGTCGAGAATCAGCTCCGAGCGATCGAGCACTTTCCGCTCGACGATCTCCTCGATGTTGCCGATCTGCGAGGGGGCGAGGTCATTGTCAAAGATGACGATCCCGGCCTCCAACTCCTCGCACATCAGCTTCAGCTCTTCGAGCTTGCCGGTGCCAAGGTAGGTTCCCGCCTCGATTTTCTGCCGGCGCTGGATCAGCTCGCCCACGACCGTCGCGCCGGCGGTTTCCGCCAAGGCGCGGAGTTCGCCCAGCGGGTCGCGCTCATCGAACCTCGTCTGGGGGAGGTGGACGGCGACCAGCACCGCCCGCTCCTGACGGACCTTGATCTGTGTTCGTTCCTTGTTGACTGTCATGCAGGCGTACAGCCTAGGCGCTCCAGCCGGTCCTGTCGGCAGTTTTCAGACCACCCCGGCGCGTCCCGGGGGGCAATCCGCCCTACGATGTGGCCGATGTCTGTGCCGCACGGGACACCTTTGTTGTGGAGCCGGGAGGGCATGAAGAAGCTCACCATGACGTTTGTGCTGATCGCCGCCGCCGGCGCCGGTCTGTCTGTCGCCCCGGTTACCGCCGGAGCCGCCGACCAATCGGCCAGCTATCAGTTCTGGGACCCGGTGCAGGAGGTCTATACGACCGTCCGCCGGCACTTCTTCAAGCCGCCCGACTACGACAAGATGCAGGAAGGGGTTATCAAGGGGATGCTCGAGTCCCTCGACGACCCCTACACCGAGTTCATCCCCACCAAGGATGTCGCGGAGTTCGATAAGGAAGTCCGCGGCGAGTTTGTCGGCATCGGCGCGGAAGTCCGCGGCACCGACGACGGCTTCCTGCTCATCGTGAGCCCTCTTGACGACTCCCCCGCCTACAAGGCCGGTGTGGAGGCCGACGACGTGGTCGTCGCGGTCGATGGCGCGAGCGTCTACAACCTGGAAGTCGACGAGATCATCAGCAAGCTCACCGGCAACCCCAACACGAATGTCCGCGTTACCTTCGAGCGCGAAGGCTCCGAGCAAGACATCCCCCAGGGCGCCCTGCCCGCTTCGATCGCAGGCCCCGAGGGAGAGGCCCGCGGCCCGAAGCCCGGCTGGGTTCGCTTTGACCTGGAGATCACCCGCCAGCGCATTCAGACCGCAACGCTCAAGGGCTTGCACCGCGACGGCGACAAGTGGGACTTCATGGCCGATCCGAACCGCAAGATCGCCTATGTCCGCCTGCAGCAGTTCACCACCACCACCGGCGTCGAACTCGAGAAGGTCTGCCAGGAACTCATCTCGCAGGGCATGCGCGGCATGATCCTGGACCTCCGCTTCAACGGCGGCGGCGCCCTGAGCGCGGCCATCCAGACGTCTGATCTGTTCCTCGGCGACGAGTCGCACCTCATCGTCAAGACCAAGGGCCGCACCACCTCGGAAGAGCGGGTCTACGCCCGCGCCGACGGCACGCTCCCTGACTTCCCGCTGATCGTGATGGTCAACGACAACAGCGCCTCGGCCAGCGAGATCGTCGCCGGCAGCCTGTCGGACAACGGACGCGCGATCGTGCTCGGCACGCGGTCGTTCGGCAAGGGGCTGGTTCAGTCGATCTACCGCCTCCCCAGCGGCGCGGGCCAGGTCAAGATCACCGAGGCCTACTACTACCTGCCCTCGGGACGCTGCATCCAGCGCGAAGAAGAAAGCACCGAGTGGGGCGTCGATCCCTCGCCCGGCTTCTACCTCCCGATGACCGACACGGAGATCCGCGAGATGTGGCGGGTCCGGCGCGCGGAGGAAGTGATCCGCAACGGGCAGGCGACTGATGAGACCAAGAAGAACTGGGCGGACCCCGAGTGGATCCTCTCGCACCTGAAGGACCCGCAGCTCTCCGCTGCGGTGAAGTCCATCGGCACCAAGCTCGACACCGGCGAGTGGGTTGGCACGGGCGAGAACGCTCCGGCCGGCACGCTCGAGCTGGCCGCGCTCAAAAAAGAAGAACGCAAGTACGACCTTCTTGCCCGCGAGATGGCCCGCACCGTCAAGCGCATGGACACCCTCCGCCGCGGCGAGCCCGAAGAGAAGCCTCTGGACCTCATCCCGACGAGCGAAAAGATCGCCAATGGCACGATTGAGATCCGCGACTCCGACGGCAAGGTGATCAGCGTGCTCCGCATCACCGGCGACGACCTCGAAGCTTGGTTGAACGGCGCCCCCCTCGAACCCGAGGCGGTCCCCGTCCACGAGGAATCCAACGCCGGCACCACCGATCCGACGACGCCCACGCAGGAGAAGTGATCACGCACCGCGTGAACGCACACGACCGTCGCTTGCCGCTCACCGCACTTCGTGGTCTGATTTTCTGACCATGCTCGTGCTTGGCATCGAATCCAGTTGTGACGAAACGGCCGCGTCGGTTGTGACCAACGGCACGCGCGTGCTCTCCAACGTCATCGCCTCGCAGCACGACCTGCACGCCGAGTACGCCGGGGTGGTCCCCGAGATCGCCAGCCGTGCGCACGTCGAGAAGATCCTGCCCGTCATCCGCGATGCGCTCGCCGAGGCGGGCGTTACCCTCGACGAGATCGAAGCCATCGCGGTCGGAAACCGCCCCGGACTGATCGGCGCGCTGCTGGTGGGTGTCTCGGCAGCCAAAGCGCTCGCGTGGTCGCTCGGCAAGCCGCTGGTGGGCGTTGACCACGTTGTCGCCCACCTCTATGCCCCGCTGCTTCACCGCGGCGAGACCGCCCCCAAATCCGATGTGTACCCCGCGCTCGGATTGGTGGTCTCCGGCGGTCACACCGCGATGTACCGCTGCGAATCCGCGACACGGATCGTGCGGTTGGGGTCGACGATCGACGATGCCGTCGGCGAGTGCTACGACAAGGTCGCGACGATCCTGGGCCTTGCGCACCCCGGCGGTCCGAAGGTCGACCGCCTCGCCCAGCAGGGCGACGACGGGGCGCACGACTTCCCGATCAGCCGTTTGGAGCCGGGGTCGCTCGACTTCTCGTTCAGCGGCC
>JBGSZV010000042.1:0-7313 GCA_041750235.1 Phycisphaerales bacterium
ATCGCCACCCCCGCCGCAGCCGCGCCCGCCAGCGCCGCCGCGGGCATCGAGACGGCATCAAGCAGGTGGTCCACGATCGGGACGTAGTAACCAGCCACTTCCATGAGGCACGCGCTCGACAGCGCCACGATCGCCGGCCACGAGCCGATCCACATCCAGCTCGATGAAGGTTCTATCACCCCGGTGCGCACACCAATACTCATGAGCAGCAACGGGAGAAACACCCGCAGCCCGCACGCCGCCGCAAGTCCCAGCCCCATTCCCAGTGCCGCAATCGTTTCCATTACACCTATTTGTTCCGAAATGATTCCCCCCGCTTCCAACCGCCTTCCAACCCCGTCAAGCCTATCCTTATAGAGCACAGCACCCCAAGAAGGAGTTTCGACCATGCCGATCACAGAAAGCACCACCAAGGCCGATGCCGTCCTCCGCGACGAAGTCGAGGCCCTCCGCTCCGAACTCGCCTCCATGCACGAGCAGTTCCGTTCCCTCTCCTCATCCGCCGGACGCACCGCCAAGGCCGGCGTCCGCGACGCAAAAGCCCATCTCCACGACGCGGTCGATTCCGCCAAGGAGCACGGCAAGCACGCCGCCGAGACCCTGGAAGCCAAGGTTGAGGAAAACCCCTTGCTGGCCCTCGGCATCGCCTTCGGTATCGGCCTCGCCGTCGGCGCGATCCTCCGCAAGTAAGCGCCCCACCGGAGCTTTCATCATCAAGATCGTCACCGATCTCATCCTGCGCGCGACCGAGCTCGCCGAAGCCGAAGGACGGGCGCTCAAACGCCACGCCATCTCGCTCGGTCTCGCGTTCGCCTTCACCCTCGGCGCGATCATGGTCGGCATCGGCGCGATCGTCGCGCTCCTCGCCGCTCTGTTCATGGTGCTTTCGACACAACTGGGCGACGCGGGCGCAGCGCTCGCCGTCGGCATCCTCGGACTTCTCATCGCCGGAGGCCTTCTGTGGCTCGCCAGCAAGACGGTCAACCCGACGAAGTGACCCTGGCCAAGCAGCGCCTCAGCGATGCTGGCCAGGAGATCCAAACGTTCGTGCGCCAGAAGACCAAGCACGCCGCCATTGCGGGCGTCGCCGCCACCTTTGGCGCCGGCCTCTTGCTCTCCTCCGGTCGCCTCCACTCCCGTGATATCGCCCGCGCGGCGACATCTCTTCCAAAGCTCCTGGCCTATGTGAAGCTCGGCCGCGAAGCCCTCTCAACCATCAACCAAGTGATCGCCTCGCAGCGGCGCCAGCCCGCGAACGGCGGAACGCCTCCGCCAACCTGATTATTCCTTCGCGGGATCCTGGGTCTTCTTCGCTTCCAGATCGATCGAAACCGAGTTGATGCAATACCGCAGCCCCGTCGGATTCGGCCCATCGTCGAACACATGCCCGAGGTGCGCCCCGCACCGGGCGCACGTCACCTCGGTCCGGACCATGCCGTGCGAACGGTCCACATGCTCAAGAATCCGCTTGTCATCGATCGCCTGGTAGAAGCTCGGCCAACCACAGCCGGAGTCGAACTTCGTCTCCGACTCAAACAGCACCGCGCCGCACCCGGCGCACTTGTAGATGCCCGGTGTCTTGGTGTCCCAGTACTTCCCGGTGAAGGCCCGCTCCGTGCCCTTCTCGCGCATCACGTAGAACTGCTCGGGCGTAAGTTCCTTCTTCCACTGCTCTTCGCTCTTCACGATCTTCCCTTCGCTGCTGCCCGCCATCGCATCACTCTCTGACACTGTCGGCGCCTCGGGCGGCGCGGGGGCCTCCGCCGCGACCGTGGGCGAAACTTTCGCCTCCTGTGTCCGCGACGCCTGCGGCTCCGGGGCGCGCTCCGCGCACCCCGCCGTGAGCAATGCCGCCATCACCATCCATCCCAGAAAAGATCTGTGCATCGAGAACCTCCAGTGATCCCTTCGATGCCCCCGGCCCTTCGGATGTCACACACCCGAACGCCGCACGAATCATAGCGCTCGGCACCGTCACTCAAAGCCCCAGGCGCTGCACAATCACGTCCACGATCTCCGGCACCGTCCGATCGATCCCCACCTGGACCGCCTCATCCGGACCCGGCGACTCCAGCGTCGCAAGCTGGCTCTCCAGCATCCCCGGCTGCATGAAATGATCACGCTCTGCCATCCGCCGCCGGATCAGCGACGCCGCGCCGGTCAGGTGCACGAACACGATCTCCGTCTCCCCCGGTCTCCGCAGCTCGTCGCGATACACCCGCCGCAGCGCCGAACACGCCACCACGCACCGTTCACCCGCCCCACGGCATCGCTCGATCTCGCCGCGAAGCGCACGCAACCACGGCACGCGATCCTCGTCCGTCAACGCCTCGCCACGCGACATCTTCGTCACGTTCGACGTCGGATGAAACGCATCTCCCTCGATGAACGTCCACCCAAGCGCTGCGGCCAGCGCGCTCCCCACGCTCGTCTTCCCGCTCCCGCTCACCCCCATCACGATGATCACGCGCGGCCGCATCCCGATCCTCCGCCCTCACGCGCCCGCGGGCTTCTCGCCCATGAACTCAAAGTCCATGCAGTACCCCGCGCGCCAGATGGGGAACACCACCTCGCACCGGAATCCCACGAACTCCTCCGCGCTCCAACCCACCCGCGAGAACAACGCCCGCGTCATCTCAATATGCCGTGCGTACGAGTCCGTCTCGGCTCCCTCCACCCCGGCTCCAAGCAGTTGCAGCCGCGGACCGCCCGGGAACCGCGTCGCCCAGCGATCCTCGAGCGGCGTGTTCAACCCCGGATTCCACATCTGCACATCCAGACTCGGACGGTACATCCGCTCCATGTCGCGGTGCAGGTACACATCCAGAACCATGTGGCGCGACGGCGCGTTCACCAGCGTCCACACCGCGTCGAGCGTCGGTTTGCCCGTCGATGGGCTGAACATCGGATCCCGCCCCCGCACTGCCGTCACGATGTCGATCGGACGCCCATCCTCCACGCTCTTGGGGTCCACGATCTGCAGCACCGTCCGCCCGCTCCCACGGCTTGTCACCACCGGCAATGGCTGCGTCGTGAACTCGCGCATCACCGCCTCCGGTGTACGCCCGCGTGCGCGCCCCATGTCCAGCAGCGTCACGCTCCGCTCGCTCGCAGAGTCCGAATCCGCCAGCGTCTCCCCCGCCGCCAGCAGCATCGGCATCGCGCCCGGCCACATCACGTGACCGATCGACCCCTTGGCCATCGCCCATTCAATGTCCGTGGCATCATCCGGAGCAGCGCGAAATGCGTACACGCTCAGCGACACATCGCACTGGCGTCCGACCAGCCGCGCCGCCGCATGGAACAACTCCTGCCGCGCCTGCTCCTGCGCCTCACCCGTCCGCTGCTGCTGCGGCCGCGTCACCGACGACAGCCGCTCCGCCAGCTTCGACTGACTCCCACCAAGCTCGCGGATCAGTTGATCAAACAACTGCACGCTCGCGCGCGCATTCTCGATGTCGGCGGGGTCCACCTCCGCCTGCGCGATCCCCTCCAGGAACTGCTCAAGCCCCTGGATCCCCGGCAGCCGCGTAAGCATCAGCGGGCTCGGCGACGGCTCATTGACCGCCGACACCACGCGCTGACACGTCGCCCGCAGCACCGAAAGCTGCCGCGACATCCCGCTCGCGCCCCGCGCATGCTCAGGCAACGCCCCGACCAGGCGACGCAAGTCGGCATGAAGCCGCTCGGCGACCCGCTCAGCCCGCGCCCATTCATCCGGGCTTAAAGCCCGCGTCCCGCGATGGTTGGCCCGTCCGGTGTCCGCCATGGAGACGCGGACGTTACCCCGACTGACAATCAGCGGGGGCCGTTTCCCAATATCTCCCGGGACCTCGGGCACAAATGCCTCCTATTCAAACTGTTCTGGACTTGACCTCAGATCAGTTCTGAGTACTATTCCCAAGCCAGACACGTTTGTCCAGTCGCTCGGGGCAATGTCCGGGCTGCCGTCGTGGGGATTCAGGGACGGCAGCGGAGACGGACTCGCCCCCGCCCACGCGCTCGATGCCAGGTCTGGAGGGGAGATTCAGCACGTGTACGTTCGCACCGCACTCAGCGCTCTCATCGCGCTCTCGGCAGGCGCCGCCGCCTCCGCCGCACCCGTCCTCTTCCGCATCCCGACACTCGGCGGGTCGGAGAGCGTCGCCCTCGACATCAACGATCATGGCGAAGTCGTCGGCCAGGCCCTGCTCAAGGGCGACACCGTTGCCCATGCCTATCTCTGGAGCAATGGCGAAATGACCGACCTCGGGTCCCTCGGCGAGGGATATAGCTCCAGCGCCTGGGCCATCAACAACAACTCCGAGATCGTCGGCGAGTCCGACTTCAACGAGTTCGGCTCGCCCGCCGCCATGTACTGGCACGACGGCAACTCCATCAACCTCAACCAGGCCATGAACTCCGGCGCGTCGGTCGCGTGGGACATCAACGACAACGGCGTCGTGGTCGGCCAGGGTTCGCTCGGCCCCGGCTTCTCCAAGGGCTTCATCTGGACCGCCGCCGATGGCGGCATCGCCGCGGGCACACTCCAGGGCTATCAGGGCGGCTCCAACCGCGCCATCAACAACGCCAACATCGTCGTCGGCGACTCCTTCTTCTTCGGTGATCCGAGCAAGGCGCACCGCGCCGAGCGCAACGACCGCGGCGATTGGGTCTCCGAAGAAATCGGCCCCGGGCTGCAGTCCGTGTCCTTCGCCACCGACATCAACAACTATGGCGTGATCACTGGCTACGCCAACAACCCCAGCGGCCCTTGGCACGCCTGCATCTTCACACTCGACCCGCGCGATCCCATCATTTCCCTCGGCACGCTCCCCGGCTTCTTTGAGTCCGAGGCCAACGCCATCAACGACAACAATGTCGTCGTCGGCTTTGCCTATCCCGATCCCGAGGATCCGCTGGGCATTCCGCATGCCTGGGCGTACTTCGACGGCCAGATGCATGACCTCAACGACTACCTGTTCTCATTCGGTCTTGATGCGGACTTTCAGGTCCTCGTGAATGCGCTTTCCATCAACAACAACGGCGACATCGTCGGCACCGGGCTCACGCATGACGGCTTCCTCGCCGGCTTCGTCCTATCCGGCGCGGTGCCCGCTCCCGGCGCCGGCACGATCCTGACAATCGCCGGAATCGTGGCGATCCGTCGGCGTCGCAACTGACTCAAGGCGAACCTCTCCCTCGCCCTTGAAGAGCCGCGGGACCGTCGTCCCGCGGCTTTTTCGTGCGCGCACTGCTAAAAACACAGCCGGCGGAGCGATCGCTCGCTCCGCCGGCCTTGATTCGGATCCGCCCGGCCGCGGCACAAGTGCCGACGACCGAGCGATGTGTTGTCGGATTAGCTGATCACGTCAGCGGGCGGGCCCATCTCGTCGGCCGAGACGATGTTCGGCGCAAGCGCCGCGGCCTTGTCGAGCATGTCAACGAACGTGAACCAGCCGGACTCGATCGCCTTCTGAACCGGGGTCGGCTCGTGCGCGAGGCCGGAGACGTCGAGGGTTTCGGTCTCGAAGAGGCCGTTCATCGAAGCAGACATGTCGCGGCGGCGATTGTCGGTCGTCGTGAAGAAGACCACGGTGGAGAACTTCTCGCAGGTCACTTCCTCAAAGCCTTCGGCGTAGAGGGTGTTCCAGCGGTTGTTGCTGCAGCAGGGGTTGCAGCCGATGTTGAGGCCGCGATCGCGACGCAGGCAGATCGTCACTTCGTTGCCGCGGAAGTTCGCGTAACGGGTGAGGTCGATGCCGTTGAGCTTGATCTTGAACGGGAAGGCGGGGTCGTTCAGCTTGATGCAGTTGTTGAGATGGAGCTTGGCGTAGATGGTCGTGCAGTTGAAGCACTGCTGGGGATAGGGCGTGCACCAGTCAAGGGCATCGCTGTTGGAAGCCTGAGCCACACCGGCGGCCTGCCACAGACAAGCCGCGCTCACCACGGCACCGAGCGTGCGAAGATTCTTATGCATGGGTTCTCTCCTTAAGCTGATCCACGAACACAAACAGGAACATCCAAAGTCCCATAAAGCCGAGTGTACCCCGGGATGAGGGATTTCCACCTCCAAGTCCGGGAAATATCCGTTTCAACCACGAATGTCAGCCCTGCCCACCGTCTCACTGCGGCAGATTCGAAACTCAGTCTCACCATCTTGCCTAGATTGCGCATCTTGAACCTCAACGACCGTGCGTACCCCGTTACGCTGTCCGACGCACTCGTCCAACTCACCAAGCCTCGCGACGCATGACCCCATGACAAATCCACGAACTTGCGCCATCGCCGTCGTGACGACATTCATCGCCGCGCTTGCCGCGTCAACACAAGAGGCGGCCCCGTCCAAGGGACCGGTGTTCCCCGCCGATTGGGTCGGCCACTGGTCCGGCCCCGCAGCGCTGATCGCTCCCGGTCGACCCGATCGCGACTTCGTCATGGAACTCATCGTCAAGCCAACCGACGACCCCGCGCGCTACCAGTGGACGATCATCTATGCGGAAGCCAACGGCACGAAACAGGAACGCGCCTACGAACTCGTCGTCCGCGACGCGGAGAAAGGGCGCTTCGCCATCGACGAGAAGAACGGCATCATCATCCCCGCCACGCACCTCGATGGCGCCCTCTACACCTCATTCGAAGTCCAGGGCACTCGCATCAACACACGCGAGAAGCTCGAGCACTTCGCAACGCCGGATGAACTCCTCAGCGTCGAGATGATCTCGGGCTCTTCAGAAAACGCGGAACCCAGTGGCGGTAAAGACGCCGTCCCGGAGGTCAGATCGGTCGTCCCGCGGTCGCTGCAGCGTGCCACCCTCAAGCGTGTCGCCGAGAAGCCAAGCACCCCCTGAGTTCCGCCATGCGCATCACTCTCCCCAACGGCGCTTTGCTCCATGTTGAGTGCTCCGGCCCCGAGGCCGCGTTGCCCGTCGTCTTCGTGCACGGCCATCCCATTTCCGGCGCCATGTGGAGGGCAACGACCCGCGGTCTTTCCGACCGCTATCGCTGCATCGTGCCGGACCTCCGCGGCCACGGACGGAGCGACGCCCCCACCCCCGAAGAAGCCCGCCGCATGTCGGTCGGCGAGTTTGCCGACGATCTCATCTTCGTGCTCGAAGAACTCGGCGTGGACCGAGCGTGCGTGTTCGTGGGCCTGTCGATGGGCGGGATCATCCTCTTTGAACTCTTCCGTCGATACCCCGAGCGCATCGCCGCGCTGGTGCTGTGCAACACGCGCGCCAATGCCGAGTCGGATGACGGGCGGCACGCGCGGCTGGAGCGGGCCGAGATCGCGCTGCGTGAAGGCGCTCGGCCCATCGCCGATGCGATGATCG
>JBGSZV010000043.1:0-2706 GCA_041750235.1 Phycisphaerales bacterium
TGAAGACCATGAACACGCTCTCCTCCGGCGACCGCTCGGGGAAGATCTTTTCCAGCGCCTTGCGCTCCGGACGCTGATCATCCGGCGGCTCCAGCACCGGCCGCGACCAACTCCGCACCAGCGCCGGTGCGAGTTCGGTCCAGCCGCCCGCTCCGGCCGTGTTCGCGATCTGCTCGATCACTTCCCACTGCGTCTCGGTGGGCAGCATCAGCCGCAGCATGTTGCGGGTGTCGGCGATGTTCGGTTCGTCTTCCAGCAGTTGCTCGATCGCCGCCACGCGGACCTTGAAGAACGTGCCCCGCGACCACGCCACCCGCTTGAGCATCTCGCGCGCATCTTCCGCCGAGGTCTCGCCGTCGCGCACCGCGTCCCACGTCGCCCGGATCGCCTTGATCCGTGCGTCGGTGTGCGCCTTGGCGTCGTTCATCACCGAAAGATCGGGGCCCCGCCCGAAAACCGTCGCCGCCGACAGCAGCAGGAATCCCATCGAAACCATCCGTGATAGAGCGGGCCTGTTCATGGTCGAAAGTCTAAGCGCGACGCCTGTGCCCTTGTCGAATCGCGCCTCCATTGCCTACTATCCCGATAGACCATGCCGACTTCCTCGCCCAGCGTCGTCGATCGAGTCAACCGCGTGCTGAACGCACTCCGGACCGGGGTGCAGCGCGACGGCGGTGACTTGGAACTCGTCGATGTCACCGACGACGGCGTGGTGAAGATCCGCCTGCACGGTGCGTGCGTCGGGTGCCCTTCCAGCTCCATGACCCTCAAGGTGGGGATCGAGCGGAGCCTCAAAGAGCACATTCCTGAGGTGCGCTTGGTCGAAGCCGTCGCCTGAACAGCCCGCCCGACGCAGCTGGGAGGCAGGGGTGCGTGTTATCGGACGCTAACCTCTTGATTCCACACAACTTAGGGGGAATCGCGCTTCGGTGAACGAGCGCACTTGGTAGTATGCCGCCGGTGGATCATGCGGCCGGTGGGACGGTGGCCGCTGGACAGGAGGTCCTCAATGCTGGTTATTACCCGGCGCGAAGGCGAGGAAGTGGTGATTGGTGATCCCAGGAATCCCCTGGGTGTCGTTCGTATCGCGAGCATCAAAGGCGACCGCGTGCGCGTCGCCTTCGAGTTCCCGCGAGAGATCGACGTCCACCGCCGCGAAGTCGCTGAGCAGATCAAGGCCGAGCCGCCGCAGGTCGTTGCGAAAATCTCCAACGGCAGCGTCAGCGCCTAATCGGTTCGTTCGCCTTCACTGGTCGTCGTACACGTCCGCCAAGCGGACGAGTTGTTCCACACTCAGCTCTTCCGGCCTTTGACTCGGCTGGATATCGGCGGGGAGCGTGGTCGACCGGCCCAGGATGGTCCCGAGCTGTTTCCGTCGCTTGGAAAAGAGCGTGTGGCACAGCCGCATGAGCTTGTCGGCGTCGGTGGTCAGCGGCGCAGAGCGCCGACGGATCGCGACCATCTCGCTCGTCACCTTCGGGCGTGGCCAGAAGCATTCGGGCGGCAGCAGCGCCAGCCGTTCGACCTCGGCGAGCGCCTGCACCACGATGCCCAGCTCGCCGTACTCCTTCGTGCCCGGCTTTGCTCGCAGCCGCTCCCCCACCTCTCGCTGAATCGTGACGTACATCGCCGTGCACGCCGGGTGCTCGGTCGCGAGGGTTCCCATCAGCGGACTGGCGGCGGCGTACGGCAGATTCGCCACCAGCTTGAACCGCCGGTCGCCGACGGCACGCAGGATGTCGGGGTTGATGCCCCGCTTGCCGGCGAGGCAGTCGCCCTCGATGAGCGTGAACGATGCCTTTCCGATCAGCCGCTCACGGAGCAGATTGGCGAGCCCGTCGTCGAGTTCGCACGCGATAACCTGCGCGCCGCGGAGCAGCAGCTCATCCGTCAATACGCCCGTCCCGGGGCCCACCTCCACCACAAGATCGCCCGCGCCGACCCCCGCGGCGTCCACGAGCCGCTTCACCAGGTTCTGATCGATCAGGAAGTTCTGGCCGAGGGAATGCCGCGGCGAAAGGCCGCGCTCTTCGAGCATGCGTTTGATGTCGGTGAGTGTCTGCACGCGGAAGTATTGCCCCCGAATCGCCCTACCACTCGCCCCGCAGAATTTTGTCGATGGCGACCGCGACGCCGTCCTGCGTGTGGTCCGTCGTTTCGACGTTCGCGACTTTCTTGATCTGCTCCACCGCGTTGCCCATGGCGATGCCCAGCCCGGCCCCCTCGATCATGGTCAGATCGTTCACCTCGTCGCCGATGGCCGCCACCCGCTCGCGGGGGATCCCCTGCGCCTGGGCCAGCCGGTAGATCGCGGTCCATTTGCTCACCTGGCGGTCAAAGACCTCCAGCAGTTGGACGTTTTCATCGCGGACACCCTCGGTTCCCCGGCGTCCCTCGGCCATCCGCTCCTTGATGCCCGCGACCGCCGGGAAGTGCTGCACGCTCGTCTCAGCCCCGAACTCAGCCTGGACGCTCTTGGCCAGTTGCATCATGACCGGCGTCAAGGCGGCGAAGCCGACGCGAACCGTGTGCTCCGGGTGCTTGTCGTGGTCGATGTGCTCCACGAACTTCACTTCGACATCCATCACTTCGAACCACCACTGCGTGGGGTACTCGATCGGCCCGCTGTTGACGACCAGGTAGTCAAACCCCGCCGCGTCTCGGTCCTTGAGCACCAGCGGCGCCCGTCCGGCGCGGGCAAAGTGG
>JBGSZV010000044.1:0-12173 GCA_041750235.1 Phycisphaerales bacterium
ACGTGTGCTCTTCCGATCTCGCCGTCGCCTCTCCAAGCAAGGCCCGCGCATCGGCCGCGGACAATCCCGCCGCCGAGCGGTTCTCCCGCTCCACGCGATCACGCCCCGGCGCGTGCTCCACCGTTGGAAGCTCCCGCACCAGTCGCAGACCCGTCGTCGCGCTGGACAATCCGATTTCCACCGCCCCTATTGTGCCCTCGAAATCATCCCCGGGCAGCAGAACCCGCTGGGGAATGCCGATCCCTTAGACTGGTCATCTCGCGGGAAAATCCCGCCAGGAGCACGCGTTGAGCGTTATGACGAGCGAAATGCTTTCTGACGAAGTCGCCGCCGAGTCCGCGATGGACGCCGCACCGGCATTATCCGGACCCGCCCAGCCGCTCCCGACACTCACCACCACCCTCACCCCCGACCAGGTGATCCAGCGCCTGCAGGCACTCGCCAAACGCGGCAAGCTCCCCGACTTCAAGATCGTTGATGAAGGCTCCAGCGCCACCACCCGGCGTTTCCAGATGCTCGCCTTCGGCAGCCCCTACGACCGCGACCTCTTCGGCGATGTACGCCAACAATCCACCACCACGGCCATCAGCTTCACCTCGCGCCTCAAGCGCAAGTTCCCCATCATCGTGATCGTCACCATGATCGTCAGCCTGTGGCCCGGCGTCTGGCTCACCGATTCGATGCTCAGCACCTACTTCTCCTGGTACCCGCGCCAGTTCTGGATCACCTGCGCCTGGTACCTCCCGCTCACTTTGGCGGCAATCCCCATGCTCTGGAAGCAGTACACCAAGAGCGAACGCCTCACCCACGCCGAAACGATCGAGACAATCCAGAAGATCGCCGCCGCAATCGACGCGAGATAGTTGTCACCGCAGAGACGCAGAGAGCGCAGAGAAAGGCGTCGAAAGTAGCCACAGATGTCACAGATGGGCACAGATATGAACAGATTCAGAGACATGTTCAATCGGTCTTCAACTCATCTGTGACTATCTGTGTCATCTGTGGCTTGCATTCCTGACCTGTCTTTCTCCGTGTCTCCGTGTCTCCGTGCCTCCGTGGTTTGCATTTCAAGCGGGCAGCATGCGCCCCACCGTCCGCGGACGGAACGGGAACGCCTTGTACACCGCGCGCAGATCATCCAGCGTCACCGCGTTGATCGCCGCCAGTTCTTCCTCAAGCGTCTTGTACTCGGCGTTGTAGGTCCACACGCGCCCAAGCCGCTGCATTCGCCCGCTCGGCCGTTCGCCCGCGAGCACCACGCTCGTCGCGAGCAGGTTCCGCAGCCGCTCCAGATCATGCTGCGTCAGCGACGCCACCAGCCCGTCAATCTCACGTTCGATGATCGTCTGAATGTCGCCGATCTTCTCGGGGTCGCCCGATGCGTAGGCGTAGACATCCCCGCAGCCGTCGCGCGGCTCGTACGCGGCCTGCGCCTCATCCGCGATCCCCGGCTCGATGAGCGACCAGTGCAGCCGCGAGTTGTCCGGATCGCCCAGCACCTTGGCGAGCATCATCGCCGCGTACCGCCGCGGGTCTCTCGACCCCGGCCCGGGGCTGACCATCAGGAGATACCCGCGCGTCACCTTCTCATCCTTCAGCGTGAAGTCGCGCTCCGCCGTCCGCGGACACGCCGAGTCGCGTACCGCGCCGGTCCGCTGCCACTTCCCGCATCGGTTTTCGATCTCCTTCACGCACGCGCCGAAGTCCAGCTTCCCCGCGAACGACACCACCGTGTTGTCCGCCGAGTACCGGTGGTCGAAGTACCCCTTCATCTGCGCCTGCTGCAGCGCCTTGATCGTGTCGTCCGTCCCGAGCACGCGGTGCGCCAGCGTGTGCGTGTGGTAGTACTCCTCCATCGCCTTCTCGTACAGGACCCAAAATGGATTGTCCTTGTACATCGCGATCTCTTCCAGGATCACGTTCTTCTCGGTGTCAAAGTCGCCGTCCCGCAGCGCCGGCCGCAGGATGTCCGCGAGGATGTCCACCGACCGCGCCAGATGCTCCGGCAGCGTCGCCGCGTAGAAGCACGTCATCTCGCTGGTCGTGTACGCGTTGTAGTCCGCGCCGATCTCATCGAACTCCCGGTTCACATCGTCCGCCGACCGCCGCTCCGTTCCCTTGAACATCATGTGCTCAAGGAAGTGCGACACCCCCATCACCGGCGGCTCCTCATCGCGCGCCCCGGTCTTCACGAAGAACCCGCACGCCGCCGTGTGCGAATCCGGGTCCGTCTCGGCAAGGATCGTCAGGCCGTTGGGGAGAATGTGCTTGTGGAACGTAACGGGCATCGCGGCAATCCCTCCATGGAACCCCCCGGAACCCCGACCGTGAGGGAGGGGGTGGGTCGTCTCAGGCCCAAAGTCTACGCCGTCGCACGCAATCCCCGGCACACCCCCACCACATCCCGCGCCCCGCACACCGCCGAACTCACCGCCACACCCACCGCCCCCGCCGCCCGCACCTCGCCAACATTCCCCGGCGAGATCCCTCCGATCGCCACATACGGCAGCAACGCCGGCTCATGCCCCGCATACTCCCGCACGTACCCCAGCCCCGCCACGCTGCCGTCGGTTCTGCCCCCCGGCGACGCCTTCGTCGCCGTCGCAAACACCGGCCCGACGCCGCAGTAATCCGCCCCATCCCGCAGCGCCGCCCGTGCCTGCTCGATGGTCGTCGTGCTCACCCCGACCAGCAGATCAAACCCCGCGACCCGGCGAACCTCCTTCACCGAGAGATCCCGCTGCCCCACGTGCACGCCGTCCGCCCCCGCGAGCAGCGCGATATCAACGCGATCATTCACGATCACGCTCACATCGTTCGAATGCGCAATCTCCACCAACCGCCGCGCCCGCTCCAGCAGCTCTCGCGACTCCAGTGTCTTCTCCCGCAACTGGATGCAATCCGCTCCCCCCTCGATCACCTGCTTCACCACCACATCCCACGGGTGATGCGCACACAGCGCCTCGGTCACGATCACGCACAGCCGCCACTGCCTCGCGCGCCCCGTCCCAAACGCCAGTGTCAGCCGCTGCTCAAGGTCATACGCCCGATACCGCAATTGCTCCACCGCCACGGCCACACCCGCCGCGCCCAGCGTCTTGGCGTACTCCTCGATCGACCGCAGCGCCTCGGAGAGCCGTTTCCCCGCCGCGATCACCACCTCGCGCACCCCCGCGCGCTTCATTTCGCTCGCGGTCGAAACGCTTGTCCCAACATCCCCCGGCGTATCCCGCCACGCCAGTTCCGAACCGCCGCCGCCCGGCAGCGACCTCACCGCCCCCGCGAGATCATGCCGCGCCCGCTTGATCGCCTCGCACAGCACCCGGTCATCCAGCACAAACCGCGCCGCATCCTCCATCACGCGCAGAGCCTCCCGCGCGCGGTTCGCATTCGCATCAATAATCCGATGGGCGTTCATAGATCTTCACCGCAGAGTCGCAGAGGGCGCGGAGAAAGGCAGGGAAAGCAGCCACAGATGGCACAGAAGAGCACGGATACCAAAAGCCTCAAATGATCTCTGAACCCATCTGTGAGTATCTGTGTCATCTGTGGCTTGTATTGTCGACCCCATCTCATCTCTGCGACCTCGGCGTCTCTGCGGTAGAAGTTCCTACCGCACCGCCGTCGTCCTTCGCACCGCCACCGCCAGCGCGTGCTCCAGGTCCGCGATCAGGTCATCGCAGTCCTCGATGCCCACCGACAGCCGGATCAACGAGTCCGTGATGCCCAGTTCCTTCCGCATCTCCGCCGGCACGCTCGCGTGCGTCATGATCGCCGGGTGATCCACCAGCGACTCAACGCCGCCCAGGCTCTCCGCGCACGTAAAGATCCGCACGCTCTCCAGAAACCGCCGCGACTCTTCGATCCCGCCCTTGATGAAGAACGTGATCATGCCGCCGAATCCGTGCATCTGCTTCTTCGCCACCGCGTGCTGCGGATGACTCGCCAGACCCGGGTACACCACGCGTTCGACCGCCTCGTGCTCCTCGAGCCACTGTGCGATCTTCATTGCGCTCGCGTTGTGCCGCTCGATCCGGATCGCCAGCGTCTTGATGCCCCGCAGCGTCAGGTACGAATCAAAGGGTGACATCACGCTGCCCACCGAGTTCTGCAGGAACCGCAGCCGCTGGCACAGCGCCAGGTCCTTCACCGCCAGCAGCCCGCCCAGCACATCCGAGTGACCGTTCATGTACTTGGTCGACGAGTGCATCACGATGTCGAACCCGTGATCGAGCGGCCGTTGGTTCATCGACGAGCAGAACGTGTTGTCGCACGCCAGCAGCACCTCGGGATTGATCTTCTTTGCCGCCTTCGCCACCGCCCCAAGGTCCACCACCTTCAGCGTCGGGTTCGTCGGCGTCTCCACCCACACCAGCCGCGTCGTCGGCTTCATCAGCCGCTCGATCTGGCCCGCCTTCGTCAGATCCGCGAACGTGATCTTCAGACCCTGCGACCGCTCGCGGACCCGCTTGAACAGGCGGTTCGACCCGCCGTAGATGTCGTCCATCGACAGGATTTCGCTGTTCGCATCGACCAGCTCCAGGCACGTCGCGATCGCCGCCATGCCCGAGCTGAACGCAAACCCGCCGCACGACGGATCCTTGCTCTCATCGATCTGCGACCCCTCGAGCTTGGCCACCATCCGCTCCAGCGCATACCGCGTCGGGTTGTGCGAGCGGATGTAGTCAAAGCCCTTGTGCACGCCCGGCGATTCCTGGGCGTACGTCGTCGACACGAAGATCGGCGGCATCACCGCGCCGGTTGCCGGCTCGGGATGCTGCCCGGCGTGAATGACCTTGGTCGCGGGATGGAGATTGTCGGTGTCGTGCATTTGAGCAGCCAGTGGCCAATGGGGAGTGGCCAGATTGAAAGGTCGAACTATGCCGTGAGCATCCCAACTGGCCATCTGGCCACTGCCCACTGGCCCTTCTTACTTCACTCTCGTCCGCAGATAGTTAATCAGGTCGATCTTCGTGATCAGCCCGTGATAATGCCCCTTGGCATCCACCACGATCGCCACGCGGTCCGCACGGAAGATCGGCATCAGGTCGTTCACGCTCGCCTCCGGCCGGATCGTCTCCAGCCGCCGCGTCATGAAGTCGCTCACGGGCCGCTCGAACGCCCCCGCGTCCGAGGTCACCGCCAGCAAGATATCGCCCTCGTCGATGATCCCCGCGACCTTGTCCTTCGCGTCCATCACCACCAGCTGCGACACGCCGTACATCTGCATCCGCTTGATCGCCTGCTTGAGCGGCTCATCCTCTCCCAGCGTGAAATCCTCGCCCGCAAGGTGCCGACGCGCGATCAGGTCCGCCAGGTTGTTCTTCTGCTCCCGCTTGATGAACCCGTTGTCCATCATCCAGAAGTCGTTGAACATCTTCGAGAGGTACTTCGCGCCGGTGTCGCAGCACAGCGTCACCACGTTCATCGGTGTCTTCTGCTTCTGGCACCACCGCAGCGCCGCCGAGATCAGGCACCCCGTGCTCGACCCCGCCAGCACGCCCTCTTTCACCAGCAGCTCGCGCGCCGCAAGGAACGCCTGCGCGTCCGTCACCGCAAAGGCCTCATCACACAGCTCGATGTCGCAGATATCAGGGACAAAGTCCTCACCCATCCCCTCGATCAGCCAGCTCGTCGCCTCGACATGCTTCCCCTCGTTCACAAGCGGGTGCAGCATCGAACCCTGCGGGTCCGCGAGGATGATCTTCATCTTCGGATTCTTCTCACGCAGGTACTTGCCCACCCCCGTGATCGTTCCGCCCGATCCGACCCCCAGCACGACGGCATCCACCTTCCCATCCATCTGCTCCCAGATCTCAGGCCCGGTGTGGTCGTAGTGCGCTTCGGTGTTCGCGGGATTGCTGAACTGATTGATGTACACCGAGTTGGGCGTCTTCGCCGCAAGCCGCGCCGCAACCTCGTGGTAGTACTCCGGATGACCCTTCTGCACGTCCGACCGCGCCATCACGATCTCGGCGCCCATCGCGCGCAGGTGCTGGATCTTCTCCTGGCTCATCTTGTCGGGCACGACCACCGTCAGCTTGTAGCCCTTCTGGCCCGCCACCAGCGCCAGGCCCAGTCCGGTGTTCCCCGCCGTCGCCTCGATGATCGTCGGCCTCGGATTACCTGTGGGATTCAGCCGCCCGTCCGCCTCCGCCGCTTCGATCATCGACAATCCGATGCGGTCCTTGATCGAACCAGCGGGATTCAAAAGCTCCATCTTCGCAAACAGACGGCACACGCCCGTGTCCAGCTTCCGCAGTTCAAGCATCGGCGTGTTGCCGATCATCTGCAGCACGCTGTGGTACACCGGCGCGACCTGCATCGGATGGTCAACCGACGGAACCGCGGCATCCTTGCCGGCGCTCGCTCGAGGTGCGGGTTTGGAAGGCGCCTTCTTGCTCGGCGCGACGGGTGCGGACTTGGGCTTCTTCGGCGAGGTCTTGGACGGCATGGCACAACCCTGTCGGCCCGAACGCCATGCATTGACGCCCTGAACCGAAGCAAAAGTGTAGCAGCCCGTCCCCGGACCACCGCTCACAGTTCATACAAGATTCGCCCCGGCACTGCCGAGCCCCGGCTCACTTCGCCGCCGGCGCCATCTCACTCAGCCCCTCGTCGGCCAGAGCTTCCTTCATGAGCCGGAAAAACTCCGCCGCCCGGGGGTCCGATTCCGATCCGGCACTGGTCCGGAGCGTCACCCGGGTCGACCGCTTGGGGATCAGCAGCCGCTCGACTTCGTACACCGTTCCATCCGTCCCGGCGAAACTCATCAACTGCCGCTCGCCAACCAGCGTCACGCCGTCGTCGATGGCGGTCGTCGTCGCACTGGATTGGCGCATCGAAGGGATCGTCTGCGACCCGTCCGGACGCGTCTCCTTGGCCGCCAGTTGCTGCATCACCACGTACGCCGCCCGCTCGGCCTTCGCCCCGTCGGCGTAGACCTCGAGCTGCTGCGGACCCACGGCGGAATAGGTCCCATCCCTGTCGCTCGCGCAGGAGCACAGCAACACCGGGACCAGCAGGGACACGCCCAGAAGGTGACGTCGCACGCGGTGAACCTCCAGTTTGAACCGCCGCCCCGATCTACTCGAGCGCCGCGGCACCCGAAATGATCTCGGTCAGTTCCGTGGTGATCTGAGACTGACGGGCACGGTTGTACTTGCGCGACAAATCCTTGCCCATCTTTCCAGCATTGTCCGTCGCGGCCTTCATCGCGATCATTCGCGCCACGTGCTCCGACACGACGGCATCGCTGAACGCCTGATACAGCGTGGTTTTCACCGTGACCGGCAGCAAATCGTTGAGAAGCTGCTCCGGCGCCGGGCTGAACTCGTAGTCCACGCTCGGACCCTTCGCCGGTGCGCCCGCAGTCTCCGGCGGCTTCAGCGGCAGAAGCTGCAGTACCTCGGGACGCTGACGCGCCGTGGAGATGAACCGCATGTAGATCACGTGCACGCTGGCGATCTCGCCCCGCGTGAAACGATCCATGTATTCCTGGGCGAGCCGCTCGACATCGTCGAACTTGGGGTTGTCGCCGAACTTCGTGTGGAATCGCGTGATGGGCGTCTTGTTGAACTTGAAGAAGCCCATGCCCTTCTTGCCCGACACTTCGGTCTCGATCGAATCGAGCCCAACGCCGGCGTAGTTCTCGCGGAAATACTTGATCGCGGTCCGCAGCACCGAGCCGTTGTACGGCCCGCACAACCCGCGGTCGCTGCTGAGCACCAGGAGCAGCGGCTTGCCCTTGGGGCCACCAACCGGACCGCTGATGAGCGGGTGCGTGATGTTGCCCGCCTTGGCGGCAAGCTCGGTCACCAGCTCGAACACGCCCTCGGTGTAAGGCTTGCTCGCCGTCGCACGCTGCTGCGCCTTGGCGAACTTGCTGGTGGCGATCATCTGCATCGTTTTGGTGATGCGACGGATGTTGCCGACCGCCTTGATCCGCTTCTTGATTTCACGTGCCTTGGCCATGGGGGGGAAAGAATAGCAGGAGAACCCTCCGCCCGACGATCTCACCCCTCGTCAAAATCCGTGTTTGTTTGGGTTATGATAGGACTCTCCTCCGCCCCGTCCGGCGGCCCAGCCGCACCCAGCACCAGCCCGTCGTACGCGAGACTGATCCCCTCCGGCAGTTCCGCATCCTCCCGCGCGTGCAGGATCTCGTGGGCAA
Source organism: Phycisphaerales bacterium (assembly GCA_041750235.1). Taxonomy (GTDB): domain Bacteria; phylum Planctomycetota; class Phycisphaerae; order Phycisphaerales; family UBA1924; genus JBGSZV01. The sequence continues at coordinate 8,174 of JBGSZV010000044.1, forward strand.
TGTGCACCAGCCACGTCTGCCCCGCCCCGATCTCCAGCGCGTGCTGCACCGCCTGATCGAGGTTGAAGTGCGTCGGATGGTGCCGGATCCGCAGCCCATCCAGCACCAGCGTCTTCAGATCCCGCAAATACTTCCACGACTCCGGCGGGATGCCCGACACATCCGTGCAGTACGCCAGCGGAAAAACATCGCTCTCTCCACCGCCCGCCAGTTCCAGCCGGAACCCGAGAATCGGCTGCCTACCGTGCAGAAGCTTGAAGGGCATCACCTTCAATCCATGCACCACGAACCCGCGCTCCGCCTGAATTTCATTCGGAATCAGCGTCGCCACGAACGACTGGTTCTGATTCTTCTCTTTCTCGAAGATGTGCTTGTAAACACGCCGCAGCGACTCAATCGTGTGCGCATCGGCGTACACATCGATCGGCGCCTGCATTGCCGCGTTGAATCGCCGCACCTCATCCAGCCCGAAGATGTGATCCACGTGGTTGTGCGTGTAGACAATCCCGTCGCACCGCCACAGCTTCTCCCGCAGCGCCTGCTGCCGCAGGTCCGGCGTGGTATCGATCAGCAGGATCCGCTGCTGCCCGTTCGGATCCGTCCACTCCACCGCCGCGCCCGTGCGCGTCCGCGTGTCTCGCGGATCGGTGGAGGTGCACACCTCGCAATCACACGCGATCTGCGGCACGCCGCCCGAAGTCCCCGTGCCCAGAAAAATAAACCGCGCGCCGTTCACCCCACCCGCTCCGCCTTCAATCCCCGGCTCATCAGCCGCGAGATCGCGTCGATCGGGTCCAGCCCCTCGTACAGCACCGCGTACACCGCCGCCGTGATCGGCATCTCAACGTTCCGCTTCTTCGCGAGATCCATCACCGCCCGCGTCGTCGCCACGCCCTCGACCACCGAATCCGTCCGCGCAAGGTAGTGCGACAGCACCTCACCCTTCCCCAGCGCCTCGCCGCACGACCGGTTCCTCCCCTCGGGGCTGAAGCACGTCGTCGCCAGATCGCCCACGCCCGCCAGCCCGAAGAACGTCTCGCTCCTGGCCCCCATCGCGGCGCCCAGGCGCGCGATCTCCGCCAAGCCTCTCGCCAGCAGCGCGCTCTTGGCGTTGTAGCCCGCCTGCAATCCATCCAATATGCCCGCCGCAATGGCAATCACGTTCTTGGTCGCGCCCGCCAGTTCGACGCCCAGCGGGTCCGAGCCCGTGTAGATCCGCAGCCAGTTCGTCGTGAACAGTCGCTGCAGGTTCGTCGCAATCTCCTGGTCGTTGCTCGCCGCGATCATCGTCGCCGGCAGGCACCGCGCCAGTTCCGGCGCAATCGTCGGGCCACTCAACACCGCCAATGGCCGACGCGTCGATTCCGGATGCTCATCCAGCGAGTCAGCGATCACCTGCGTCGGCCGCAGCAGCGAGCCGTTCTCGATCCCCTTGGAAACGCTCACCACCCCAACCCCCGCGGGCGTCCAGGTCCGCATCCGCGTGAGCACCGTGCGCAAATACTGCGTCGGGATCGCCGCAACGATCAGGTCCGCCCCCTCCAGCACCGTCGCCGCATCGCCCGACACCAGCACGTTCTCGGCCAGCTCGAACCCCGGCAACCGGGGGGTCTTCCGCGTCTGCGCCAGGGAATCCACCAGCCGTGCCTCATGGCCCCACAGGCGCACCGCCGGTTCCCGGAGCGTGCCCTCAAGCGTCTGCGCGAGCACCCCCGCACAGACCAGCCCCATCTGGCCGTCACCCAGCACCGCGACTTGCGAAATCGTCATACTTTCGGCTCCACGAGTCGCCCGCGGCACCCGCACCGGCCCACCAACCCGAACAAACCGCTCCCGGCGGATCCAATCCTCCACCGCATCCGAACCGAAAGGGGTCTGGAACTAGTATAGATGCTCAGTGGTTCCGTCCCGGAGGGCACACCCGCCGGACCGTTCCCCGTCTGCGACCGTCACCCACTCCCCGACCCGCCGCTTCCCCGGCGCGGCCTTTCCCGGAGTTTCTTCCCCGCATGGCACACGCGCACAAGCACGATCACAACCACCCCGACCACGAGCACGGCGTCGAGTGCTGCTCGCACAACGAACTCAAGCTCGAGAACTGGATCCTGCTCTACCTCGTCGGCGGCGTGCTCGTCTTTACGACCACGATCATCCGCGTCCTGGGCCTCGCCTCCGGCGGCCCCGAGCAGATCCCAGCCTTCATCGGCTCCGTGCTGCTGGGAATCCCGCTCTTCCTCTCCGCGTGCAAGGAACTCCTCCGCGGCCGTCCCACCAGTTCCACCCTCGCCGCGCTCGCCATCATCGCCGCCATCGCGACGACGAAGTACGAGGCCGCCGGCTACCTCGCCTTCATCCTCCTCGTCTTTGACCACGCCCTCCGCCGCACCGCATGGGGCGCGCGCCGCGCCATCGAAGAACTCGTCGGCCTCACCCCCGACACCGCCCGCCTGCTCGAGAACGGCGTCGAGAAGGAAGTCCCGATCAGCGCCATCCGCGTCGGCATGAGCGTCCGCGTCCGCCCCGGCGAAAACCTCCCAGTCGACGGCAAGATCACCGACGGCTACTCCTCCATCAATCAGGCCTCCCTCACCGGCGAAGCGCTCCCCGTTGAAGTCGGACCCGGCGCCGACGTCTACGCCGGCACCACCAACCTCACCGGCACCCTCGAACTCCGCGCCAGCGTCGTCGGCGAAGACACGACCATCGGCAAGGTCGCCGCCCTCATTCGCGAGGCCGAGAGCACCAAGACCCCGCGTCAGCTCCTCGTCGAGCAGGTCGCCGCCTACTTCGTGCCCATCGCCCTCGTCGTCGCCAGCCTCGTCTGGTACCTCACCAAGGACATCGACAAGGCGATCACCGTCCTCGTCGTCACCTGCCCCTCGGCCCTTCTGATCTCCAGCCCAACCGCGATGATGGCCTCCTTCGCCGCCGCCGCGCGCATGGGCATCATGATCAAGCAGACGACCTACCTGGAAGCCGCCGCCAACATCGACACCATCGTCTTCGACAAAACCGGCACGCTCACCACCGGCAACTTCCACGTCGCCCGCCTCGCCCCCGCGCCCGGAGTCGAAGGTGCCGAACTCCTCCAGGCCGCCGCCGACGCCGAGCAGCACTCCAACCACCCGCTCGCCAAGAGCATCATGACCACCGCCCGCCAGGCGCGCATCGTCCCCGACCCCTCGACCAAAGACGAAGAACTCCACGGCAAGGGCGTGAAGTCCCGCGCCGCCCGCGGCGAGATCCTCGCCGGTCGCCCCACCTGGCTTGCCGAAGTGAACCCCCGCATCGCCGACCAGATCGCCGCCGTCGAGGCGCAGATCGAGGGCATGTCGGGCGTCCACGTCATGGTCAACAACCGCTACCTCGGTGCTGTCGGTCTGGAAGACAAGCTCCGCTACAACGCCAAGCCCGTCATCGAGAAGCTCCGCGAACTCGGCGCCCGCACCATCCAGCTCTTCACCGGCGATCGCTTCGCCGTCGCCAAGCGTGTCGGTGTCAGCGTCGGCGTCGATCAGATCGAAGCCGAGTGCCACCCCGAAGAGAAGCACGCCCTCGTCCGCGCCATGGTCAACAAGGGCCAGCGCGTCCTGATGGTCGGCGACGGCATCAACGACGGCCCCTCCCTGGCCGCCGCCGACGTCGGCGTCGCCATGGGACTCTCCGGCTCCGACATCGCCACCAACTCCGCCGGCGTCGCCCTGATGAACGACGACATCGGCCGCATCCCCTTCATGGTCGAACTCGCCCGCAAGACGCGCGTCGTCATCGGCCAGAACATCGCCGCCTCGATCGTCATCGCCCTGCTCGGTCTCACAATGGCCGCCACCGGCACCATCGGCAGCCTCCTCTTCGCGGCCCTCTACCACTTCATTGGCGACATCTTCGTCCTCGGCAACTCCTTCCGCCTCATCCGCTTCGGCGAGGACTACGCCGCCAGCGAGCACGCCACCCTCGCGCAGACCACCCGCACCGAAACCCCCGCCCAGCGCCGCGCCGC
>JBGSZV010000045.1:0-7882 GCA_041750235.1 Phycisphaerales bacterium
CTCGCACCGCTTCGAGCGCTACGTGGATGCCCGCGATATCGACGAGGCGGCGGCCCGGGCCGCGGCGCTGATTCTTGAGGTTGCCGGCGGCACGCTGTGCGATGGCGTGATTGATGTCTGGGGCGCGGCCGCAAAGCCGCAAACAGAGATCGCCCTGCGCCTGGCGCGCTGCGAGCATCTGCTGGGCATCAAGGTTCCGACGCCGGAGATCGTGCGTCTGCTCACCGCGATCGGCGTGAATGTCGCTGGTTTCGGTACGACCGCGGCGGGCAACAGCGAGACCCTTCGCTGCCTCGTCCCCAATCACCGCCATGATCTGACCCGCGAGGTCGATCTCACCGAAGAGATCGCCCGGCTCCACGGCCTCGACAAGTTCAGCGTCGCCCCTTCGATCGGCGTCAATCTTGACCTCAAGCACCCCGGCGACTGGGCGCGGCGGGAGAAGGCTCACGCCGAGGTTGCTCGTGTCCTGACGGGCATGGGATTCTTCGAGACCGTTACGTTCTCCTTTGCCCCCAAGAACGATGCCGAGAGTTTCCTTCCGCCCGGCCTGCGCCTTGTGAAGGTGGATGAAGAGCGTCGCAAGGACATGCCCTATCTGCGTCCCAGCACGCTCAGCGGATTGCTGAACTGCCGTCGCGGCAACCGCGATGCGGGGGTGCGTGTTGAGGGGGGCGTGCGCCTCTTTGAGATCGCCGCGGTTTTTGCGGAGAAGGACGACGGCAAGACTTTCGCTCGCGAGACGATCGAGAACGTCAACCTGGGCATTCTGATGGATGCGCCCGGACTGACCGGCGACAACGAGAATCTCCAGCACGCGTCGCGCGGGCTGCGTGGCGTGATCGAGCGCATTGCTCAGGCTGTCGGCGGTCAATCGGCGAAGGTGATGTTCGAAGCGGCGCCGAGCATCATGCCGGCGCTCTCCGCGGGGACCTTTGCGCGACTGATCATCAATGGCAGGCCGCTGGGCTATGCGGGCCTGATCGCGGGCAAGGAGATTGAGCGCTGGGGTCTGGATGGACCGGTGGCGGTTGCGGAGCTGGGGATGCGCGAACTGGTCGCCCTGTACCCGCCTGCCGCACGGGCCCACCTGCTGCCGGCGTTCCCCGGCATCGAGCGGGACCTGTCGGTGATCGTCAGCGAGTCGGTGGCGTGGCAATCGATTGATGACCTGGTGACTGCCGCCAAGCTGGCCCGGCTTGAGGGGCACCGGTTCGTGGGGACGTACCGCGGGAAGCAGATCGGCGCGGGCCGGAAGTCCGTCACCTTCCGCATGACCTTCCGCGACCCCGAGCGGACCCTGCGTCACGAGGAGGTCGATCCGCAGGTCTCGTCGCTCGTGTCCCTTCTCAAGGAACGGGTCGGGGCCGAACTGCGCGCCTGATGCGACCGGGAACTGTGTTGGTCAACCGCTTTATCCGGCCGATCCCGCCACTGAAACTGAACGCCCGCCGCCCGGCGTGTCGTATAGTGGGGGTGGAGGCGGCAGCGGTGCCGCTTTGGAGAGTGGACCCCCGTTTCGAGGAGTCTCGCAGATGACGACCGCCCCCAGCGCGCGTACCAGCCCGGTGACCCACCCGGCCACGAAGCCCGCGTCCCATGACGCCAAGGGCGGCGCGCAGGATCGGCCTCTCATCTGGATCGACGGCCAGCTGTACCCCAAGGCCGACGCGAAGATCAGTGTCTTTGACCACGGGTTCCTCTATGGCGACGGCTGCTTCGAGGGCATCCGCGTTTACAAGGGGAAGATCTTCAAGTGCGGACGGCATCTCGCCCGCATCTACCGCAACGCCGAGCGGCTGCGGATGAAGATGCCTTGGACCCCCAAGGAAGTCGAAGCGGTCATGCGTCAGTGCATCGAGGCGAACGGCCTCTCGGACGGGTACATCCGTCTGATCTTTTCCCGCGGCGTGGGGACGCTGGGTCTTGACCCGCGCAAGTGTCCCAAGCCGAGCTGCATCTGCATCGCCGACCAGATCATGCTCTACCCGCCGGAGCTGTACGCCCAGGGCATGAAGGTGGTGATCGCCAAGCGTCCCCGCACGCCGACGGTCTGCCTTGATCCGTCGCTCAAGAGCCTGAACTACCTGAACAACATCCTGGCCAAGTGCGAGGCGATCGACGCCGGCTGCCTTGAGGCCATTCTCCTGTCGATGGACGGCTACGTCGGCGAGTGCTCGGGCGACAATCTCTTTGTCGTCAAGAACGGCGAGGTCTTCACCAGCCCGCTGGATGTCGGCATGCTCGACGGCATCACGCGTGAGTTTGTCATGACCACGCTGTGCCCCGGCGCCGGCATCAAGTGCACCGAGAAGCGGCTCCGCGTGCAGGATGTGCTGCAGGCCGATGAGATCTTCCTGACCGGCACCGCCGCGGAGATGATCGCGGTGACGCAGGTCGAAGAGACCAAGATCTCCGACGGCGAGGGCCCCGTGACCAAAAAGCTGCGGAGCAAGTTCCGCGACATCGTCACCGGCGCTCATATTCCGGAAGATTGATCCGATCTCACCACGGAGACACGGAGACACTGAGAAGCGGAGGAGAACACCGATTCATGGCTAGAAACCATGAATGATTTCTCCGTGACTCCGTGTTTTGTCTTTCAATCAGCGGAAGATGCCGCCGTCGCCTTCGGCCTCGTGATCGTGGACGTCGAGTTCGCGGACCCCGCGTTCGCGGCGGAGGCGTTCGACTTCGCCGCGGATCATGTCGTGCACTTCGAGCGAGTTGGAGATCGCCGGCAGCAGCAGGTTGGGCGTGGTCGCGTCGGAGGTGTGCATGGAGATGTTGCCCAGGCCGACCATGCGGAGCCAGATGGGCTGCGTGACGGTGATGTCCTTGACGCGGTACAGCTCCATGTCGTCAAAGTGCTTGGTGAGGATGCCGCTGGAGATGCGGAGTCGCTGCGTGCTCAGGGTGTAGGAGGTGCACTTGATCACCAGCCAGCGGTAGATCGCGTAGGGGATCGGGATGATCAGGATGCACAGGAGGAAGGGAACGAAGTTGGTCCACTGGCTGGGACGGCCCTCCCACAAGGTCTCTTCGGCCCGTGTCGCAGTCGTCGGTGTCTGGCTCATGCCCAGATTATGCGCGAAAACAGGTTCGGAGTTTCACCACGGAGACACAGAGAGAGCAAGAATCATGGATTCAAACCACGAATGCATTCTCCGTGCCTCTGTGTCTCCGTGGTTGGTATTCGTCCTAGAACCGTTTGTGCACAGGGCGTTCGGCCGGGCCCTTGAGGTTCATGATCAGGCGCACCGTGTGCAGGTCCACCGGCCGAGTGATCTTGATGTTCCGCGGGTCGCCTTCGACCACGTGCACAAGCTCGCCGAGCTTTTCGACCAACCCGGCGTCGTCGGTGCTCGTGAGGTCCTTCTGGGCGTAGGCCCGCTTGATCAACTCCAGCGTGAACACCTGCGGAGTCTGGACGCACACCAGGCCCTCACGGCTCACCGTCTCGCTGACCGTCCGGGGCGGCGTCTTGGAGCGACCAAAGTCGCCGAGGATGCGGTCGAGCGGGTCGATGTCCCCGTCGTCGCCTTCCATGGCCGTCACCCGCTTGAGCGTGTCGGGCACATCGACCCCCGGGATCACCGCCGGGTACTTCTGCGCCGCCGCGAAGACCCGGTCGATCAGTTCCATCGGCGCCGCGGGGCGGGCGGCGTCGTGGACGGCGACGTGGGTGCAGTCGTCGGGCACCTCCGCCAGGGCGGCCTTCACGGTCTGCCAGCGGTGGTCCTTGCCGCCCTTGCAGACCTTGCAGCCCAAGAGGCCCAGCTTGTCGGCGTGGCGGAGCATGAAGGCGTCGTAGCCGTCGTGAGGTCCGGCGACGATGACGGTGTGGACATCATCGCGCTTGACGAAGAGGTCCACGGTGCGGTGGAGGACGGGGATGCCGCCGAGGTCCTCGTCGAGCTTGGAACGCTTGATCTCGGCATCCGACCCGGCGGAAAAGCGGGTCGATGCCCCGGCGGCGGGGAGGATGACGGCGAGTTTCATGGCATAATGCTACCGACGCGCAGGAACACGGCATCTGGTGCCCATCCCAGGCCACTCGCCGCCCACTCGGATTGTGTCACCCGCACTCTCTGACTGCCGCGAGCCCCGATGAAGCGACCCAGAAACCTCCGCATTACTCGCCACCCCGGTTCCCTCATTGTCGTCGCCGGTCCTACCTGGCGCGAGTACGTCACCGCCGCATGGATGGTGGCATGTTCGGCAGGCTTTGTCATTGGAGGCATTTGTATTCTGCAGGTTGAAGCGCCCCCGGGATTCCTTGGATTAGCGCTGGTTTGGGCCTTTGGTCTGATCTTCATCGTTGCCGGCTGCATCGGACTCTTTGGGGGCATCGATCACCTGAGCCATCAGTCGCTCCGAATTGTTGGCGGCGTGGTGAATTACCGAACAACGCTGTTCGGGCGAGCTACGCGCAGCCGACAAGTCAAGCTCTCCAGCGTTCGGGAAGTTACGGAGCGCACTTGCCGGGGAAAGGCCGGCTTGCGAGTGATCGAACTGGTAGCGATCGATGAACATGGCTCGAAATTTCAGATTTGGTCAGACGCGCGGATCGAACTTCGTTCCATTGTTCGACGCCTCCTGGTGCAAGCAGGAGTTGAAGAGCAAGGCGATGGCACGATTGGGGCATGAAATCGGATCCCGCAACGAGGTGCGCGGCGAGTTCCTTGCCTCCGTGTTCGGCATTTTCCGATAATCCCCGAATGCCCACAGACTCCTACACCACCACCGACCTCCCCGACGGCGTCCGCTACCAGCTTTCCAACCTCGAGCACAACCGGTTCGTGGCGATTATCCCCGCCGCTGTCGGGATCGGTCTCGCGTGCGCCGGGTTCTTCGGGATCATGGGCGGCGGGAGTGGGTGGGGATTCGGAACGACCGGTCAGGCGGTCATCACCATCATCCGCATCGTCGGCGGGGTGCCCTTCATCGGCATGGGTCTGCTGTTCGTCGGCGTGGGTGTGTTTGGCGCCTTTGGTGAGCAGGAGATCGAGTTGCGCGGCCAGCGCGTGCGCGGCGTAGCGCGCATCGGGCCGTTCCGCATCGGACGCTGGGTCCCGATCGACCAGATCAAGCAGTTCACCATCAAGCGTCCGGAGTCCAGGTCTGAAGGATCGCCGAGCCTGAACAAGCCGCGGCTGTTCGCCGTCCGGGAGGGCAGGAAAGACGCTCAGCTCGCGTGGGGAGTGCGCCCAACGCTCAAGGAGATCGCAGCGGACCTTTCGCGGCGCTGCGGTCTTGTGCTCCCGGACAAACTCATGAGCGAAGACGAGCCGCCGGTTGAAGAGGAGGAAATGATCGAGTTGGAGGAAGGCGGCGGCGAGCTTCACGAAGAGGCGGTGATCGAGCGATCGACCGATGTGCCCGGAACTCCGGCCGCGATGACCTTTGAGGCTCCTGCGCAGCCCGCCACCAGCAAGGCGACGCTGACGCGAAACGCCGACGGCATCACCATCGATTTTCCACCGCGTGGCTTCAGGGGCGGCGCTCGCGGCCTTTTGATCTTCTCCATGATCTGGACGGGCGCGGTCGGCGTGATCCTGCTCTTCATCACGACCCTTGCCGCTTCCAACAAGCCGCCACCCGCGGCGGCGTACATCTTTCTCGGCGTCTTTCTCCTCATCGGGGTCGGGATGCTGCTGGGGGCGATCAGCGTGGCGAAGCGCCGGGCCGTGATTGATGTCGTCTCCGGGGCGGTGCTGGTGACGACGCAGGGGCTGCGGGGCGTCAAGTCCTGGCAGTGCGACCCGGACATTCTGACGGACATCCGCGTGGGGCCCAGCGGGACGACGGTGAACGACAAGCCGGTGCTGGAGCTGCAGATTCATCGGTCGTCCGGCGACCACGCCGGATTCCTCGCCTGGCGGGACGATGACGAGCTCCGGTGGGCGGCGGCCGAGTTGCGTTCCGCTGCCGGGCTCACGGGCAAGGCCGCCGACAGGGCTCCTCGTCGCCGCAAGCCGCTGCCGCGTTCCTACGCCGACTCCTGATCACCCCTCCCGGGTGCTATCCTTTCGCCCCTTATGGCCATCATCGTCTTCCAGCATTCCGACATGTGCCGTCCGGGTCGCCTCGGCGTCACTTTCCGCGACAACGCCCTCAAGCTCGACATCCGTCGCGTGGATCAGGGCGACCCGATTCCCGCCGACTTCGATGACGTTGACGGCGTCATCTCCCTCGGCGGCCCGCAGAACGTCGACCAGAACCTCCCGTGGCTTGCCCGGGAGATCGCCTTCCTGAAGGAGGCCCACGACCGCTCGCTGCCTGTCATTGGCGTCTGCCTGGGCTGCCAGCTCATGGCCGTGGCGCTGGGCGGCAAGGTCGCCAAGATGCCCGACGACCGCGGCCCGGAACTCGGCTTCGTGGATGTCAGTGTTCTTCCCCCCGGTCAGACCGACACGGTGCTCTCCGGTGTTGCGTGGAAAAGCCCCCAGCTCATGAGCCATTACTACGAGGTCACCGACCTGCCCCCCGGCGCGACGCTGCTGGCGAGCAGCGCCAAGTGCAAGGTGCAGGCGTGGAAGGCCGGGATGCGGAGCTACGCCTTCCAGTGGCACCCTGAGTGCGATCGTCCGATGGCGGATGCGCTCGTCCTCGACGATGAGTCTGAGTTCCCCAAGGTGGGGCTCGATCGCGCCTCCTGGGCCAAGCAACTCGACGAGAAGTACGAGATGTACGCCCGGTTGAACAATCGGCTGGCAGTGAACCTTGCCACGTTCCTGATCCCCCGCACTGCGACAGTGATGCGCGTCTGAAGACGCGGGCCATCTGGCCACTCCCAACTGGCCATGCCGTCCACTTTCTCCATTCCCGTCCCCCGCGACTACCTGTTCAGGCGCGATGTCTGTTCCTACGGCTACTTCCTGCTCGCCCCCAACCTCTGGGACCCCCGCGACCAGACCCTCACCAGGCCTCTGGAGCTTGAGAACGGCGTTGCAGTGCTCACCATCGCGCAGCCCGACCGCAAGCGTGGTGCGCCGCTGGGGGTGGTTTCCGATCGCGGGCTCCGGAAGAAGGAGCGTGCCGAGGCCTCCCGACTGCTTTCCCGGATGCTGCGTCTGGAAGATCCTGGCGTTGCCGAGTTCCACCGGCTCGACAAGCGATGGAAGCGGAGCGGCCGCGGGCGGCTGTTCCGCAGCCCGACGTTCTTTGAGGATCTGGTGAAGACGGTGACCAGCTGCAATGTCACCTGGCCCAGCACGATGACCATGAACGTCCGCATGTGCGAGGTGCTCAACCCCGGCTTCCCATCGCCGCGACAGCTTGCTCGCACGCGCCCCGCCACGCTCCGCGCCCGCTGCAGCGTCGGCTACCGGGACGTCAGACTCGTCGAACTGGCCAAGCTCGTCGCTTCCCGTGAGGTCGATCCGGAGTGGTTTGAGGACCCGTCCAACCCCGACGACGCCGTCTACAAGGCGCTGTTGGAACTCCCCGGCGTGGGCCCCTACGCCGCCGCCAACGTCTTGCAGCTCCTCGGCCGCTTCTCCCGGCTGGCCCTGGATTCCGAGAGCGTCCGTCACGCCAAGACCGTTCTGGGCTTTTCCGGCAGCGAACGGGCGATCATGAAGCGGCTCACCGGTCACTACGAGGCCTTCGGGCCGCACAAGTTCCGCTCCTACTGGTTTGAGCTGTGGGATCACTACGAACAGAAGCGCGGCCCCGCGTGGACGTGGGACCCCTACACCACCGGCCGCACCTTCACCGCCGCCAAACTCGCGGAGAAATGATCCGATGGCGGGAGGGGGTTGAACACTTCGGGGCGATCGCTTGTTGTCGGTGGGTCCGGCGACGCTATTCTTTCACCAGTAGCGGCTTGCTCGTCGCCGGGGTCCGTCAAAGTTCCGGCGTGAGCGTGTGCGGGCAG
>JBGSZV010000046.1:0-2925 GCA_041750235.1 Phycisphaerales bacterium
GCGAGGGTGTCGAGGCGTTCGCGGCGGCGACCATTGATGACAATGGAACCGCCGAGCGCGGCCAGTTCGCGGGCGATGGCCTCACCGATGCCGGCGGTGGCGCCGGTGACGAGGCAAATGCGGTCACTAAGGGGGTTCTTCATCGCCAACAGTTATACGTCGGAGTGGCGATCAGTTACCGGTGAGCAACTGCCAGACATCACTGAACCCGATCGCGCTGGCCTGTGCATCGGCCTCGGTGGTGACCTCGTCGAACTTCTTGATCTCGGGGCGGTTGGCGAGGTCGGTGGGGGTATTGTCGAGAGATTTCGTCAGTCCAAGCGCGCCGTCGCCGGAGACGGAGACGACCCATCGGCCTTCGGAAAGACTGCGGTACACCGCTTGGCCGTGGGCGACCTTGGGGTCGGACCAGTTCACGTTGGCGAGCGTGGGCTCGATGAGCACACCCTTCTCGGGCGGCGTGGAGGCGTCAAAGACGCGCCGGATCCACAGGCGGCCGTCGAGGACGACATAGTCCACGTAGATCTCACGGGCCGGATCGAACGGCGTGGCAATGGTCTTGACGACGCCGTCAGCGTCGCGCACGGCAACGCTGATCATCCGACCCATGACCACGAGTTCGGTCACCGCGGTCTTGCGAACCGCTTCGTTGTAGCGATCGGCGAGCGCGTTGTACTCGGTCGCGACTTTTTCAAGACGCTGGCGGTAGACCGAGGCCGCGATGTCGGCGCGGAGCATGCGGTAGGCAAAGAAAGAGATCCCGCTTACGCAGAGGAGCGCGAGCGTGATCACGGCGAAACGGTAGGAATGCTTCACCATCGCGCGAGTGCTCCGTGCAGGGTGATTCCGCGGCGGCCATGCCGCGTTTCAGCGATGCACGAGAGCATAGCCCGGGTGGGATCAGCCGTAGCGACGCAGGACGCCGATGACGATGCCCTGAATCTTGCACTCGCGGACCCGGATGGGCTCGAAGTTGGGATTGGCGGGCTGGAGGCGGATGTGGTCGGCTTCCTTGAAGTAGGACTTCAGCGTGGACTCGCCATTGGGAAGCAGGGCGACAACGCGATCGCCATTGCGGGCGGTGTCGCGGCGTTCGACGATGACGTAGTCGCCGTCGAGGATGCCTTCGTCCTGCATGGAATCGCCATCGACCTTGAGGGCGAAGGTGGAATTCACAGAGCCGACACGCGGGCCGAAGAGGCCGCTGAGATCGAGCTGGTCGTTGGCGGTGAACTTTTCGATCGGGTAGCCGGCGGCGATCTTGCCGACGAGCGGGAACTTGAGGGGGTGTTCCTCGTCGGGCAGGGCGATGTTGTCAGCGATCGACAAAGAGCGCGCCTTGTTCGCCTCGCGGATCAGGGCGCCCTTCTTGATGAGGGCCTCGACGTGCTCGAACACGGTGACCTTGCTCACGCCGAGCTCGTCTGCGAGCTCCTGCATCGTCGGCGAATAGCCATGACGCACCCGGCTGTCGCGGATGAGCTGAAGGATCTTGAGTTGTTTGGGTGTGAGATTCATGGTGATTCATCTCCACGTTGTGGCGAAAGGGCACGGCGGCCGTCGTGGACGCCGGGGTGTACGAGGGACGCAGAAGCGATCGGATGACCGCGCCGAAAGTTCGAAGGTCGGCCAGTGCTCGCGACTGCTCGGCCAGCCAGCGCTCGGCCCGGTCGAGAAGAGCGAGGCGAAGGGCCAGCGGTGAGAGGTCGTGAGCATCGGGAAGTCGATGCCCGGAAGGACGGTGATCCAGCGAGTCTTTCGAGTGGTCCGCGATGAGCAGCCGGGTGGAGCCCTCCGCTGCGAACACTTCGCTGGTGTAGGAACCGCCGGGGCCAAGACGCACCAGAGGGAATGCGGAGATCGCCATGGGAATGGACCTGTTCCACGCCTTCTCCGCATCACGCCTGGTGGCTGTCCACCGGGAACCAACCGAAGCTGCGGAGGGAGGCGAGTCGTTCGGACCTGAGTCCCCGCGGGCGAGCGTTGGTTCGGGCAGGAACCGCAGCGACCCGTGGCAAGAACACGCCGCTCCGCGACGGGGCGGACCACAAGGCCCGCCACAGTGGACTTCTCGATACTCGGCTGCCCCGAGGACTCTGAAGCCCACACACCGCACGCCGAACGAAACCCGTCAGGCGGTGCGATGTTCGGGAAACGATACCCGACCAAGCTCCGCACGGCAAGTGGGATTTTGGGGAAATTTTAGGTTCTCCCGAAAGCCGCTGCGTTGGATTGCCGCAAGTGTTTGTACGGCAATGGGTTGGGACTCAACGGCCGCGGAGGGCCAAACGGCTGCCTTCGCGCCGGATGACGCCCCTCAACTCGAGCATGGTGGTTTCGGCCTGCAGCACGCCGGCATCGAGTTCGGTGGCCTGGCAGAGTTCATCGATGGTTCGCGGTGAGGCCAGAGACGCGACGATCCGCTGCTGCGTCTCGGTGAGGGCGGGGCCAACGGGACGCAGTTCCTGCTGCGGCGAGGTGTAGCGGGCGGCGTGATGGCCGGCGTGCAGGTGGCGTGCGGGGGATTCGAGTTGGGCGAGCACATCCGCGGGCGAAGTGATGAGCGCTGCCTCGCCGCGCTTGATGAGGTCGTTGCTTCCGGCGGAACTCGCGGTGTCTACGCGTCCGGGGATGGCCATGACTTCCCGGCCGTGGTCCTCGCTGGCGGCGCGGGCGGTGATGAGCGATCCGGAGGCCATCGGCGCCTCGACGACCAGTACGCCCAGACTGAGGCCTGAGATGATCCGATTGCGCGCGGGGAAGTTCTCGGGCGCGGGGTTGGTGCGCAGCGGGAGTTCACTCACAATCGCGCCACCTGCCGCGACGATTTCATCGAACAGCGGCGCATTCTCCGGCGGGTAGACGTTGGCGAGGCCGCAGCCCAGGACCGCGACAGTGCGGCCGCCGACTCGCAGGACGCCGCGG
>JBGSZV010000047.1:0-11430 GCA_041750235.1 Phycisphaerales bacterium
TGCTGCCGGTGGTCGCCGGTCCACCGGCCTGGGCCGCGGGGTTGCGCATGGCGATCTCGGCGAGCGCTCCCATGAGAGCGCCGAGCACGAGGATCGCGACCATGCTGCGGAAACAACGCATCTGCAATGCACCCCGGAACGTGGAGACCTGAACGCGACCCTGCGCTCGCGTCGCCATGAGTCATTCTGAACGCAGAAGGGTGCGGGACCAGAGAAACGACGGAAAATATCTCCCTGTTTCTTGTCGCAAGTACCGAGAACCGCGCGACTTGCGCCGGATGAGCTTGAAAAGTGGGACGTTGGAGAGAAGTCAAAAAGGGACGTTGAGTTACAGGACGTGGATAACCTGTCGCGCCGCGCGGCAATGAAAACGCCCCGCGTGCGGACGCGGGGCGCTTGAGAGTGATCGAAATGGAACGGCGGATCAGTTGGGGTTGTTGAAGACCTCGCAGCCGTCGGCGTAGATGCCGTTCTGATCCAGGAAGTTGGGCAGGCAGCCGGTGATCTTGCAGGTGCCGTTGACGCAGGAGACCGAGGTCACGTTCGCGGTGGGGACGCAGACGTTGCCGCAAGCGTTGCAGTTGTTCACGTTGTTGCTGAGATTGGTCTCGCAGCCGTTGGCCGTAATACCGTCGCAATTGGCCCAGCCGACGTTGCACGACGCGATGACACACTGGCCGTTCACGCACGAGCTCGTGGCGTTTGCAAGGTTGCAGGAGACGTTGCACCCGCCGCAGTTGGCGGTGCTGGAGGCGACGTTGGTCTCGCAGCCATTGGCGGAGATGTTGTCGCAGTTGGCAAAGCCGGGGGCGCACGCACCGATCACGCACTGGCCGTTCACACACGCCCCGGTGGCGTTCGGGAAGACGCACGGCAGGCCGCAGGCGCCGCAGTTGGAGGCGTCGTTCAAGAGGTCCTTGCACTGACCGCTGCAGTTGGTGAATCCCGAGGGGCACTGCAGAACACACTGGCCGTTGACGCAGACATGGCCGGAGGGGCAGACCAGCCCGCACGAGCTGCAGTTCTGGTTGTTGTTGAGAATCTCGGTTTCGCAGCCGTCCTGCAGCATGTTGGCGTTGCAGTCGGCATATCCGACATCGCAGGCGTATTGGCACTGGGTTCCGGCGCAGATCGCCTGAGCGTTGGGGACCTGCGGGCACTGCGATGCCATCTGGCAGTAGCTGCCCTCGCAGGCGTCGCCGACGCCGTCATTGTCCGAGTCCTGCTGGTTGATGTTGACGGTGTTGGGGCAGTTGTCGCAGGCGTTGCCGACCAGATCCTGGTCGTTGTCTGCCTGGTCGGGGTTGGGCGTGTTGGGGCAGTTGTCGAGGTTGTTGGGGATGCCGTCGTTGTCGTCGTCGTTGCAGGAGGGATCGGCGAAGTCGAGCAGGCCGTCGCAGTCGTCGTCGATGCCGTTGTCGCAGATCTCGGTCGCGTTGGGGTTGATGTTGGGGTTGAGGTCGTCGCAATCGCCCTGCGCGACGGTGAAGCCGTCGCCGTCAGAGTCGATGTTGCAGTTGTCGCCGAAGTTGGCGAGGAGCACGCTGAGGTCGGCGGAGTTCACCAGCCCGTCGCCGTTGAGGTCGCCGGGGCAAGTGACGCAGTCGCCGAGCGTGAGCATGGCGATCATGCGCGGGTCAGGGGTGGTCGCGACGGCCGGCGCTCCGGCGAAGCGTTCCGCGATCAGCGCGAACAGCGCACCCAGAACAAGCACAGTGACAAACGAACGCAGCGTCTTCATGAGGCACCCTCCACGTAATTCGGACGAGAACGGTCCGAACTTATCAGACCCCATCGGCATTCCAGCGCCCAATCTCCACGAATGAGGGGGGTAAAAGGCGTGGCCCCATAATGTTCTTGCGGGTCATTTCGCGCCGTCCAGCTAAAGCGACGGCGACCGGAGAAGGGGGCGACATACCCCGGATGAAAATGGAAGCCAGGCACCCCCTCAGAGGCGCTTGAGAGAGTCACACCAAAGCGGGCCCGACCCGCATCACTTGTCCCACCCCGGCAATCCGGCTACATTTCACCCTTCCGTCAGCCGATCCGGGCTGTCGGTTCGCCACCGTAGCTCAGTGGTAGAGCACACCCTTGGTAAGGGTGAGGTCGCGGGTTCAAGCCCCGCTGGTGGCTGTCTCGGAATTGACGGCTGGCTATAAGTTGTTTGCCAGTCGGAACTTGTGAGGCCTGGTGGGCCGTCGGGTGCTGGTGGAAAGCCCCGCGGGCTTGGCTGAGGTTGCCGGGTGCTGGGCGCGATTTCGCGTTCCAATTTCCGGTCTGTGTGCAGGGCGAGCGGTTCGCCCGTATGCTGTGCTCCCCCTTAGGAGTGCAGCCCGCGGTCGTTGTCGGCAGTGTCGCCGACATCCTGCGGCTCAAGTTGGTCGTTGAGCGCGTCGGCGGAACGCCGGTGTCGCGCGATTTTGTCGGAGGTCAGGGTCCCATGGCTGAAGCGTTTCAACGGACAAAGCCGCACGTCAACGTCGGCACCATCGGTCACATCGACCACGGCAAGAGCACGCTCACCGCAGCACTCGCCGCCCGCAGCGCCCACAAGATGGGCACCAAGGCCAAGAGCTACGCCGAAATCACCAAGGGCGGCACGGTCCGTGACGCCAGCAAGACGGTGACCATCGCGGCGTCGCACACCGAGTACGAAACGAGCGCTCGTCACTACGCGCACGTCGACTGCCCCGGCCACGCCGACTTCGTCAAGAACATGATCACGGGCGCCGCTCAGATGGACGGCGCGATCCTGGTCGTGTCCGCCGCCGACGGCCCGATGCCGCAGACCCGCGAGCACGTCCTGCTTGCGCGTCAGGTCGGTGTGCCGTACATCGTCGTCTTCCTCAACAAGGTTGACCTCGTGGACGACCCCGAGCTACTCGAACTTGTCGAGCTCGAAGTCCGCGACCTCCTCAACAAGTACCAGTTCCCCGGCGACAAGACCCCGATCATCCGCGGCCAGGCAAAGGCCGCGATCGAGTGCGCCGGCAAGGACGACAAAGCCTGCGCGCCGATCGACGAGCTGATGAAGGCTCTGGATGAGTACATCCCGACCCCCACCCGCGAGGTCGACAAGCCCTTCCTCATGTGCGTCGAAGACGTCTTCTCGATCAAGGGCCGCGGCACCGTGGCCACCGGTCGTATCGAGCGCGGCCTGGTGAAGGTCGGCGACTCGGTCGAGATCGTCGGTCTCAAGAAGGAAAACAAGATCAGCACCATCACCGGTGTCGAAATGTTCAACAAGAGCCTCGACAGCGGCCAGGCCGGCGACAACGTCGGCGCCCTGCTGCGTGGCGTTGAAAAGGACGACATCGAGCGCGGTCAGGTCATCTGCAAGCCCAAGAGCATCACGCCCCACACCAAGTTCAAGGGCGAGGTCTACGTGCTCACCAAGGAAGAGGGCGGGCGCCACACGCCGTTCTTCAACGGCTACAAGCCCCAGTTCTACTTCCGCACGACGGACGTGACCGGCTCGGTGAAGCTGCTCGGCGGCGCAGAGATGTGCATGCCCGGCGACAACATCCAGATGGAAATCGACCTCGGCGAGAAGCCGATCGCCATGGAAACCGGCCTCCGCTTCGCCGTCCGCGAGGGTGGCCGCACCGTGGGTTCGGGCGTCGTGACCGAGATCATTGCGTAAGTCAGAATCTTCGCGACACTCCCGCCCGCTGGTGGCGGGCGGGGGTGTGCTTTTTCTCTCTAGCGAATCAGGACAGGTGGACCAACCATGGCGAAGAAAAAGGGCGACGCGCGCGAGTTCGTGTGGCTCCAGTGCACCGAGACCGGTGACCTGAACTACCGGACGAGCATCAACGTGAAGGGCGGCATCGCGGAGAAGCTGAAGGAAGGTTTCAGCAAGTTCAGCCCGCGCCTGCGTCGCCACACGAAGCATAAGATCAAGCGGAAGTAAGGCGGCCCGGCCGCGACGTCTTGGGTCTTGAGTCCTGGGTCTTGGGCAAGAGCGCCCGCGTGGACGGCTCGCGCCTCAAGACACTCGACTCAAGACCCAAGACCCGTCTCTTACGCCGGTAGCTCAATTGGCAGAGCAGCGGATTCCAAATCCGCAGGTTGCGGGTTCGATTCCCTCCCGGCGTGTTGCGGCGTCCACGAGCGGCCATTCAAGGGGCCGGCGTGAGGCGTCGTCCTTCGGTGGAGCATTGACGCATGTCGCTGGCGATGTACAAGCCTGATCAGGGGTACTGGACGCGGATGAGCAGCGCGATCGCCGCAGGCGTGCTCGTCGCTTCGGCGGCGGCATGGGCCTGGGGCCAGCTCTCGATCGTCCGAACGTCCTTCGCGATCGAGTATCTCCAGGGCGGCGTCGCCATCGCGATCCTCGCGGTCGGCCTCGCCTTTGTCTACTGGCTCTGCTACGCCAAGCCCAAGAGCTCCGAGTTCCTCATCGCCACCGAGGGCGAGATGAAGAAGGTCAACTGGTCCAGCCGCCGGGAGATCCTCGGCTCGACCTGGGTCGTGATCACCGTGGCCTTCGTGATCGCAACCATGATCTTCCTCGTCGACTGGGGCTTCTCCACGTTCTTCCGCGCCATCGACGTCCTCCAGAGCGGCTGATCTGCCGCACATACTGACTCTCGCGGCATCGGTCCGTTCGCCATCCAACCTGCGGAGCACCCATCGTGACCGAGACACCCGACACATTCGCGCACGCCGCCAACGCCTCGGCGCTCGACGGCCGCATCAACGAGCACGCCGACAAGATCAGCGCCGGCGAGCAGCTCGTCACGCCGGGGATGAACTGGTTCGTCCTTCGCGTCGCCTCCAACAAAGAGAACTACGTCCGCGAGACGCTGCTCCGCAAGATCGAGATCGAGGGGCTCAAGCACCTCGTCAACCGCATCCTCGTGCCGACCGAGAAGACCAAGACCATCAAGTCCGGCAAGCAGAAGATCACCGAGACCAAGCTCTACCCCGGCTACGTCTTCGTCGAGATGCGTCTCGAGAACGACGGCCGCATCCCGCAGGACGTCTTCTTCCTCATCAAGGAAACCACCGGCGTCGGCGACTTCGTTGGCACCACCGGTCGTCCCACCGCGCTCGCCGCCCATGAGATCGAGAAGATGCTCTTGGACTCGCGGCGTCCCGACGAGATGCCCGAAGTCAAGATGGTCTTCCAGAAGGGCGAGCCCGTCGTCATCAAGGAAGGCCCCTTCCAGGGCTACGAGGGCAGCGTCGACGAACTCCTCCCCGAGAAGGGCCTCGTCCGCGTGCTCGTCACGATCTTCGGTCGCCAGGCGCCGATCGAGCTCGAAGAGTGGCAGATCGGAAAGGCCGGCGAGGAATAAGCCTCACGACCCCGCGCACGCATCACGCATTCACACGCACGCCCGGTTCACGCCGGGCGTGTTTTCTTTCCCATGAGCGGTACCACCGCCACCAGGCCGATCAGCGCGCTCCAGAACGCGAGGTTCACCGCCAGTCCCAGCGGGCGCACCCCCGTCGGCACCGAGCGCACTTTCGCGTTCCACGTCGGCCGCGCGAGCGTGATCGTTGAAGCGACCTGCGTCGGATTCTCGACATCCATCAGACGGCAGCCCACGAGGAACTTCATCGGCAGCCCGGTTGCGATCGACTCGTAGCGCCGGTTGCTCTCGACGATCGACGGCAGCACCGCCCACGATCCGAGCCCCGTCACCGAACGAACCTCCTGCTCGCGAAGGCTCACGAACGCCGCGGATTGCGGCACATCAATCCACACCGCCGAAACCTTCAGCCACGCATCGCCGCCGGTGAGGGCGACGACCTCGTGCTCGCCCGCCTGGCCGCGTGATTCTTCCGACAGCGCGCTGAGCCACGGCTCGTCACGCGTGAGCGCCGGCAGCAGTGCCGTGATGCCGGTCATGAGCGCGCCGCCGATTACGCACGCGACCAGTCGTCCGGCCAGCTTCTTCCCGCGCTTCGCGTCGCTCACAGCACCACTCCGTCAAAGCTCGAAAGGCCGATGGGCTCTTTGGTGAAGAACGCCTCGGCGTACATCGTTCCGATCCGCGTCCCAAAGTACCCCATGGCGTTGATCGCCCACTCGCGTGCCGTCCGCCCGCCGGGCTGGGCCCCGATCTTTCCCGGGGCGACGAACTGCGAGTGGTACGCCTCCATCGCGGCGACCTTCTTCTCTTCATAACCCGTCACGTCGACCAGGAACGACGGATTGGCGACCCAGCGCAGGTGTGTCGCGTAGTAGTAGAAGAGCCACTTGGGATAGATGCGGTGCTTCTCGTCGCGGCCGTCGGTGCCGGTCGAACTCACTTGCGCGAGGCCGTGGACGAGCGGGAACTCCATCTTGGTGAGCTTGGCGTCAAAGCGGGCGTCTTCAACGATGCGCGTCGTCGCGAGGTGATCGGGGTGGGCGTCCTCGAAGAATGGGGTGAACACCATCTGCGCCTGGTGCGCCCGGATGACGGCGGCGACCTTGTGGCGCGCCTCGATCGTGTGCTCCACGCGCCGATTGGGCAGGTCGAGCATGATCCGCTTGACGCCCAGCAGCTTCGCCGCGGCGGCCGCCTCCTTCGCGCGGATCTCGGGCGATCCCAGCGGCGTGGGCTCGCCGTTGGTCATGTCGAGCAGCAGCACGTTGTGCCCCTGCGCGACAAACTTCGCGATGGCGGCGCCCATGCCCGCTTCCTGATCATCCGGATGGGGGCCGACGACGAGGATGTTCATGGGGGAACTCTATCCGAGACGCGAGCGCAAGCTCGCGGTGAATCATCCGCGTGCTCGCGCCCGCGTCTCCGAAATCGCCCGCGCGTACACCTTCTCCAGATCCCCAACCATCGTCCGCGTATCAAACCGCACACGGCATAACGCCAGTCCCTTCTCTGCCGTCGCTCGTGCACGGGCAGGGTCGGCGAGCATCCAGCGGACCGCCTCGCGAAGGCGCTCGATGTCGCCCACCGGGAAAAGGCGACCGGTCTGGAAGTCGATGCAGGCTTCTTTGGTGCCGTCAACGTCGCTGGCGACGACGGGCGTCCTCGCCAGCAGCGACTGCGGCACGGTCCTGGGCAGCCCCTCGCGACAGCTGGGGTGGACCAACACATCCATCGCCCGCATGAGGCCCGGCACGCGCTCGGGCGGCACCAGACCGGTGTGGACCACCTGCTTCGTCAGCCCCATTGAGGCGATCTTGGAGACGAGGCGCTCGCGCCACCAGCCGTCGCCGACCCACATGAGCTTCAGCGCCGCGTTGGCGCGGAGGTCGGGGGCGAGGGCATCCAGCACATCATCGTGTCCCTTGAGTTCTGCCAGCCGTGCGACGGTGCCGATGGCGATCTCGCTCGGCCCGAGCCCGAGGGACGCCCGCACCGCGTCGCGTGTCTGGTCCGGCGAGACCGGGTTCAGGTACGGCTCAATCTCCATCCCCGAATACACCGTGACGAACTGCTCCGCGCGCCCGATGCCCGCCTCGCGGAACTGCTGCGTCATCGCGTCGCAGACGCTGACGATCACGTGACACCGCTTGGCCGCGAACTTCTCGCTGGCGATGTACAGCGCGTTGCGCCACCTCTTCTCAAAGGCGTGGAACGGCGGGCCGTGGATGGTGTGGACGACGCCGCACGAGTGCTCCGCCCACGCGGCCGCGCGCCCGATGATGCCCGCCTTCGAGGAATGCGTGTGCACGATGTCAGGCTTCAGCTCGCGGATGAGTTGCCGCAACTCGCGATGGCCGCGCCAATCCTTGGTGGGGTTGATCTCGCGCACCATGTTCGGCACGACGTGCGTCGTGATCCAGCGACCGTCATCCGTGCGGAAGTTCGTCACGCGCTCCAGCAGCGATCCCTCCGGCCCGTAGATCGGCCCGAACGCCAGATGCACCTCGTGCCCCAGCCGCGCCTGGCCCTCGCACGACAGCACGGTGTTCTCCTGCGAGCCCCCGAGGATGAGGCGCGTGCTGATGTGCAGGATCTTCACGCGATGAACGCTCCGCCGTCGGCGTCGCTCATGTCGTCGCCGGGGTACCAGCCCTTCATGAGGCACAAGCCACGCCCCGGCATCGTCTGTCCGGTCAGTCGGCGGTCATTCTCCCGCAACGCGCGGGCGACCACGTCCAGCGTCTTGCGCCCGCGCCCGACCTCGATCAGCGTCCCCGCGACGATCCGCACCATGTTCCACAGGAATCCGTTGCCGATGATGTCGATGTTTACCCGCTGCTCGCGCCGCTGCACTTGGCAGGCGTAGACCGTGCGGATGGTGGTCTCCCGGCCATGGCCCGCGGCGGCAAACGCCGCAAAGTCGTGCTCCCCGACCAGGAGATCCGCCGCGGCCTGCATGCGGTCGACTTCCAGCGGCGCGTAGACGTGGTGCACGTAACGACGGTCCCACAGGGGTCGTTCGCGCGTCGTGTGAAGGGAGTACCGGTACCACTTGCGCACGCAGTCGCTGATGACATTGAAGTCGTCATGCACGCGCTGCGCCGACACTACCATCACATCCGGCGTCAGCCGCGCGTTGATCGCCTGCATGAGCCGGTCGTCGGTCGCGCCGCGTCGCACATCACTCGCGGTGAATGAGGCAGTCTGACCGCGGGCATGCACCCCTGCGTCCGTACGGCTGGCGCCGCTCACGATCACCGGCTCACGGACCACTTCCCGCACCGCGCGCTGGAGCACGCTCTGCACGGTCCGCAGCTCCGCGCGTGCGGGCTCGTTTCCTGCCACACCGGAATCCTGCCAATCCTCGATATCCACCGGCCTTCCACCGTCGTCGGGTTCGACATCGCCTTGCACGTCACTGCCCAATTGTGGGATGACGACATCCTCTTCGATGACCGAAGCGCTGTACGTCGGCGGGACGTACTGGCGCTGCCAGCCGTGAAAGCCAGTGCCGTCGTACGCAATGGTCAGT
This sequence comes from Phycisphaerales bacterium, assembly GCA_041750235.1. GTDB lineage: Bacteria > Planctomycetota > Phycisphaerae > Phycisphaerales > UBA1924 > JBGSZV01. The sequence goes on from JBGSZV010000047.1 coordinate 8,860, forward strand.
CGGTAGCGTGCCACACCCACACGATATCGGGGGGTCGGGCCGAGTGGTTGTCATCACGCGGCTTCCGCCATTTCTGACTCGGATCAGCCGACGTTGCCACAGAGGTGCGCGAAAGTCTGCCTACAAATGGGAAAATCAAAACCATCGCAACCCGCCGAACGAAACCTCGAATATGTTCACAGCAGGGAGAGAGAGCCCGCTTGCTTCCAGGACGATTCGACGGGGCATGAGCCAGCCAGCACACACCCGCCGACAACGCCAGCCGAAGTAACACGGGTCAACGGCCCTGCCCGCGGGGGTTCTTGCAAAAGAGCCCTCGGCCGGATTACCAACTCGGGAGTTTTCTCCTTCCGCGGAGCCCACCGCACTGACTGAGTGAGCGTCAGAGCGGTGGGTTCTGCTCTTTTTGTTTCCAACACATGGGCATTAGGCAGTTGGCATTGGGCAATGGTGAGAAGCGGCTATTCGCGCTCAGACCAATGCCCGTTGCCCGTTGCCCATTGCCCTTGAAACATCAGTTCCCAAACAAGTTCCGCGACGCGAACATGCCGCTGGCATCGAAGAACGCCAGGGCTTCCTGGGTCGTCTTGAAGATCCGCGTCGCCGTCTCGGTGATGAAGGGCGACGGGGCCTTGCGCGGCTTCCACACCACATAGACCTCTTTGGTGTGCTCGAAGGCGTGGTGCAGTTCGCGCTCGACGCCGGATGACAGCCCGGGGATGCCGGTGTTGTTGGGGCCGGGCAGTTCGGGGATATACGACACGATCATGTGCGACTGGTCCACGAGCTTGAAGTCGCGCATGTAGATCTGGCCGTCGATGTCGCCGGCGATGTCCAGCACCTCGCGGACGCGCACCTTGATCGGCGGCGCGCCCTTGGCCCCGCCGAAGGTGTGCGCCTCGACATCCAGCCACTCCTTGGCGTCTTTGGCCGCCAGCACCGCGCGGTCCAGGAGCAGCTTCTCGTCCACATCCCCCGGATCAAACGTGATGAACTTGTCGGCCAGCTCGGCGCGGAAGGCGTCGATCTCCGCCAGCACGTCCGGCATGTCCACCACGTGGCTCATCGGGAAGCTGGGGTAGACCTTCTTCATGTCCGGACGGCAGACCAGCCGGAACATTGTCCGGATCGTCGGCGCGTGGCGCCCGCGGCTGACGATGTAGAAGGGCTTGTGCATCGCCTGCGCCATGATCTCGGTGGCGAGGATCTCCTCCTCGCGCCACACCATGCAGTCCTTCAGCGTCGCGTCGCTGTCGTAGTCGCGGTGCAGGCGGTGGTGGACGACCTCGATGTTGTCCACGAGGCAGATGAAGAGATCGGGGTTGAGCTGCTCGACCTGGTCAAAGTCAAAGGCGGAAAACAGGCCGTGCCGCCAGCGGAAGGTGGCGTGGGTGTTGATGAGGGCGTGCTGCTCGTCGCGCGAGCCGGTGATGACATCCTTGAAGACCGCCCGCCGCAGCGAGTTCAGCCGGGACCACGGCAGATCCAAGATCCGCCCCGACCGGACATCCCGCGCCTCGGCGTACATCATGTCGCCGACGTTGTAGAGACTGATGGGCTCCCCCTGGTGGCCGCCGAAATCGACGACCTTCTGGAGATAGTCCTTCTTATCCACGCCGATCTGACCGGTGACGAGTGCTCGCATGGGTAAAGGTTAGCGGGAGTCCCGGCGCGCCGGGATCTTCGATCGGGAATCGGCAGTCAGGAATCGTGGCGATTCCCCCTTTTCTCCATCCCCCCATCTGGCCACTCCCAATCTGCCCACTGGCCCTCCCTCGGCTATCCTGTCCCCCCCATGCCAGTCCTCATCGACGCCAATACCAAGGTCATCTGCCAGGGCATCACCGGTTCCTTCGGGGCCCAGCACACCAAAGGCTGCTACCACTACGGCACCAAGATGGTGGGCGGGGTCGTGCCCGGGAAGGGCGGGACCAAGGACGACAACGGGCTGCCCATCTTCGACACCGTCGAAGCCAGCGTGAAGGCTACCGGCGCGGATGCCACCATGATCTTCGTCCCGCCGCCCTATGCCGCGGACGCGATCCTCGAGGCGGCGTGGGCGGGCGTCCGGGTCATCGTCGCGGTGACCGAGGGCGTGCCCGTGCAGGACATGGTGAAGGTGCGGGCGGTCATCGATGAGATGAACGCCGGCAAGGCCGCGAACGACCGCACGTTCCTCGTCGGTCCCAACTGCCCCGGCGTCATCACCCCCGGCCCCAAGACCGGCGGCGGCGAGTCGCCCAAGGACCCGTACACCAACAAGGGCTGCAAGATCGGCATCATGCCGGGCTACATCCACACGCACATCTCTGAGGCCAAGACCGGAAAGGCCGTCGGGATCGTCTCGCGCTCCGGCACGCTGACCTATGAGGCCGTGTGGCAGACCAGCTCGCGCGGCCTCGCGCAGAGCACCTGCATCGGCATCGGCGGCGACCCGGTCCGCGGCCTGGGCTTCATCGACTGCCTGGAGCTCTTCCAGAACGACCCCGGCACCCACGGCATCCTGATGATCGGCGAGATCGGCGGCTCCGACGAAGAGGCCGCTGCCGCGTGGGCCAAGAAGAACGTGAC
>JBGSZV010000048.1:0-3544 GCA_041750235.1 Phycisphaerales bacterium
GACGTCGCCCTCTGGTGGGCGCTCTCGGATCCCTCCATCGACGCCGCCGCGGTTCTGCGGCAAGCGAACGCCCCGAGAACCACGGCCGACGCCCACGCCCTGCTCCCCGTCTCCAGCGCGGCGGCGATTGAAGTGTGGACCGAGCGTGAGCTGGCGTGTCTTCATGCCCTATGGTGGCTCAGCCGTCGCACGCCGGGGAATGAACTGAGCATGCGATTGACCGCGGCGGTGAACTGGCACATCGAGCACATCCAACCCGATAACGCCACCGCCCACCCTTGGGCGCTGCATGTGTTTCTGGCGCACGCCATCAACGAGCCGAACGGCGTCGAAGCGCGGCTCTACGCTGAGACCCAACTCCACAACTGCCGGGTTTCGCTGGGATATCCCGATGCGCTCAGCCGCGAGATTCTGCTTGATGCCGCGGATGCGTTGAAGACGCTCGCGAACGACTGATCACTGCGCGACGGGATCTTCCCGCGACACGCGGCGCTCCGCGTTGGCGTCGACCGGCTTGGCGTCCGTCAGCGGCTTGGCAGGCTCGACGCGCGCCGAAGGGGCGTTGGACTGCGTCTCGATGTCGTCTTCGATGCCCTTGAGGCCCTTGCGGAACTCCACGATGCTCTTGCCGAGGCTCCGACCCACATCCGGCAGACGGCGACCGAAGATGAGCAGGGCGCTGCCGCCGATGATGAGCCATTCCCACGGGCCGATGTTGGGGATAAAGGCAAGACTGGTCACTGGCAGCTCCAAGGGATCAACGCACGGCCAGGGAACGATCCCCGACGGGCGAGTCCCTGTATTCAAGACGCAGAAGCCCGAACAGTCAACGCGGGACCAGCCCCGCTGAATCCCCGCCACGCACGATAACCACTCCGCGACGCCACTAGCGGTCCCTCTCGGCGGCGGAAACGACGTTCTCGAGCAGCATCGCCACCGTCACCGGCCCGACTCCGCCCGGAACCGGGCTCACCCAGCCGGCGACCGGGCCGACCGATGACGCATCCACATCACCCACGGTCACGGACTTGCCGTCCGGCCCCTTCTCTCTGTGGATGCCGACATCAATCACCACCGCTCCCGGCTTCACCCAGTCACTCTTGATGAGCCGCACCACCCCCGCCGCCGCCACGAGGATGTCCGCGTCGCGCGTCAGTGACTGGATGTCTTTCGTGAACTTGTTGAGGCTCAGCACCGTCGCCTCGCGCTGCATGAGCATCGCCGCGATGGGCTTGCCGACGATGTCGGAGGCCCCCACCACCGCCGCCCGCGCGCCGCGGACCTCGATGCCGGTCGCCTCGATCATCCGCATCACCGCCAGTGCCGTACAGGGGGCCAGCGAGGAGCGGCCGTAGATGATGTTGCCGATGTTCGCCGGGTTCACACCCTCGACATCCTTGTCGGGGTTGATCAGCGACTGCACGCGATAGGTGTCCACGCCGGCGGGCAACGGCAGGTGGACCATGATGGCGTCGCAGGTGTTGTCGTTGGAGAGCAGCAGCACGCGCCCGGCGATCTCATCAAAGCCGCTGCCCACCGGCAGGTCGTGCAGGTCGTAGGCGATCCCCAGCTCACGGCACATCTTGGCCTGGTTCTCGGCGTAGACCCGCGCCGCCGCATCGCCCGCCCCGGCCACCAGCACCGCGTCCAAGCGGACATCCTTGCCCCGCGAGCGCAGGGTGGCCACGCGTTCACGGATTCCCGAACGCGCCTTCTCGGCCAGTGCCTTGCCGTCAATCGTGCGTGCCGCCATGGTCACTACCATATCGACCGACGCGACCCCGTTCACAAGCGGAGCCACCGGTGGCCTCACGACCGACCAGCATCGAGAAACGCATCCGCGAACTCCGCGACACGCTGAACAAGGCGAATCACGCCTACTACGTCGAATCCCGGCCCTTCATCTCCGACCAGGAATACGACGAGAAACTCGCCGAACTCGCCAAGCTGGAGGCGGACCACCCAGAGTTTGACGATCCGGCCAGCCCGACCAAGCGCATGGCCGACCAGCCCACCGAGGGCTTCTCGCAGGTCCGCCACCGCCTCCCCATGCTCTCGATCGACAACACCTACAGCGCCGACGAGGTGCGCGCATGGGTGAAATCGATGGCGCGCGCGGTGGGCGTGGACACCGAAGCTGCGCCCGACCTTTTCGGCGGCTCCGAAGCCGGCAAGCGCTCCGGCCTCCAGTTCGCCTGCGATCCCAAGATCGACGGCGTCGCCATGAGCCTTCGATACCAGGACGGGCTGCTTGTTACTGCCGTCACCCGAGGCGACGGCACCACCGGCGACGATGTCACTTCCAACGTCCGTGTCATCAAGGCGATCCCGCTGCGGCTGAACGAGGATGCCAAGGGCGGCGTGCCGCCGGTCCTGGAAATCCGCGGCGAGGTGTACCTGCCGATCAAGGAGTTCCACCGCATCAATGCCGAGCGTGAAGCCGAGGGCGAGGAGCCCTTCATGAACCCCCGCAACGCCTGCGCGGGGACTCTCAAGCAACTCGATCCACGCATCGTCGCCCAGCGCAAGCTCGGCTTCGTGGCCCACGGCCTGGGAGACATCGACCCGCGGAACCGCTTCAAGTCGCACGCCGAGTTCATCGCGAGCGTGCGTTCGATGGGCGTTCCCGCGGGTGAGCCGACGCTGTGCCTCACCGCCGACGAGATCCTTGCCTTCATCGATGGCTTTGCGAAGAAAAAGGACCACCAGCCCTACATGATCGACGGCGTGGTCGTCCGCCTCGACAACCTCGCCCAGCAGCGCGACCTCGGCTTCACCTCCAAGAGCGCCCGCGGGGCGATCGCCTACAAGTACCCCGCCGAGCGCAAGTCCACGCAGTTGATCGACGTTCTGCACCAAGTCGGCAAAACCGGCAAGATCACCCCCCGTGCCGTCATGAAGCCCGTCCTGCTGGCAGGGACCACCGTTCAGCACGCCACCCTGCACAACTACGGCCTTGTCCAGCAGAAAGACATCCGTATCGGGGACACCGTGATCGTCGAGAAGGCCGGCGAGATCATCCCGCAGGTGATCGAGGTGGTGCTGAAGGAGCGGCCGAAGGGCGCAAAGAAACTGGAGATCCCGGGCCGCTGCCCCGAGTGCAAGGGCGAGATCGAAGTCGAACCCCCGGAGGCGGTTGAAGATCCGCTGCAGGAAACCGCCCGGCGCTGCATCAACCCCGAGTGCCCCGCGCAGATCCGTGAGAAGCTCATCTGGTTCACCGGCCGCAAGCAGATGGACATCGAAGGACTCGGCGAGAAGACCATCGATCAGATCCGCGGCGAATCAAAGATTCCCCTCAATCACTTTGCCGACATCTTCAAGCTCGCGAAGCACCGCGATGAGCTGCTCGCGCTTGAGCGTATGGGTGAGAAGAAAGTCGACAACCTGCTGGCGGGTGTTGAAGAGGCCAAGCAGCGCCCGCTGGCGCGCGTTCTGGGATCGCTCGGCATCCGGCACGTGGGCACCTCCAACGGCAAGCTGCTCGCGCGCCGCTTCAAGTCGATCGACGACCTGCTCGCCGCCAGCGCCGGCGACCTCGAGG
>JBGSZV010000049.1:0-7997 GCA_041750235.1 Phycisphaerales bacterium
CATCCGGCTCGCGTATCACGAGATGACCACCGGTCTCACCCCCCCGAAGGTCGCGGTGAACGAGGCGGTCGAACTCGCGAAAGCATTCGGAACCGAGAAATCTCCCGGATTCGTCAACGGCGTGCTCGACAAGGTGCTCAAGCAGGTCTTGTCGCAGGCGCCGGTGGAGGGCGCGTAATGGCGTTCTTCAAGTCGATCTTTGAGAAAGTGAAGGAGGGGCTGGGCAAGACGCGGGAGGTCTTTGCCGGCGGACTCCGATCGCTGCTGCACGGGCGGTCTCTTGACGAGGAACTCATCGTCGAGCTTGAAGCCAAGCTCATCCAGTCGGATGTCGGGGTCGCGACGGCGACGAAACTCGTTGACGGCGTTCGCGCCGACTACAAGTCCGGCAAGCAGACCAAGGGCGAGGATGTCATCGAGTACCTCAAGCGGGAACTCAAGGCGCTGTGGCCGCCGCAGGATCGCGAGCTCCGATTTGCCGCCTCGCCGCCGACGGTCATCCTTGTCGCGGGCGTGAACGGGGCCGGGAAGACCACGAGCGTCGCCAAGATCGCGGCGAGCCTGCGCCAACAGGGCAAAAGCGTGCTGCTCGCGGCGTGCGATACCTACCGCGCGGGCGCGGTCCGACAGCTCGAAATCTGGTCCGAGCGGTTGGGCGTGCAGGTGGTGAAAGGGAAGCAGGGGGGGGACCCGGCCGCGGTCGCCTTCGACGCCTGCGAGGCGGCGCTGTCGAGGAATGTCGATGTCCTGCTGATCGATACCGCCGGGCGGCTCCATACCCAGGATCCCCTCATGCGGCAGCTCACCAAGATCCGCGACGTTGCGGCCCGCAAGATCCCCGGCGCGCCGCACGAGGTCCTGCTGGTGCTCGACGCGACGACGGGGCAGAACGCGGTCCGTCAGGCCGAGGAGTTCGGGAAGGCGATCAACGTCACCGGGCTCTTCCTCTCGAAGCTCGACGGGACGGCCAAGGGGGGGGTGGTCGTCGCGATCCACCAGGCCACCGGAATCCCGGTGAAGTTCATCGGGGTCGGGGAGACGCCGGAGGATGTTGAGCCCTTTGATCCCGAGTCGTTCGTTGACGCCATGTTCGCCGAGAGCCGATAGAAATCCGACGTTCGTATGTTGAACGGGGGTCGGACCCCCGTGCTACAGTCTCACGCGGTTTCCTTCGGAGGGCGCCCATCAACCGCGGATTCTTCGAGCACGTGCTTCAGGTCGCCGGTCGGCTGGCCTCGTCGAGCAACCTCAACGAGGTGCTCGGGCTGATCATCGATGTCCTGCGCGATTCGCTGAAGGCGGACCGCGCGAGCGTGTTCCAGTACGACGCCGCTCGCCATGAGTTGTTCGCCACGCAGGCGCACGGCCTGTCGCGCGACCTGCGTCTCTCGGCCGACCTCGGCATCATCGGTGAGGCTGCTCGGACGCGCAAGGTGATCAACATCCCCGACGCCTACTCCGACCCGCGATTCAACCGCGAGGTGGACCGTTCCACCGGCTACCGCACGCGTTGCCTGCTGACCATCCCGCTGGTCGACTTCGAGTCGCGGCTGATCGGCGTTGCGCAGGTGTTGAACAAGTCTGAGTCCGCCGGCGGCATCTTTGATGCCGACGACGAACTGATGGCCCAGTACCTCGCCTCGCAGGCGGCCGTGGCCCTCAAGCGTGCGGCGCTGCTCGAAGACCAGCGACGCAAAGAGAAGCTCGAGGCTGACCTTCAGGTGGCGCGCACGATCCAGCGCGAGGGCATGCCCGAGGGGGTGCCGCAGTTCGACGGCTACGACATCGCCGGCCACACCCAGCCCGCCGATGAAACCGGCGGCGATGCCTGGGACGTTGTTGATCTGCGCGGGTTCGGCAGCGTGCGGGAGGCTGACGCGATGGTGTTCCTCGCCGACGCCGCGGGCCATGGCATCGGCCCGGCGCTCTCGGTGACGCAGGTGCTCGCGATGATGCGGATGGCCTGCCGGTTGGGCGCCTCGGTTGAGACGATGGCCGAGCAGGTGAACCGCCAGTTGTGCGCCGACATGCCGCCGGGGCGGTTCGTCACGTCGTTCCTCGGCTCGCTCAGCACGCGGTCGCACATCATGACCTACGTTTCCGCCGGGCAGGGGCCGCTGCTGTTCCTCCGCGCCAATCGTCCGCAGCCGTTCGAGGAGTCGTCGCTGACGCCGACCGAGATGCCGCTGGGGATCGAAGATTGCCTGACCTTCAAGGCCGACGCCATCACGTTCGAGCCCGGCGACGTTTTCCTGCTGCTGTCCGACGGCTACTACGAGGCGCAGTCCGAGGCGGGGGCGATGTTCGGGCTCGACCGTGTTGCGGAAGTGGTTCGGAAATCGATGCACCTGCCGGCGCAGGGCATTCTCGACGAGGTGCGCGGATCGGTGATCCGTCACCTCGGGTCACACGCCGCCGCCGACGACCAGACCGGCGTCGTCGTGAAGCGGCTCGCCTAGGGTTCACGCATGCCGACGTACGTCTATCAGGTTGTTCGTGGCGACGGAACGCTGGATGAGTCCACGACGTTCGAGGTCGCGCAGTCGATGCGGGATGAGCCGCTCGCCAAGCACCCCGAGACGGGGAAGCCGGTGCGCCGCGTGATCCTCGCGCCCAATGTCGCGGGCGATCACACCGAGAGCGCGATGAAGAAGAAGATGGGCGACTCCAACATGGAGCGCCTGGGCTTCACGAAGTATGTGAAGAAGGACACCGGCGGGTACGAACGCGCCTACGGCGGCGGGCCTTCGACGCTGGCGGATTGAGTCGAGATTGATCGCGTGGAGTAAGCGCGTGATATTGCAGTAATCCGGCGTGCTCATCGAGCGCATTGGTCTCGTCAGCAACCCGCCCCGAAGTTCGCCAGCAGGACGGATAAGTCGCGCCCGTCGACTAGCCCGTTACCGTTGAAGTCGGCGGGTGCGGCGGATGGGAAGTTCGCCACTCTCGCGCCGAACACGCCCAGGATAAATGCCAAGTCGGATCCGTTCACGATTTCGTCGCCGTCGGCGTCGCCGCCCAGATTGGCGGGCTGGTGATACGCCGCCTTGTACCACTCGTCCTCATTCCTGATCGCCCACTTCCAGCCCGCGTTGCGTGTGACAGTGTTGGCGCTGATGCCTTCGGGAGTCAGCGTGTACGCGCCGGTCTCGGTATCGCCGTTGCCCTGTCCATTCTGCAGCCAGTTGACGAAGCGAGCGGCATCCCAGTACGAGACGAAGTTCACCGGAGTACTTGCGGCACCTCCGATGTTTTCGTAGGTGTACAAGCCCTCAGCGCCCCTTCGGGCGATTCCACCGTACTCTCCTGCCATTTCCGGGTTGCACAAGCCATACGGGTCCGACTGTGCCTTGGCGTTCAGGAAGGCCGCATACTGCGCGTTGGTTACCTCGGTGGCACCGATGTTGTACGTGTACGTCACCGAGCCATAGCCGGAGGTTCCGCCATACATGACCCGGGTGTCCGCTGCATTGTCGGGATCGCCGATGGTCACGGTTGGGATGGCAATCTGACCCATTGCTACTGAAGCGCCAATAGCGGCCATGACCGCGAGCAAGGACGCGAAAAGAACGCAGACCATGGCGGGCCCCCTTCGATACTGCCGCTATTTTCTCAGCTTCTCGCAGAAATGGAACGTCCCTCACCCTGCAGCCCGCTCGCCTCGTCCGAATTCGGTCGGTTCCGTGAACGCATCGAGCGGGTGTTCCAAGTCGAAGACTCTGCGCCCATGGCTGATGGCGGAGCCCGAACACGACCCCAACCCAGTGCTGCAGTGCCGCACCGAAAGGGAATGGACACCATGAACAGACGTGACTTCTGTCAATCCGTGGTAGCGGCCGGCGTCGCCGTGACCACGGCGGCCAGCCGGGGACACGCCCAGGCGCCCCCGGCGGGTAACCAGGGCGTCAAACCAAACCTGTTCACGCCCCTCCGGCTGCGGGGAGTCACCCTGCGCAATCGGATCGCGATGTCGCCCATGTGCCAGTATGCGAGCGAGGACGGCTTCGCGAACGAATGGCATCTCGCGCATCACGCGGCCCGCGCGGTGGGCGGAGCCGGGTTGGTGATGGCGGAGGCCACGGGCGTGGTGCCGGAAGGACGCATCACGCCCAACTGTCTCGGCATCTGGAAGGACGAGCACGTTCCCGCTCTGCGCCGTGTGACGGATTTCGTGCGCGAGCACGGCTCGGTGCCCGGCATCCAGCTGGCCCATGCCGGGGTCAAGGCCTCGCGGCACCGCCCGCTCCACCCCACGCCGAACGCGTTCGTTCCGCTTGACGAGGGCGGCTGGATGCCGGTCGGTCCGACCGCGAAGCGGTACGGTGAAGATGGTCCGGTCCCTCTCGCGCTGACGGTCGACCAGATTCGCGCCATCACCGGGTCCTTCGCTGCAGCAGCGGAGCGGTCGATCGCCGCGGGATTTGGTGTGATCGAACTCCATTTTGCGCACGGGTACCTCGGTCACAGCTTCCTGTCGCCGCTCATGAACGAACGCACGGACGACTACGGCGGCCCGTTTGACCACCGAGTGCGGTTCATGCTCGAAACGGTCCGCGCCGTTCGGCGGGCTTTGCCCGAGGACGTCCCGCTGTTCGTACGGCTGTCGTGCACCGACTGGGTCGAGGGCGGCTGGTCCCTTGACGACTCCGTGAACGCTTCGCGTCTGCTCGCACAGGAAGGCGTGGACCTCATCGACTGCTCCACCGGCGGAGCGACGCGGAACGCCGAAATTCCCGTCGGCCCGGACTACCAGGTCCCTTTCGCCGAGCGGATTCGACGCGACGCCGGGATCCCGACGGGCGCCGTGGGGCTCATCACCGCGCCCGCGCAGGCCGACGCGATCATCGCCGAAGGCCGTGCGGATCTGGTCCTGCTGGGTCGCCAGCTCCTACGTGAACCGCACTGGTCACATCGCGCGTGGGTCGAGTTGAAGTCCGACACCGCGCCACCGATCGCAAGGGAGTACGCGTGGGCCCTCGCGGAGACACGCCGAAGGTAACGGAGGCCGCTGGGCTGCCGCACCTCGTTTGGGCCCGCGCCCGGATTCGGAATCGAGACGCGATAGATCGAGCGCGGCTACCGGCCAGCCACTCGCCGATGGCGCGCTCGTAGGCGCGCTTGCTGGCGGCTGTGCCGAACTTCCCGAGGTAAACATCCTCGCCCGAGGGCGTAGTAACCGCATGCCCAGATGCCTTGTGGCGGCGATAGCTGGGAACCTTGCCCGTGGTCTTGCTGTTGGACATTCCCGACCCTTCCGACGTGACGGATTCGGTAGTTACCGAAAACGTCTCGCAGCAGGCCGCTTGATGCATCCAAGCGCAAGAGTCGGAAGGTTCGGCAGTTGCTGCAATACGCGCGGCGGGAGTCGAACCTGCAACCTTCGGCTTCGGAGGCCGACGCTCTATCCAATTGAGCTACGCGCGCGTCTCTTTCCCCCGCCGGGCGGGGTGATCGAACCGACGATGCTACGATCGACCCGCTACTTTTTCAAAGACGCGCTGGGGATCCCCGATCGTGACGACCTTGACAGCCTCTGAAACGCCCTCCGCCGAATCGATGGCGGGGCACCCGGCGTCGCATCCGCCGCGGATCGCGCCCACCTGGGCGACGCTCGTGCTCACATGGGTGAACAACATCGGGGCGGCGACCGCTCTGATGGGGATCTACTTCATCACTAAAGAGCGGTTCGGCTTCACCCAGCAGCAGAACCTTTTGCTCGGGTTGCTCCAGGGCGTGATGTATGTCGGCGGCGCGTTGACCGCCGGGCCGATCCTGCGGCAACTCGCCAAGCCGGGCGGCGCATCGACCCGCGGGCTTCTTGCGTGCATCCACGTCGCGCTGGCGGGCCTTTGCGCGCTGCCGTGGTTGACGGGAAGCGCCTGGAGCATCTGGGTGATGATCGGGGTGTACTCGCCGCTGACCGGCTGGCTCTGGCCGATCATCGAGAGTTACCTTTCGGCGGGACGGACGGATGAAGGCCTCCGGCGAGCGACGGGCCTCTTCAACGTGGGCTGGGCGTCATCGCAGGTCGCGGCCTTCTGGCTGCTCGCGCCGTTCATTCAGGACAAGGAGCAGGCCCCGATCGCGCTGGCGGTGCTGGGGCTGTCGCACCTTCTCACGCTTCCGGTGGTCTTTGCGCTGCCGCACGACCCGGCCCCGCACGGCCACGGCCACGCGCCTCGCACACCGGATGAGGAAGCATCCATGCGCCGGCTGCTGCACGGATTTCGGCTGGCCATCGTGCTGACGTATGTCCTGTACTCCGCGGTCGCGCCGCTCTTTGCGCACCGCTTCACGCAACTGGGGGTCGAGCCGGGCTGGGCGACGCGGCTTGCGAGCACGTGGATGATCGCGCGTGTGATCCTGTTCATCGTGATGCAGCGATGGCACGGCTGGCACGGCCACCGCGGAACGGTCGTCTGGGGGCTGGCGCTGCTCGTCGGCGGGTTCGCGGCGTGTCTCACGGTGCCGACCTGGCCGATCATGCTGGGGGCGCTTGCCGCGTTCGGTGCGGGTATGGGGGTCGTCTATTCCGCCGCGTTCTACTACGCGATGGAAGTCGGTTCCGCGGGCGTCGACGCCGGCGGCAAGCACGAGGCCCTCATCGGCGCCGGGTACACGCTTGGCCCGTTCGCCGCGTTGGGAGCGACCGCGTTCATCCCTGCCCAGTCAAGCGACTCGGGGTATGCGGGGATCCTCGTGATCCTGCTTTGCGTCGCGGTGGTGTTCGCGGTCGGCATTGCGCGCATCATGCTGCGACCCGCGTCGCGCACGCAGTGAAGAAAAAAACAACCCCAGACCTGCATGGCTGCAAGTCCGGGGCGTTGAGTAAGAGGGAAGCCTGGGTTAGGGCGCGCACTCGGCACACTGAGCCTGCCGAACACGCGGAAACGAAAGCGCGGTTATCGGACGAATCGTCCAATTCGATCTGTTGCGTAAGGGTCTTGCCAGCGCCCTCGAATCAGTTTCAACATAGCGTGAGGTTGAGGGTCAGGCAAGGCTTACGCAGCGCATTTGCCGAAGCGGTACTGCCGTCGATACGCGCGCAACCCCATCGACGGTTCCATCGACCTCGAACCAAAATTTCGTTGTGAAGCAGGGAGGCTTGGTTGAACTGGGCAATACCTGCTCAACCGATCAGCGGTAACGCTGGCGGACGTTGTGCGCATGTCATGCACAGACGTGCACTTGCGTCACGGAGCGGCGGAAACCACGCTCGGCAGGATGGGCGAGCGGCCGGCCACGATCGCGTCGCGGGCGCCGGGGCGGACGATGCCCTGCAGAAATCGGTCGTAGGCCTGGGACATGGTCGTCAGGTCCGAGTCGAAGTACGCCTCGACCACGGCATCCCCCGAGCGCGTGGCGATCGCCAGATTCGCCCGACGCGAACCCAGCTTGTTAGTGAGCACTTTCCGCATCTCGCCATCAGCGGCATCGCTGAGAAGCTGGCGCAGACGACCTGAATGGATGCCCTGCTCGCCCTCGTTGAGGAAGTGGGAGAGCGCCCAGAGCTGGGCGTAGTAGGTGAGCAGCGAGTCGTTGGCCTGCGAGACATAGTCCTGCGGGCGGGCGTTCAGCAGCTCGTCGAGCGTCATGAGCGAGTTGGCGTTGGCGGCGCGGCGGAGCTGGTCGAAGCGCTCCACGTTGGCCCACGCGCGGAAGACCGGCGTGGCGCCGGACCACGAATGCCCTTCCATGAAGGTCGCGACGCCCTCTTCGAGCCAGATCGGGAGCGCATCGCGGAAGGTGCGCTGGGTGTACTGGTGCCATCCTTCGTGTGCGGCGATGGCGCAGGTGTCGAAGAGGCCGAGGTCGTAGTACACGCCGATGCCGCGCGAGGCGTAGCCGCCGCGCTGGATGGCGAGGAGCTGGTTCGCCTGCCCGCCCATCAACTGCTTGGTCAGCCGCTCCCACTGCGGCCGGTTGTCCATGAGGTACGTATCCAGCCGCACCGGCGGCGGGGGCAGCGGGCCGAGCGCGCTGCGGTACTGCGCGAG
>JBGSZV010000050.1:0-13204 GCA_041750235.1 Phycisphaerales bacterium
GAACGAACCGACTTCGGCGCCGCTCGCTGGGCCGGTCACACCTCCAATCCCACCCCCGGCGGCCCACCTCCCGTTACACCCAAGCCTGGCGAATCCGGCGGCGCGCCCAAAGTTCCCTTCACCTTCGGCACCGTCCACCTCTCCGGCCTCGACGCTGCCGGCGATCTCTACGCCTGCACCAGCACCAGCGGCCTCTCCTACAAGATCCCCGGGCGCGCGGGCGACACCCCCATCGTCGGCGCCGGCATCTACACCGACAACGACACCGGCTCCGCCGGATGCACCGGACGCGGTGAAGCCGCGCTGCAATCCTGCGCCGCCTACGAAACCGTCAGACTCATGGAAGAAGGCCGCGGCCCCGTCGAGTCCGCGCTCGAAGCACTCAAGCGCATCGCCAAGCACACCCGCGAGAAGCGACTCCTCGCCGCCCAAGGGCGTCCTTCCTTCAACGTCACCATCTACGCCCTCCGAAAGGACGGCGCCCTCGGCAGTGCTTCCATGCACGAGGGCTACACCTACATCGCGCACCGCCACGCCAAGACCACCCTCGAAAAGTGCGCCTTCGTCTTCCCCAAGGGTTGAACCCATGCCCCGCATCCACGGCATCTTCGAAACCGTTCTCTACGCCCCCGATCTCCAGGCCACCGCGCACTTCTACCGCGATCTCCTGGGCCTCCCCATCTCTTCCATCGGCGATGTCGGCATGTCCATCCGCATGCCCGACGACAACATGCTCCTCATCTTCGACCCCGCCAAGAGCGGCGCACCCGGACGCGACGTCCCCTCCTCCGGCGCCTCCGGCCCCGGTCACATCTGCTTCCGCATCAGCCCCCGCGACTACGAGCCCTGGAAGAAGCGCCTCACCAAGCAGCGCATCGCCATCGAGCACGAACACCTCTGGCCCAACTCCGTGCGCTCCATCTATCTCCGCGACCCCGCCGGCAACTCCGTCGAACTCGCCGACGGCGACCTCTGGCCCCCGCGTCCTCCGCAGCCACGAGAGTGAGCCGCGAGAAATCACCGATCTCTTATCCGTGATTGTGGGGTACTCGCTGACCCGCAGCGCTAGACTTATGCATCGGAAAGGAGGTGCGGCATGACCGCCCTCTCCCACTTCAAACTGATCTCCTTGGCTGGCATTCTGGCGCTCGCGTGCGCAGCGCACGCCAAGATCACGCCGCGCGACATCGGCAAGAACCTGCAACGTGCGACTCCCATCGTGTTCGACCATTCGAACACCCCCCACGTCTTCTACCAGGGCCCCGACTACCGCATCTACCACGCGTGGGCCGTCGGCGCAAAGTGGCAGCGGGAACTCATTGAAGCCGGAGTCGACGCCGGGTTCGGCATCTCCGCCGCGATCGACCCCGCCGGCACGATCCACGTCAGCTACGGCGCTTATCGCGGCATCGGTCTTCCCAAACTCGTCTACGCCCGGCGCAACCCGAGCAGCGGCTGGATCGTCACCGACATCGGTGTTGACGGCACCGACACCGCCATCCAGATCGATGCCGAGAATCAGCCGCACATCTACTTCGGGCAGTTGTTCGAGACCGCCTACGCGTACCGCGATGACGACACATGGATCGTTGAGAGCACCGGCCTTCCCAACACCTCCTACCGCGGCGGCTTCGTGCTCGACGACACCGGCGCCGCTCACATCGCGTATGCCGTCGGACTCCAAGGCCTCTACTACGCCACCAACGATTCCGGCGACTGGGTCGCCACCCTGCTCACGCCCGACTGGGGCAACACGGCCATCGACCTCGACAGCGCCATGGCGCCGCATGTTGTGCTCGCCGCCGGTGACCAGATCGTGCACTACAGCAAGCCCGGCGACGACTGGGAGAGCGAGATCATCGTCGACACCACGATGCTGCCCGACGTCAACATGGAACAGATCGCTCTGGCCATCGGCCCCGACGATTCGCTCCACATGCTCGGCGGCGCATCCATCGCCGGCGTGTTGGAAGTGCCCTTCTACATCTACCCCAACGGCGAAGGATGGGCGATCTACCTGCTGGAGGCCAAGAACTCCGGCTTCTATCCGGTGATCACCCCCGACAACAACGCCGTCATGCACGCCACCTACTCCACGGCAACCAGGGGCAACACCTCAACCCTCCGATACGTGGCGCTCCCGCTCGCGGATCTCAGCGGCACGTGGACCGCGGTGGCCATCACGGAGAAGCACGGCAAGCTCACGCTGAACGCCACCATCGAGGTCCAGAACACCGGCGTGGACGCATCCGCCAAGACCAAGATCGCCCTCTACCTCTCCGACGACGAAACGCTCTCGGAAGACGATACACCCCTGAGCACGGCACCCTCGCTGAAGGCGATCAAGCCCGGGTCTTCAACAATCGTTCGCTTGAAAGCGCGTCTACCCTCCGACTTCGTCGATGGGTTCCTCATCGCGCATCTCGACCCGGTCGACATGGTCGCCGACTCCGACGCAACCAACAACATCATCGCGACACTGCTGCCGCCGTCGCAACTGCGTGAGTCATTCATGAAAGCGCCATGAGCAAGCATGAGAAAGGCATGATCTCAAACGCCCCATCTGCCATTCATGCCTCTCTCACCGACTCCCCGACTCCCCGTCTCACCGTCTCATGCATTCCTCAGCCCGCGCCCACCCGCCGAATCTCCACGATCAGCGTGTCATCCGCTGGTTCACCCATCCGATGCTCATCCACCGCTCGCATGATCGCGCTCGCAATCTCCCCGGGCTCGCCGCGCTCCGTCTGCCGCGCCGCCTTCTCGACACCTTCAACACCAAGCGCCGTCTCCGGCGTCAACCCGGAGCGCGTATCGATCGCGCCGTCCGTGTACACGATCACGCAGCCCTCTTCATCCAGTACCTCGCGCCGCTCCCCCGCCTCAAACACATCCGGCTCCAGCACCCCCAGCATCGGCCCCGTCGTCTCCAGCCGCTTCACCAAACCCCCCGGCATCCGCAGCAGGATCGGCGGATGTCCTGCGTTCGCATATCGCACCGCGCCCGTACCGCTGTCGCACTCCACGATCGCCGCCGTCGCGTACACCCGCTGCGGCGACAGATTCTCCAGCACGAACCGGTTCAGCCGCGCCGCCACCTCGCTCGGCGACGCCCAAGCCCCCTCGGCATACATCCGCGACAACTCATCGTGCAATCGGCTCACCGCCAGCGCCGCCGGCACGCCGTGCCCCGTCACATCAATCACCACCACGATCATCTTCCCCGACCGCTCCATCGGCGGCACGGTCAACGGCCGGATGAACAAAAAATCTCCCCCGATCTCGCTGGCCGGCTCGTACCGGTAGTGCACCCGCAGCGATCCACGCGTCACCATCGGCGGGAACAGCGCCTCATGCACCCGCCGCGCCTCGCTCAGTTCGCGCGTCACCTCGCCGTACTTCTTCGCCACCACCCGCGCCGTAAACCGCTCGTTGAAGCTCCGGTTCTGCCACCACGACCACGCCAGCCCCGGCAATCCCGCCAAGGGCGACACGATCAGCAGCGCCCCCTTCACCCCCAGCGGCGCTCTCGAATAGAACACCACGATCAACACGAACAACCCCAGCACCGGGACCAACGGCCGCAGCGCCTCCTTCGGCGACAGAACCAGCAGGAAGCACGCCAGGGAATGCATCACCAGCACCCCCACCAGCGTGTCGCGTCCCGCGTTCCACGCCTGCTGCGCCGCCCCGCCCGGGCGCGTGAAGATCGTCGGTTCGATCGCGCTCGTCACCGGCCCCTGCAGCAGCACCAGCCCCGCCGTCAGCCCGATCAGCCACGACACAATCGTCACCAGTTGCCCGCGGCTCCGCACCGCAGACAGCACCATCGCCAGCCCCGCCACGTGCAACAGTAGGATCAGCACATCAAAGATCAGCTCGATCCGCGCCGCGATGATCCCCTCCGGCGGTTCCGCCGGGTCCATCAGCGTCTTGATGCCCCCCGTCACGCTGAGCACGAGAATGCAAGCGCCCAGGAAGCAGTACCACGCCATCCGCTTGCGCAACGTCCGGGTCCGCTCGGACGCGTACTTCTCCACGAACTCTCGTGGGATCTGCGCGGGGATGTCATCGGCCTGACTCACGCCCCTCATTTGACGCCGAATCCCAACTTGGGACAACTCAAAGCTTCTTGGTGCGTCACAATATGAGCCGTATCTCATTCACCCCCGGAGCCGCACCCATGCGCATCCCGTTGATCCTCGTTGCCATCCTTGCGATCATCGCCGCCGTCACCCTCACCAGCCGTGCCGCGGATCCCGCCCCCGCATCGGCCCCCACCGCCACTCCGGCTCTCGCTCTCGCTGCCCCCGTCGTCGAAGCCGCCATCACCGATGTCGCCTTCCTCGCCGGCGCATGGCACACCGGCGACGACGAGCACGGCCACACCGAAGAGATCTGGTCCACGCCCCGTGGCAACAACATCATGGGCTGCTTCCGTTGGCTCAAGCCCGACGGCACCGCCGCGATGGTCGAACTCCTCTCCATCGCCGCCGAAAACAGCACCCTCTACCTCCGCCTCCGCCACCACGACGCCAAGCTCGTCGGCTGGAAGAACGAGGCCGAAGCCAACAAGCCCCTCGAGATGGTGCTCAAGGAAAAGACCGAGAATCGAGTCGTCTTCCACGCCGGCGACAGCGCTGCCGCAGGCGACCTCTCAGCCATCTCCTACGCGCGCGAAGGCGACAGCCTCTCGATCGAGATCACCTTCACCAAGCCCGAGCGCAAACCGCTGCGCTTCCCGCTCCAGCGAGTGGCCATCTAACCCACTCATCGACGCCGCGCCGTCTCGCTACTTCCGCTCCGACAACTCCACATTCAGGTTGATGCGGTCCTGCTCCCCTTCGTCGTTCCGACGCAGCACCGTCACCTCTACCGTTGCGCCCGGCTCGTACCCCTTGAGCACGCGCCGAAGGTCGTACAGCGAGTTGACCGTCTTGCCGTCGATCGCGGTGATCACGTCACCGGCGATCACTTTCCGATACCCACCCTCGCGCCGAATGAAGGTCCCGCGCAACCCCGCGCGGTCCGCGCCGGATCCCTCCATCACCCCCGCGACAAGCACGCCGCGGTCGATGCCCAGCCGCCGCGCCAGTTGCGGGTTTGCCTCGTTGAATCCCAGCGCCACCCGCGGCCCGAAGCCCGGCGACAGCAGCTCGGTCACCACGTCATTCACCGTGTCCACCGGCACAGCAAAGCCGATGCCCGCGCTGTCGCCCCCACGGCTGCGGATCGCCGTATTCATGCCGATCAGCCGCCCCGCCGAATCCAGCAGCGGCCCCCCCGAGTTGCCGGGATTGATCGCCGCATCCGTCTGCACCATGTCCGAGATCACGTCCCCGACGATCGAATCCATCGTTCGATTGAGCGCCGAGATGATCCCCGTCGTCAGAGTGAAGTCCAGTCCGAATGGATTGCCGATCGCGTACACCCGCTGCCCGACCTGCAGATCATTGCTCGTGCCGATCGTGATCGGTGACAGCTTGTCCGCCGGGGCATCGATCTGCAGCACCGCCACATCCTGCTGCGGAAACACACCCACCGTCTTGGCGTCCCACACCGAGCCGTCGTGCATCACCACCTGCGCCTGCACCGCCTCGCGCACCACGTGGTAGTTCGTGACGATGTGCCCCTGGTCATCCCAGATGAACCCCGAGCCGCCCCCCTGCACCTCACGCTGGCTCGTAAAGAACCCCATCGGCTGCTCGATGATCGCCCGCGTCGTGATGTACACCACGCTCGACGACGACTTCTTGAACAGTGCGATGTTCGCCAGTTCATCGCCATCCAGCGGCCCCCGCGGCGTCACCTCGCGCAACGCCCCGCTCGCGCCGTTGCCATTCGCCGCGCTCTGCCGCGCCAGGCTCACCGACTGCGACATTGCCCATCCGCCGCCGACCGCCGCCAGCACCACCACCGTCATCCACGCCTTCGATCGCTTGCCGTCCACGCTCGCGTTCTCCTTGCTTGCCATCGCTGATCCCTCGTGCCGTCGAAATCGATTCGGTCCGTTTCCCGAACAAACAGACGCGGCGCCCATCTGCTTCCGTCACCCCCGCCCCGCAGCGGTAGAGGCACGATGAAAGCCGGGCGTTTCGCGGGGGTTGGGGGCATTCCAGGAAGTCTGATACGCCCTCGATCAGGACATGTTAGGGTCCCCACTTCGGGGATAATGCCCGCACGGAGCCATGGCCTGCTCCATCCCACTCTGGAGGACTCCCATGGACCTCTTCTTCGGACAGGCCGCCGGCTGGTTCGCCGCCCCCGCGATCATCGGCACCGCCTTCTTCATCATCCGCCTCGTGCTCATGACCACCGGCTTCGGCCACGGCCATGACGTCGACGCGCACGACGTCGTCCTCTCCGACCACAGCACCGATCATCACTCCGACCCCTCGCAGGCCTTCAAGGCCTTGAGCCTCCAGTCCATCGCTACCTTCATGATGGGCTTCGGCTGGGTCGGACTCGGCGCCTACCGCGGCTGGGGCATGAACGTCGTCGAGTCGCTCTTCCTCGGCATACTCGGCGGCGTCGCCATGGTCTGGCTCCTCGCCGTCCTCCTCCGCAACATGTACAAACTCCACGCCAGCGGCAACATCTCCATCAACTCCGCCCTCAACCACGTCGGCGATGTCTACGTCACCGTCCCCGCCGCAGGCCACGGCAGAGGCCAGGTCCGCGTCACCATCAACAACCGTCAACGCATCTACAACGCCACCAGCACCGCCCCCACCGACCTCCCCCCCTCCACCCGAGTCCGCGTCGTCGAAATCAACCAGGACAACACCCTCAGCGTCAGCCCGGCGTGATGCAGAAGGGCATTTGGCAATGGGCATTGGGCAATGGTGAAGGAACACGTCATGTCAACGACAACGATTCGTTCGTACCGAGACTTGGAAGCGTGGCAGTACGCATTGAAGGTGACAAAGCAGGTTTATCAGCTGACTCGCTCCTTCCCTGACGATGAGAAGTTCGGCCTCACGAACCAGGCACGTCGTGCGGCAGTCTCCATTCCCAGCAATATCGCCGAGGGCTATGGCCGCGGTCGCACCGCTGATTACCTGCGTTTCCTCGGCATCGCCAGAGGTTCGTTGTTCGAACTCGAAACTCAAATGCTCATCGGACTCGAACTGAACTATCTCGAAGAATCGAGCTACAAATCGTTCGAGGAAGTCTCCACGTCCTGCAGCCGACTACTCGCCGGACTCATCCGCAGTCTGGAAGAACCAAAATAGCCCCATTTCGCCGTTCTTCCCATTGCCCACTGCCCATTGCCCACTACTCTCGAGGCCCCCCATGCTCACCCTCATCGCCCAAACCGACAGCACCAAAGCCATCATCTGGACCGGCGTCATCGGCGCCGTCCTCCTCATCTTCCTCTTCTTCGTCGTCTTCATCGTCAAGCAATACAAGCGCTGCCCCTCCAACCGCATCCTCGTCGTCTTCGGTAAAGTCGCCGGCAACCGCGCCTCCAAGTGCATCCACGGCGGCGGCACCTTCATCATCCCCCTCATCCAGGACTACGCCTACCTCTCCCTCGAGCCACTCGTCATCGACATCCCGCTCGAAGGCGCCCTCTCCCTCAACAACATCCGCGTCAACGTCCCCGCCACCTTCACCGTCGGCATCTCCACCGACCCCGTTCTCATGAACAACGCCGCGGAGCGCCTGCTCAACCTCCCCGTCAACGCCATCCGCGAGCAGTGCCAGGACATCATCCTCGGCCAGCTCCGCTTGGTCATCGCGACCCTGTCGATCGAAGAGATCAACAAGGACCGCGAGAAGTTCATGAAGCTCATCAACGAGAACGTCGCCCAGGAAGTCAACAAGATCGGCCTCGAGCTGATCAACGTCAACGTCCGCGACATCACCGACGAGTCCGGCTACATCCAGGCCATCGGCTAGCGCGCCGCCGCCGAGGCGATCAACCGCGCCAAGGTCGAAGTCGCCCAGCAGGAACGCGAAGGCGCCACCGGCGAAGCCATCGCCCTCCGCGCACGCACCGTCAGCGTCGCCAGCGAGCAGGCCACCGCCGTCGAAGGCCAGAAGAAGGCCGAGCAGATGCAGCGCATCGCCGTCGCCGCCATGGAAGCCGAAGCCATCAAGGGCGAAGTCCAGGCCCGCCGCGACCGCGAGATCTCCGTCGCCCAGCGCGAAGCCGAAATCACCGCCAGCAAGAAGATCGCCGAGCAGGAGCAGCGCATCCGCGTCGCCGACGCCGAGTCCAAGGCCATCGAAGGCGAAAACACCTCGCGCACGCTCATGGCCCAGTCCACCGCCAAGCTCCGCGAAGTCGAGGCCGAAGCCAAGCGCCGAGCCGATGTCGCCGCCGCCAAGGCCAGCGAAGCCATCTTGATCGCGCAGCGCGAACAGGAACTCGCCCGCCTCGGCAAGGAGCAGCTCGCCCCGCAGGAAATCGAGAAGAAGCGCATCGAGATCGCCGCCGAAGCAGAAGCCGAAAAGATCCGCCGCGAAGCCATGGGCCAGGCCGACGCCATCCGCGCCAAGTACGAAGCCGAAGCCCAGGGCGTGCAGATGGTGCTCGAAGCAAAGGCAGAGGGCTACCGCAAACTCATCGAAGCCTGCGGCAGCAACCCCCAGGTCGGCCCCACCCTGCTCCTCATCGAACAACTCCCCCAACTCGTCGCCGAACAGGTCAAGGCCATCCAGAACCTGAAGATCGACAAGATCACCGTCTGGGACACCGGCGGCGGCGGCAACTCCGGCAACGGCGACCACCGCAACACCACCGCCAACTGGCTCAGCGGCATGATCGGCTCCCTCCCCCGCCTCCACGAACTCGCGCAACAGGCGGGCATCGAACTCCCGCCGGCCTTGGGCAAACTCAAAAACACCACCGGCGACGGCATGGTCGAAGACGAACGCAAGCTCTAAGCCGCTTACACAGATCATGTTCTCCCTGTCGATCAACGAGAGCCTAGTCTGGCTGGCATGCGCCACAGCGCTGGCGCTCTCCGCGATCGTCTACGCGGGCTACCGATTGTTCGTCCGCCCGCGCCGATGGCGTCTGCGCGCACTCGCCGACATCTGCCCCGCCTGTAAGTACGACATCTCCAAGCCCAAGACGACCCGCTGTCCGGAATGTGGTCTCCATGTCACCTCCGATGGCGGCCGCCCTACGCCCCGTCAGCACCGACGCGTGTTGCTTCTTTCAGCGGTTCTGCTGGGTCTGTCGTTGAACATCTTTTTGGGGAAACCGTGGAACCGAAGCACAGAAACATGGTCACGCCTGCTGCCAACGACGCTCCTTCTCGCTCTCACATCGAGCGTGAATGACACATCCGCGGAACTATTCCCCTCCATTCTCGGCTGGCGATACAACACCGTCCAGATGTGGCGCTGGCAGGAGCGCTGGGTGCTCCGCAAGATGTGCTACCTGCTCGACCACGAAAAGCTTCTCCCCCTCGCCCGTACTCGTTCTCACTGGCCTGTCGGCATCCCGGTCTACGCAGAGAACTGGATCTTCCCGAGCGACATGGACAACCGCTGGCAATGCGACACCCTGCTTCGTGATCCTCGGAGCGCCAAAGTAGTCGGCTGGGCTGCTGGCGATCGCACGGCAGCACGCTGGCATGATGCGGAAGTCGTCATGATTGCCGATGGCGTCGCCACGCCTCTCGCGATTGGTGAATCACGACTTCGTCTTCGGCTCGAATTGTCGCAAGGCCAGCGCGATCGCGTGCTGATCCGCACGTACGACGCTTCTCAACCGATCACTGTTGTCGGATCTGTCGACGAGGTCATCAAGCCGGACACCTCGGACGCTCTGACCTCATTCGTTCGATCTTCGCTTCGCGTGTCCTGGTCCAGCATGATCTGGAGTGGGCCATCTGAAAGCGGTGTATCGCGCCGACTAGAATTCAGTTTGATCCCCCTCCCCTCATCAAGGAGCACCGCCTACGCCTTCCGCGTCGACCTCACGCGCAACGGCAATTCCATCGGCGCTCTGCACGCCTGGCTCCGCTTGAGCAACTACGAGTACAGGACCTCGCACATTTGGTCCTCCGGAGACCTCAACGCCATCCTCACTGCATTCGACAATCCCGAAGGCGTCACCGCCCGCGTCTCCTCCGACCCCGAACTCGCCCTCCGCGACTTCGAGGCAACCAGTTACTGGTCCGGCGCGTTCGAGGTGCCCCTCCGCGACCTCCTCGCAACCCCTCCCGCCCCCTCCCCGTAACATTCTCCACCAGTGCCACGCCACGCCAGCGGGCCCCGTCCGTATCACCATGCGGAACCCCCATGCCCCCCAACTGGCCCACCTACGCCTGGTACACCACCGCCGCCATCCTCGGCATCGTCGGCACCCTCCTCCTCATCAAATGGCTCATCGGCGATCGCTCCAAAGGCCGCCGCCGCTGCCCCAAGTGCTGGTACGACATGAGCGCCACGCCGGGGATGACCTGCTCGGAATGCGGCCATACCCCGCGCCGTGAGTCACGGCTGTTCCGTACGCGCCGCCACTCCCTCCGGCTCATCCTCAGCGTGCTCGCCGCCATCGCCGCATGGGCCTCCCTTCGCACGCCCGCGGCCACCCACCACTCCTGGCCTGCGTACATCCCGACGACCGCGCTGCTGCTGCTGGTCGATCCAACCACCAAGGAGTTCTCCTCCGGGCTCTTCGCGCCAACCAGACCAACCCGGGCGCCCAACGCCGCCACAGCGGCGCCCCCGCCGCCGAACATGACGGCAGAACTCGCCCGTCGGTTCGCCACCGGACCCATGTGGCATTGGCAATGGCGCTCGATCAGCCTCCGTCTCATCCCCACCGAGTCGGATCTCTCCTCCGCCCTCAGCCTGCGCGTCTATCCCTCCCTGTCCGAGCCGTACTGCCTCGGGCTTGCCCGATCTTTCCATCGAGACCCGTCGCGACAGTCGCTCGTGGGGCTGCTCAATCGCCGCGTCATCGCGCGTCCCCGCGTTCCTGAGGCACGCGAGTACCGCCTCCTGGACGTCGGACACTGGACTCTCCCGCCCTCCTTCGTGGCGTCCCATTCCATGGCATCACCGGATCGCGCCGCACCGACAGTGACCTTCGACATCTTCATCCAAGAGCAGCCGCGCTGGTTCTCCCGTCCCGTGATCATCGAACGCGCCACCCGGACGTTCCCCTCCGCCACATCGCCGCTCGCGCCGATCCTCGCGCCCACCAGCGACCCGAAACTTTCGCGTGCCATCGCGGACTACACATTCTTCCGGATCCTCCCGCCCGCCCCCGAATCAGGCGCTCCCCCCATCATCCTGATCCACCCTCATACCTGCCCCGACCTCGCGGATGTCGCCGTCGAGATGGACCTCACGCTCCTCAGAGCCGGCCAGGTCATCGCCGCGGGCCGCGCACTGCGCCACCACGACAACCGCTGCACGCTCGCGTGGACCTCGCACGACGCTCAAGCCGCATTCGCGCTCGACGACCCCGGCCTCGTGCTCCGTGTGACGGGTAACACCGAGGTGTCCGTGTGCGTTTGCCGGTTCCAGCGTGCCTGGGTCGGCTCGTTTGAAGTTCCCTTCGCCTCGCTCGAGGTCATCCGTGACGACCCCTGATCAGTGACAGCTCAGTTCAAATCCCGCCCCTTCAACCCCCCATTCGTCATCCAGTAATGCGCCGGCCACTGCCGCGTCGAGTCGCGCGGGTCCGTCCACATCGTCACCGGACCCGCGTTCTCCGCCCGTGCCTCGCTCCCCGGCGTGAGGTACTGCAGCCCATCCTTCGCCGGGCTTGTTCCCCGCGCGCTGCCGTCCGCCAGCGCCACCGGGCTCACCGCGCCATCCTCGCACCAGTACGTCTTCCCCGGATTGTGCGACGCGTTCCACATCCAGAACAGCACCTTGTTCGACGGGCTGTCCACCGACGACGACGCGTTGCGCTGCACGTACTTCTGCTTCTGCGACGGCGTCATCACCGGCGCCTGACCGCTTGTCAGGTCGTAATCCGACGTCAGCGCGTTGCCGCGAATGTCCGACGTGTACAGCCGGCTGCTCGTGAACGCCGCCGGCACGTACCGGTACGACCCCACCCGCGCCGTCGCCAGTTCCCCGATCGACTCCGTCTGCGAAAGATCCCACCACTGACCGCTGTTGTCGCGCATGTACTTCCGCACCGCCGGGAAGTCCGTGGTCTTCGCCTTCGCGTCCGACGGCGAGATGAACACCTCGCTCAGCGCCTGCACCCCTTCGCCGTCCACCATGTACTCGCTCAGGAAGATGAAGTACCCGTTCCACGTCTGCACGTTCGCCCACGTCTCGCTCTTGTCCGTCACGCTCGGATGATTCGGCGAGTCAAACGCTGTCACCCCCGCCCCCTGGAACGCAAAGCCGTTGAGCGGCTTGGCCTGCGTCGCGAACTTCAGCGCGATCGTCCCCTTTGGACCGTAGGTCACCGCTTCCTGCGCATCCTTGGCGTTCGACAACGGCGGGTGCGGCAGGAAATCATTGTTCTGCGCCGAGAAGTTCGCGACGCCCTGCCCGTGCTGCTTCATGTTGGAGGTGCAAAGGCTGATCCGCGCCTGCCGACGCGTCTCGCCCACCGCCGGCAGCAGGATCCCGATCAGCAGCGCGATGATGCTGACCACCACGAGCAGTTCAATGAGCGTGAACGCGGGCGACACTCCGCGACTGAACCCTGAGCGGGCCCCGGTACAAGTGGGCATGGCTGGCCTCCGGAAGGAGTTCGATCAGCGCCGACCACTGATGCGCGCACCGCATCCTGCGGCCGCGATCGGCGAGCCCGAAGGTACGCCCCAATTGTTTCGACACCACGCGCACCCGATGAGAACTTCGTAAGGAGCGCGCAAAGTGCTTCACACGAGTAAGCACGGACGCGCAATTTTCATCGTGTGTGCGGTCCTCACCGCACAATCACCACCACCACCGCCTTCGCCACCCGCCCCTTCTCTTCCGGCACCGCCGCCGTCATCATCGCTTCACCCACCGTCGTCGGCGTCGGACCCTTGGGCCCGTACAGCACCGCGGCCGCCGCCGCTTCCTCCGCCGTCAGCCCCCACACCACCCCCGGCTTCTCCGAGGTGATCACATACGCCGCCCCGCGCTCCACCGTCGTCTCGATCGTCAGCGCCCGCAGCACATCTCCCTGCTCCTCCGAAGGCATCACCTTGGGCAGCGCAAACGGCTCATCATCCGGCGAGATCCCCTTGGTCTGCGACTGCACCGCCAGCTCCAGCCG
>JBGSZV010000051.1:0-6281 GCA_041750235.1 Phycisphaerales bacterium
GCCAGGTGCCGCGCGATGATCGCCGCCCCACCGTCGTACGACACGCTCTCGAGCGGCCGCAGCGACATCACCGGCGCCTCGCCCGCCACATCCGGCCGGTCGCACGTCACATACGTATCGATGATCGTCTCGCCGAACACCGCGATCCGCTTGCCCTTGAACGAATCGATCAGCGGGTCCAGTCGCTCCGGCGTCAGCTTGGAATCTTCCACCAGCCGCTGCAGCGCCGCATGGAACGGGTCATCTCGCTGCTCCATCGCCGAGATCAGCGCCGTCGAACTGAACACGATGTCGCCCGAGCTGAACACGATCCGCCCGCCCGCGTTCTCAACCGCTTTGCGCTCCGCCTGAAACCGCGGATCGTTGTTGTACTCGTACTCCTTGCCCTTGATGTACACATCCGGCTGCACTTCGCCGAGCAGCGTCTCCGCCGTCGCGTCCGGATTGATGTGCACCCAGTCCACGCAGTCCAGCGCCGCGAGATTCTCCGCGCGCAGCTCCTGCGGGAAGAGCGGCCTCCCGCCCCCCTTGTTCATGACGGCATCCGCGGTGATCGTCACCAGCAGCACATCGCCCATCGTCGCCGCATGCTGCAGATGCCGGATGTGTCCCGGGTGCACGATGTCGAAGCAGCCGTGGCACTGCACCACCTGCCGCCCCTCCCGCCGTGCCTGCTCACGCAGCTTCAAAAGCTCAGCGCGTGTCAAAACCTTCCCGCGTGTCTTTTCGTGGGTTGCCATCACCACTGATATCGGCCAACCCCACCCCAACACCCCCACCCAAACCCCGCGCACATCCTGCGCGATCAGATTGAACCACAGAGGCACAGAGTTCACAGAGAAGTCATCGTGACAGGAATTTGAATTCCCAGAGCTTCTGCTCTCTGTGTTCTCTGTGATCTCTGTGGTGAATGTCTTCCTACTTCCGAGCCGCAAGCACCAGATCCGCCGCCTCCCGAAAAGCTCCCCGTCCGCCTTCCTTCGTCAGCACCACATCCACCGCCGCCCGCACTGCTTCCACCGCATCCGCCGGGCACGCCGTCGCGCCCGCCAGCTTCATCGCCGGCAGATCATTCAGGTCATCGCCCACGTACAGCACCGCTTCCGGGGGGACGCCCATCTGCTTGCACAGCGCGAGCAACCGCGGCCCCTTGTCCCCGCGCGCCACATCCACGAACTCCACCTTGAGCTGCTTCGCCCGCGCGTGGATCGACTCCCCGCTCCCCGTCGAGCTGAGCCACCCGATCTTCACCCCTGCGGCATGCAAAAGATCGTGCCCGTACCCATCATGCGTGTTGAACGTCCGCCACGACACCGGCCCGTCACCCAGCGTGACCCCGCCGTCGGTCATCGTGCCGTCCACATCCGAAACAATCGCCCGAATCACCACACCCGCCGGCAGCTTCGCGTTGCTCATCCCCACAGCGTACACGCCCGATCAGTTTTCACCGCAGAGACGCAGAGATCGCAGAGTTTTGGCTTCTGGTTCTGAACCAGAATTCTCCTCCGTGCCTCCGTGTCTCCGTGGTTAATCCTGGCCGGCTCAGCGTTCTCAGCGTCTCTGCGGTGAAAACTCTGCCTTACGCAGCCCGCGCAACCGCCGGAGCCGTCGCATACCCCTGCGGATTGGCCTGCATCCACCGCCACGCGCTCGCCACGATCGCGTCGATGTCCTTCACCACCGCCGTCCACCCGATCCGCGACCGGATCAGGCTCGGGTCCGCCCACAGCTCACCCGGATCGCCCGGACGCCGCGGCCCCACCTCGATCGTCATCTTCGCCCCCGTCACCCGCGACGCCGCCGCGATCACTTCGCGCACCGTCACGCCCTTGCCGACGCCCAGGTTGTACGCATGTTCCTCGCCCGGCTGCATCGCCTCCAGCACAGCCAGATGCGCCGACGCCAGGTCATCCACATGAATGTAGTCCCGCACGCACGATCCATCGCTCGTCGGGTAATCCCCGCCGTTGATCCGGAACGTCGTCTGCCCGCGGCGCATCGCTTCGAGCACCACCGGAATCAAGTGGCTCTCCGGCCGGTGATCCTCGCCGAGCAGTCCATCAAGATCGCAACCCGCAACATTGAAGTACCGCAGGATCGCGCTCGCAAACCGCTTGCCTTCTTTCTTCTTCCGCTCGGCGAACGCCAGGATCTCGCGCTCCGCCTTGAGCTTCGACAGTCCGTACGGGTTGATCGGCGTCTGCGCCGTCGTCTCCCGGATCGGGATCTCATCCGTCCTCGGCTGGCCGTACGTCGACGCCGTCGAGCTGAACACCAGCCGCTCGACCCCCGCCTCCTCGCTCGCGCTCAAAAGCGACACCGTCCCGCCGACATTCACCTCGTGGTACCGCGACGCCTGCTGCACGCTCTCCGCCACATTCGACAGCGCCGCAAAGTGCATCACGCTCTTCACGCGATGCCGCAGCAGCGCCCCCAGCACCGTGCCGCGATCCGTCACGTCTCCCGCAACGAACTCCAACCGGCCATTCCGCGCCGTCGGCAACCCCCGCAGCCGCTCAATCGCCCCGTGGTTCCCGCAGCACATGTTGTCCAGCACCACCACCCGGTGGCCCGCCTGGAGCAGCAGCTTCACCGCGTGGGACCCGATGTACCCGGCGCCGCCGGTGACAAGCACGTTCATCGCGCCCCCCCGGCAGCCAACCCAGTCCCATTCTTGGTCCGCATGAACAACATGCGAGCGATCATCGACCCGCACCAAAGGCAGCGCTCAGCGAATGCCGACAAACAGTGAGCGATTTTCTCGGATGTGCACCACCCGCAACTCTTGCGCGTCGCCCATCCCGCCCCGACTCGGAGATCACCCATGCTCGACGTCATCCGCAAGCACGAATACTTCCAGTGGTGGGACACCCAGATCGCCAGCCGCTCCTTTACCGAGCTCAAGAGCATTCAGGACGCCTGGATCCTCTCGCGCCTCGGCAACATCTCCGCCAAGCGCATCGCCGAGGTCGGCGGCGGCCGCTCCCGCGTCCTTGAGAAGCTCAAAGCCTCCAACGAGTGCTGGAACATCGAGAAGTTCGAGGGCGTCGGCGCCGGACCCAGGTCCATCCAGCCCTCCCCCGGCATCACCCTCGTCGACGCCTACCTCGGCGACTTTGATCCCCGCCTCCCCGATGCCCACTTCGACGTTGTCTTCTCCGTCAGCGTCGTCGAACACGTCCCCCCCGCGCGCCTCCAGGCGTTCTTCGCCGACTGCGCCCGCATCCTGAAGCCCGGCGGCATCCTCCTCCACGCCATCGACCTCTACGTCTTCGACCAGCCCAACCCGCGCAACGAAGTGGTCGACGCCTACCGCCGCGTCGCCGACGATCCCTCTCTCAACCTCCACTGGATCGAGCCGCCCACGGCCGACAGCTCCATCACCTTCCGCTGCGACTTTGCCTCCAACCCCGACATGACGCTCGCGCAGTGGAACCAGATCGCCCCCTCGCTCCGCGCCCAGCGCGAAGTCGCCCAGAGCATCAGCCTTAAGGCCGCGTGGACCAAGGCCGCCTGATCACCCGCACGCTCGAGTCAACTCCAATGACCGCACTGCAAGCCGCCGCGCCCGTCACCACTTTCGACCGCTATCACGCCGCCGCCGGCGCCGTCATCGGCTGGTTCAATCCGCTCTCCATCGCCCTCTGGGACACCCTCCTCACCCGCCAGCGCGCCGCCAAGCTCAACGGCGACATCCTCGAGATCGGCGTCTGGCAGGGCAAGAGCGCCGGCATGCTCGCCGCCCACACCCGACCCGGCGAAACCCTCCGCCTCGTCGACATCTACATCCACGAAAACCTCAAGGCCAACCTCGAGTCCTTCGGCACCGCCTTCCAGTGCGACATCGAGTTCAACCGCAGCGACTCCTTCGCCTTCTTTACCGCCGACTACCTCGCCAAGCACCGCCGCTCGTTCCGATTCATCCACGTCGACGGCCACCACGTCGCCCACGCCATCTCAGACGACATCAACCACGCCTCCCAGCTCCTCGCCGCCGACGGCCTGCTCGTCATCGACGACTTCTGCAATGACCGTTTCCCGCAGGTCACCGAGATCACCTACCGCTTCCTCGAACGCCACGCCGACGAGTTCGCCATGTTCCTCTGCGGCGGCAACAAGGCCTACCTCACCCGCGTCCGCGCCTACCAGGCCCACTATGACTTCATCAACAGCCCCGACTTCAAGACCGAAATGAAAAAGCGCGGCCTCACCGTTGAGACCTACCCGGCCTCCGCCTGCCAGCGCCCCATCATCTCCGTCTATGTCCCGCAGTCCGCCTGACGATCACCCCGGCTTCCGCGCCGACACCAGCACCGACCCCCACAGCGCCGCCACCTTCGAAGGCTCCTTCCACACCTCGCCCAGCGGCTTGTGGAAGTAGTACTTGAACTGAACCTCTAGCGGCTCAAACAGCGTCGGCTCGCCGCCGTACACGTTCCACTCGATCCGTGGCGGCTCATCAAACGCAAACCCCGCGTTCCGCAGCTCGTCCTCGTACGGCTTCACATACACGCTCTGCCCGTGTCCGTCGATCGAATGCACGATCCGGCCGCCGGGCTTCAGCACCCGGAACATGTCACGGCACGCCGCCGCGATCCCCTCCTTCGGCACGTGCTCCAGCACCGAGATCGAGAACACCCAGTCGAAGTATCCATCCGCAAGCAATCCCTGCGACTGCCCCATCAGCCCGTCCACGTGCTTCGTCGCGAGTCGCGTCGCGCTCGCCTTGGCAAACGCCTCCGGGTTGTAGAACCCCGTGCGGTCGATCATCCAGCACTCGCACCGCTGCGCGATCAGTTCATCAAACGCCGTGTTCAACCCCGCACCGACCTCCAGCACCCGCGCGCGGTCCGCTCGACCATTCAACCCCTCGGCAATCCGGTCGTAGCAAAACAGCGTGCCCATCTGCTTCAGGCCCCAGCCCTTGTCCGGATCGAGCCACGTCGTATTCACGCCCGCGTGCCGCGACTTCAGCCGGATGAGATCGTTGCATGTCGCCAGTCGGTACATCGCGCTACTCCGCTTCCGCCACTTCAAAGCCGGTCAGCCCGGCGCTGTACGTGTTCATCTGGTAGAACCGCCCCGGATTCGCCTCGCGGTGCGCCTTCATCGCCGGCATCAACGTCGAAAGCTCCGTCTCGGTCCGCGTCTTGCTCCCGCCCGCCATCGCGTGACACAGCCGCAGCGCCTCGTACTGCAACTCAGCGAACTCCATCCCGAACGCATTGTGCGTCATCCCGTGCAGCCCCTGATGGCTCACCGGCGGCAGCCGCCGCTCCAGCACCCGCTCCGGGTCGCGCACGATCACATTCACCCCGTTCCACCACCCCGACACCGCGTTCTTCTTCTGCTCCGGCGTCATGTTCGACGGGTGCGCGGGCGTGTACGCCTGCATGAGCAGCGCAAACTCCGGCCGCGCATTCAGGAAATCCGCGGTCGCCTGCCGCACGTGCGGATAGTTCGCATCATCCACCACCATCACGCACCGCTCGCTCAGGAACCGCTCGGCATACAGCAGCCCGATCAACTGCGCGCGGTAGTCGTGCGGCCCGTCAATGAAGCACGCCCCGATCGTCCGCCCCTCCAGCCACCCCTCCGCGTTCACCAGCGCCCGCTCAAAGTCGTCATTCAACAGACTCACGTTCTTCAGCCCGAGCTTCCCCACCCGCTCGTGCACCACCGCCTCGTTCTTCCCCTCCGGATCGCACTGGCTGTAGTTGTCGATCCCCACGCACGCCACGTCCCGATGCGCCGACGCCACGCTCAGCAGCGTGAGCCCCTGGAACACTCCGACCTCGACATACGCCCGCGTCTCATCGCACGTCAGCCCCACAATCCGCTGCAGCATCCCGATCAACCGCTCGCCCGAGAAACCGCTCAACACGCCGCGACCATGATCCGACAGCATCCCCTCGCGCTGCGCCGAAGCGCACGCCTCCCGCGCCGTTTCCATCCATGCCGTGTTCGTCCGCAGCGTCGTCGTCATCGCTCACTCCGTGCTCAACCGTGCCAGCGCCCCGCCATCCACCACCAGCGACTCACCCGTCACAAACCCCGACTGCTCGCCATCGGCCAGAAACACAATCGCCTTCGCAATCTCCTCCGCCCGTCCCACGCGTCCCACGGCATGCCTTCTCGACAAAGTGGTCAGCCGGTCATCCAGCCCCCCCGAACCCGCGTACGACCGCGCCAGACCCGCCCGCAGCATCGGCGTGTCCGTCGCCCCGGGCAGCACGGCATTCACTCGCACCCCCCGCTCGCCAAACTCCAGCGCCGCCGCC
>JBGSZV010000052.1:0-26556 GCA_041750235.1 Phycisphaerales bacterium
CTCGACCTCTTGATCGAGCGCCGAACGCGCACCGGATTAACGATCCTGATGAGCACCCACCAGATCGATGAAGCCGAACGCGCCGACGAGGTGATCATGCTGGCGTCGGGTCGCATCGTCGCGGGCGGCACACCCGCAAGCCTGCGGAACGCCATGGGGGGATTGTTCGTGCATGCTGGCGTGTCGCAGGAGCACGCGCTCCGGGACGCCGGGTTGCACATCGAGCGCGTGACGCCGCGCGAAGTCTTTGCCAGCGGCGAACGTGAAGCGATCCAACGCGCGGCGTCGATGCTCGCGGCCCAAGGGGAAGCGTTCGGCGTCTCATCACCGACTCTTGCGGATGTCTACCTCGCTCGCACAGGCGTCCTGCTCACAACCGATCAGGGGGCGGCGGTCGCATGAACGAGCAGGGGATGAACGCGATGGTGGCGCTGACTCGCCGGGAGCTCACCCGCTTCCTGCGGCAGCCTGCGCGCATCGCCGCTTCATTGGGCACGGTGCTGATCATCTGGCTGCTGGCGGCGAGCGGCTTGAATGAGTCGTTCTCGTTCCAGACGGCCGCCTCCGCCGAGCCGGTCGCCATGCGACAGGTCTCTTACTCCGCATTCCTCGTGCCCGGCATGGCCACGATGGTGGTCATGTTCAGCAGCGTCTTTGCGGCCCTGTCGCTCATTCAGGACCGTCAGGCTGGATTTTTGCAGTCCGTTCTGGTCAGCCCGGCGCCGACGTGGGCGATCGTCGCCTCGAAGGTGCTTGGCGGCACGATCATCGCGAGCGCCCAGGGATTGCTCATTCTCATCGTGGCCCCGTTCGCGGGCGCGAAGCTGGGCTTCGGAATCGTCCCTGCGATGATGGCGCTGGTGCTCACATCCGCCGCCGTGATCTCGCTCGGCTTGGCCCTGGCATGGTGGATCAACTCCATCGCCGGATTCCACGGCGTCATGAACCTCGTGCTGCTGCCGCTGTGGGCGCTGAGCGGGTCGTTGTTCCCGGTGGAAAAATCAGCCGGTTGGCTCAGCGCGGCTGTCTCGCTGAATCCATTGCACTGGTGCACGCGCGCACTCGCGAAGTCATTGGGAGTGGGGCAGTCGTCGCTGTGGCACTGGTTCGGGATGCTCGTCTTTGCGGGCGCGATGTTCGGTGTGGCGTGGGTGGTGATGTCGCGCCGAGTGGCGTCTGTCTCGTACGAGGGCGAGGCATGAGCGGTTCGACGATTGGAATGGTGGCCAGACGGATGAGGCCGTGGCTGTGGGCAGGCGTGGCACTGATGGCGGTGGTTCTCGTGGTGGTCGCCAGTCGAAAGCCGGCGACGGCCCCTGGAATGAACCCCGGAGCGGACGATGCCGCGGCGAGTGCCGAGGTCGCAAAGGCGATCGCTTCGATGACGATCCCCGAGTTTCGGCTGGTAGATCAGACGGGTCAGTACGCGGGGCGGGACATCTTCAAAGATCGCTGGACGATCCTGGACTTCGGCTTTTCCTATTGCACGATGGCATGCCCGGTGCTCAAGCAGAACCTTGCCACGGCGGTGCACGAGCTGCGCGACACGCCGGTGAGGATGGTCACGATCAGCGTGGACCCGGTCCATGACACACCCCTTCGCTTGCGCGCGTACGCGGACGAGATGGATATTGACCTCGCACGATGGACATTCCTCACCGAATCGGGCGGCGATGCAGGCGAGGTGCGCAAGATCGCGGTGAACTCACTGGGGTTCATGCTCGATGAGGATCCCGCGAATCAGATCCACAAACCCGACGGCACAACCATGAACAACATCGCGCACCCCACGCGCTTCCTCGTCATCGGTCCCGACGTGACGGTGCGCGGGATGTACCGAGGCAATGAGCCGGGCGAGGTGCTCAAAATGGTGACGGACCTCAGGGCGTGGATGCCGGCAGAGAAGTGAGTCCGGCGCGACCACCGGAGCGGCCCTCTGTACACTCCCGTGCGTCTGATGCACGCCACCGGAGACGGCCCGATGAAACCGCTCGAAGAACGCCCCGCATCACCCTTCAATTACGGCGTCACGCTGGTCGCGGTAATCCTGATCGGCGTCGGCGTTGCGGCATCAATGCTTGTCTCCGGACGCGCACAGGAGCCACGCACCGGTCGCGAGATTCCAAACGACAAGACCCCGAAGCAGGCGGCCCCGAAGGCCAGGAAGAACGACACAACGAAGTCGGTTCCCAAGGCGACTCCGATCATTGATCGCACGGCGATCCTGAGCCTGCCTGGCGCCGAAATGGTGGCGTATGACGCCGTACGCAAGCGGGCGTATGTCACCTGCGCCAAAGGTCTGGCGGTCGTCCAACTGGCGTTCGACGCGACGCCGACAGTTCTCCAGACCATCGACGTCGTCGCGGCCGCCGGCTTCCCACGCGGCATCACAGGATCGGCGACGCACGTATCGATCGATCCGGCCGGTCGTGGATTGGCGGCGGTCACGGTTGTTCCGATCGCCAAGGCGCGTCTTCCCGGAGCTGTCGTCTTTGTCCGTATGGACGATGGAGCGTGCATCGGTGCCGTGAATGTGGGCTATAACCCCGATGCGCTGGCGTTCAGTCCGAGCGGCGCCCAGCTTGTGGTGGTCAACGAAGGCGAGCCCGAGGTCGTCCGCGATATTCTTGTGGATCCGCCCGGAAGCGTGAGCATCATTGATCTCGCTTCGATCAAAGTGCCGGAGGACGCGTCCAAACTATCGCCCTCTGATGTGATCCCGCTCGGGTTCCATGGCAGTGTGATCAGCACCGCCCTCGCTCGAATGGCGACCGGCGAACAGCATTCTCTGAGGATCCATCCCGCGGCGAAGCACACGCCAGACCTCGACATCGAGCCCGAGAGCCTCGCGGTCGACGGCGACCGGGCCTATGTCACGCTGCAGGAGAACAACGGACTCGGTGTGATCGATCTCAAAGCCTACGCGTGGACCGCGATCAAGGGGCTTCCTGGTGTCGAACGGCTGATGGATGCCTCGGACAAGGACGGCGGCGTGAAGATCGACGACACCTTTCGGTCTCTGCCGTGCCCCGATCAGATCGCCACTTTCACGGCGAACTCCAGGACCTACCTTGCGATGTGCGAGGAAGGAGACGATCGGGGTGATGCCGATGCATCCGCGCCGCCTCCGCTGGCCGATCAGGCACGACTCGCGTGGCTCGCTTCGCAGGGCCGCTTAGCTCCGACGTTCATGTCCGGGGCCGATCTGTCGGACAACGGCGTCGGGCGCTTGCGAGTCTGCGCCTTCAGCGGCGATCCGAATGGAGACGGCTCGATCAACTATCCGGTCGCGATCGGTACCAGGAGCGTCGGGATCTACGACGCACAGACGCTGGCGCGTGTCGGTGACACCGGTGCGCAGCTTGAGCAGCTCATTGCGAAGGTATCCCCAACCCTGTTCAACGCAGATGGAGCCGACCTGTCGAAGCCCGATGCCCGCTCTGATGATCGTGGCCCCGAGCCGGAAGGGATCACGATCGCGGAGATCAACGGCCGCGCGGTGGCCTTCGTGTCACTCGAGCGCCCCGGCGCGATCGCAGTTGTTGATCTCAGGACACCGGCCGACCCGCGTGTCCTCGAAGTCGTAATGACCACAGCGAACGGCGACACTTCTCCCGAGGGGCTGATCTTCGTGCCCGCCAACGCAAGCCCGACGGCCAAGCCGCTGTTGCTCGTCGCATTCGAGGGCTCGGGCGGGCTCGGGGTCTACCGGGTTCAGATCGACTAAGGATCAGCGGGGTATCTGGACGTCCACGGCCTCCGCAGCGCGAACAAGCGACTTGCTCGCGTTCAGATCGGCGATGGTCACGATGGAGGCGTTCAGCCCGCCCGCATCGGTCGGCGCCATCGCGAACATGGCGAGCAGGCCGTTGAACGTACGTCCCTGATAGATGTAGCGATCGAATGTGCAATCATCGGCAGGGTCATTCGGCGTACCGTTGTCGACGATGGTCGGCTCGGTGTCGTCGAGGGACGCGCCGAGTCGGCGGTTGATCTCATACAGATCTTCGACGTTCGCCACCTTGTCGAAGTTGAAGTCGCCCGGGACGAACGTCACCTGCTGGATGCCGAGCGCCGGGTTGGCGTTGGAGATGCCCGGCGTCATGCGGTACTGATCGAGGTTCGGGAGATCCTGGAACACATACGCGCCCGTGGGATTGGCAACGCAGCCGGCCATCGGATCATCCGGGTTGCACGTGCCGTCGTAGCGGGGACCGCTCGGATCGGTCGGACCCTTCACGATTCCGGTGCCGTATCGGAGCAGGTCGGGCCCGCTGGCGACGGAAACGATGTCGCCGTAGATGAACTCCTCATCCGCGATTCGGGAGAAGGTCAACTCGTTGCTGGCGTCGAAGCGCCAACCGCTGCGTGGATTGCGACCGAGGTAGTTCACGCGGCTGACCGCGTCGGGATTGAAGCCGGGCGTATCGCTGATCTGGTTCTGCTCCGAGCGGGTGTACTCCTTGCCGCCGGCGTTCGACCAGCCCAGATCATCCACCATCTGGTACGGCTCCAGTCCAAGTGGCGCGCTCGTGGGCGCGAACCCTGCATTGGAACCAGCGACCACCGACTCGGCGCCGCAGTCGATCTCGCTGTCGAGGTCGACATCGTGCGCCACATCCTTGCGCCAGTCGTAGCCCGGTGCATACACGCTCGCGCCGCCGCTGGTGGTGTGGAAGGGCCGCCGACGGACGAGCACATACGTCGAAGAGATATCGTTGGCGAGCTGACCGGGGGTGTCGGTGGAGGGAATGTGGCGTGAGGTCGTGCTGACCTTGACCGTCTGTGCGGCCGCCGGGTTGTTGTTCATGTTTACGAGCACACCGCCGCCGCGGTAGATCACCACAAGACCATTGGCGGGAATCACAATGCCGTCGAGCTGATACGCCTCGTCGATCTCGGCGTACTCCTCGCCCGCGTCAACATCGAGATCGACAGGGATCGGCCCGGGAAACCCATCGCCGTCTTCATCCACGCCGCCCTTCAGGCACGCCACGGCATAGCCGGTGAGGTCGGTGCCCGGCACGCCGTAAAGCTCGATGTACTCCCATGCGGAGTCGGTGCTGCCCGGCGGATTCTCAAAGATCTCGTTGATGATGACTTGCGCAGACGCAGCGCCCGCGATCACAGCCAGAGCGCTCACGCCCGTCAGAAGACAACACACCTTGTTCATCTCTCTCTCCTCCCATCCATCTGTTAGCGGTCGATGCCGGCCTGATTGAGCCAGCCGCCGAATACCTTTCCTTCCAGCTCGTCGTACACGACCCCCTGGGCCGTTTCACTGAGACCGAACTCCCCGTCGCGTTTGCCGTCGTCCTTGAACGACGCGGCATGCCCATCGGCGAAGACGATGTTCCCGGTGATCCGGTCGTCGCCCTGTCCATTGGCGGTCGCGCCACCTTTGCCGTGGGCGGGTCCGAGGTCGTCGTACTGCTGTCGGTCGTGCACGCCGGCCTCGGACGGGTGCGGGCCGTCCGTCAGTGCTTTGCTCGCACGGACCTGCTGACCGTTGAACTCGAAAAGCTCGTTCGCGTTCGTACGCGCATCACCGATCAGCGGAACGAGCGATGGCGACACGCGTCCGAGGTACTTCATCGAGAGGGGGCCGACGACGTCACGGATATTCTGAGCATCGAGCCCAAGATCGCGGTGGTCCTTCACGCCCGTGTAGGCCATGTACCAGCACTGCGTGTAGTTCGTGTTGTAGCCCTTCTTGATGAGGTCGTCCCGCTCAGCAGCACTGAACGGGCGATAGGCATTGTTGTTGAGACGTGCGAGGATCAGGTTCTGGCTGTAACGGGCGGGGTTGGTCGGGCAGAGCATGTTGCCGGGGATCGCGTACTCGCCGAGCACCATGTCGGCGATCCATCCCTTCTTGTCGATCGAGCCGTAGTTCTTGCGCTTGTTGTTGTCGAAGGGGCCGGTGCAGTAGGTGCCGTCGTTCTCGGCCGCGAACGCGGTGGAAGCGATGCCCATCTGGCGCAGGTTGCTCTTGCATTGAATGGTCTGCGCCCCGTCACGGCTCTTGGAGAGCGCGGGGAGCAGGATGCCGATCATGAGCGCGATGACCGCGACCACGACGAGCAGTTCGATGAGTGTGAATCCGCGGCGGGGGGCATGCACCGCATCCCTTTGCGCTTCCGTACGGCTCATCAAGGCGGGGACCCTCCGGTGTCGTCGCGTGCTCAGAACTGGAACGGGACGGAAGGTAGTCCCCGACTCGCCAGCTTGTGTTCAGACTCATTAAAGATTGTGTGAAGAGCTTTGCGCAATGCTCAAAACCGGCGGGATGGACCTCGAAGTTCCTTGATGTTTTGCACAGTCTTTACGTGGCGCTGACACACGACTCTTAACCTCCCCGACGTTCCGCGGGGGTCCCGGTTTGGCCGGGAGCGCGGAGTAGAGAGAGACGGCGACGGGGAACTGTCCACGACGCCGTGACTACCAACAGAGGGAGAGTGCACATGCGTAACGCGATCACCATCGCCGCAGTTCTGATGACTGCCGGCGCCGCTCAGGCCAGCATCCGAATCACGGAGTGGGCCTACTCCGCCGGAACCGGCGAGTACTTCGAACTCACCAACATCGGCAACGCCCCGATCGATCTCACCGGCTGGTCGTACGACGATGACAGCAACACCCCGGGCTCGCTTGACCTCTCGAGCTTCGGCCTGGTTGCCGCCGGCGAGTCGATCGTTATCACCGAGTCGACGGAGGGCGACTTCCGCACCTTCTGGCCGCTGCCCGCCAGCATCCGCATTCTCGGCGGCAACACCAACAACCTGTCCCGCAACGACATCATCAACATCTACGACGCTTCCACGGCACAGGTCGATCGCCTGGCTTTCGGCGATCAAACCTTCGTCGGCACCATCCGCACCCAGAACCGAGGCGGTGTTCCCACGAGCCTCGCCGCACTCGGCGCCAACGACATCACTCAGTGGAACTTCGCCGACTCGCTCGCCGGCGGCGGCGTGTATGACCTCTCGGGCATCGCGGGTGTCGGCGGCGTGCTTGTTTCCAACGCGGGCGACACCGGTAACCCCGGCTACTTCATCCCCACTCCCGGGAGCGTGATGCTCGCCGGCATGGCGCTCGTGGCCGGTGCTCGTCGTCGCCGCTGATCGTCGACTGAGTTAATTCAAATGACAAGACGCCGCGCGACTCATCCACGAGTCGCGCGGCGTTGTCATTTGTGTGTTTCAACAGGCGGTGCCAAAGTTGGAAAGGAAGACCGACAGATCAGCGCCGTTCACCAGCCCGTCACCGTTCACATCGCCGTTGGTCCCGGGTGAAACGCTCGTGCTGAAGTTGGACAGAATGACCGAGAGGTCCGCTCCGTTCACGACGCAGTCGCCGTTGACGTCGCCCGCGGGGGGCGCCGGTGCGAGCAGCGCCCGGTCGCCGATGTTGACGACGCCATCGGAGTTCAGGTCGTACAGGCAGAAGTTGGGGCCGAAGCTCTTGAGCGTGAAGCAGCCATCGATTGTGGCGTCGGCGTCGAAACTCCCGCCGTCGTACGCGGCGATGTAGGCGTCCAGTATCGCAAGGTCCGCGGCATCCACGACCTTGTCGGTGTTCAAATCGGCAAAGACTTCTTCAAAACCCACATCGGTCCACACGTAAAGGCTGTCTTCCTCAAACTCATAGGAAGTGCCGACGATGGCGGTCGCCCGCCACCGGCTTGGGTCCATCGCTTCAGAGAGGCCGTACGACGACCAGTCTTCCGAGAGTTCGTGGCCACACGTGGATGTTGGATCAAGGGCGCCCGCGATGATGTCTTCGAGCGATTCGCGCACGCTCGTGTGGTTTCCTACATTCAGGTCGATCGCCTGCTGTGGCTGCCCCGTGAGTTGCGCAGCGCCGGCCATCGTCATGGCGTAGATCAGGGTGACGGTCGTGCGGTTGGTCGAGACACTGTGGGAGAATCGCAGGTTCACGAGCGGGTCGTACGCCTGCGGAACGCTACCGCCGAATGCCGCGCTTGCTTCCATCAAGCCGCCGGCGCGCTGGAAGAACCGGCCCTGAACGATCCAGGTGTCTCCCGCGTCAAACGTAGCATTCTGATCGCCGTCGGTATCGACAATCGTCACGTTGAAGCACCCGCACATCACGAGTGCAAACTCCTGGCCGCTGCGCTCGAACTGCGGGGTGGAGTTGAAGGACCAATCGTGGTCGTCGGCGGTAATCGCTGCGCGGTACGAACTGGAACTGGACGGCAGCATGCCGAATCGCGCCACGTTGGCGAGGTACCGCAGTGTCGCACCCGAGCACTCGCCGCCGGTATCGCGCTCGCGGTCGGCGTCGAACTCGATGAAGCCGTAGACGGGGCTGGGGCCGAACAGGTACGGATCAAATGCTTGCGCGCCGAGTCCGAGCGGTCCGGGCGGATTGATCACGCCGGCAAACGTCACTTCGAGTCGCAGCAGGTCGGGCGAACTCGAACCGCTCCACGACCCTGAGTACGGGTCGGTGGTGGGCGAGGAAGTGTTCCAGCCGCCGAGCTTAACCTGAACGATGTCGGGAAGCACAGTCGCGGCATTGACGATCCCGTCATTGCCCGTATCGGTGCGCCGATGTGTCGCGTCGCCAGTCGGGTCGTTCCAGTACTCATACGACGGCCCGCCGCCCAGAGCATGCGCGGAGACGGTCAGCAGCATCAGCACCGCGACTTGGAATGTGCCCCGGGAGCGTTTCAATCGTCGCCCCGGATGATGTTGTGATGATCCAGGCCCAGACGTTCGATGCGGTAGCGAAGGGCGCCGCGATTCAGCCCGATCAACTTGGCCGCGAGCGAGACATTCCCCGCCGCTCGCTTGAGGGCCTCCACAATGAGTGCCCGCTCGATCTGGTCGAAATCGGGCAGGTTGGCGCCGAAAGAGATGGCGTCGCCGACGACGGCCGCCGACGTCGTATCCAGTGGACGCGGGCTGCCGCCGACGACGTCCGGTGATCCCATGCTCAGCGACAGATCCGACGGCGTGATCGTGCCGTTCTCGCACAGGATCGCGGCACGCTTGACGACGTTGATGAGTTCCCGAACATTGCCGGGCCACGAGTGCGTGCGCATGGCCGCCAGCGCTTCGGGGGTGAAGCGCAGATGACGGGCTTCGTCGCCCGTGTCGTACTTGGCGATGATCGCTTCCGCCATCAGCACCGCATCGTCGCCGCGATCACGCAGCGGCGGAATGTGAATGGTCAGCGCGTTGAGCCGGTAGAGCAGGTCGCGCCGGAATGTGCCCTGGCGAACGCGCTCCTCAAGATCCTGATTGGTCGCGGCGATGATGCGGGCCCGAGCCGTTCGTTCGGCGCTGCCGCCGATGCGCCGGAAGACACCCTTCTCGACCACGGTGAGCAGCTTCGATTGCATCTCCAGGGGCATCTCACCGATCTCGTCAAGAAAGATGGTGCCGCCCTCTGCCATCTCGAACAGGCCCGCACGCGACGCCTTCGCATCTGTGAAGGAGCCTTTTTCGTGCCCGAACAGTTCGCCCTCGATGAGCGACATCGGCAGCGCTGCACAGTTCACGTGGACGAACGGCGTCGGATCCGTGGGGCTGTAGCGGGGATCGCAGCGGTGCAGGAAAGGCGCGAGCGCGCCCTTGCCGGCGCCGGTTTCGCCGAGAAGCAGGATGGTTGGAAGCTCGCCGCTGGTGCCCGGGGCGGGCACGGGAAGTTGCGCGAATCGCTGGGCAAGCGCGATGGTCCGCTTCCACGGCTCGCTCTCGCCGAGAATCTGTGCATCGCCGCCGCGGACGCGCTCCAGACGCTCGTACAGCTTCACCTTGCTCCGCAGCTTGCGGTTCGCGAGCGACTTCCCCACCAGCAGGCTGATCTCTTCGAGACTCACCGGCTTCTGCAGGTATTCGTCCGCGCCGAGCTTCACCGCTTCGACGGCACTGCTCACGGTCCCGAATGCCGTGATGACGATGATCACGCCATCAAAGCCGTCATCTCGCAGTCGCTTGACGAGGTCGAGACCTGATTCGCCGATCAGGTTGATGTCGGTGATGACGACATCAAACGCGGTGGCGCGGGTGAGTTCCCAGGCGTCCTTGATGCACCCCGCATCGGAGACGCGGTGACCTTCCAGCTCCAGCGCCTGCCGGATGGAGGAGCGAAGGGTCTTCTCGTCTTCAATGACCAGGATGTTGGCCAGAGCCCGCTCCAGTTTGGTCGCTTTCAGCCGTGTGGCTGTTAAGGACCGGTTGATTTCCGCCGTTGACACCGGTAGGAATCCTAACAGTGAACTCGGCACCCCGTCCCGGCTCAGATCGAACATCGATCCGGCCGCCGTGCCCCTTCACTACGGATTGAGCAACTGCAAGACCTATGCCGTTCCCATCCCGCTTGGTGGTGAAGTAGGGCTTGAAGATCTTGGCCATGACCTCCGGCGGGATGCCGGATCCTTCGTCGATGACCCT
Source organism: Phycisphaerales bacterium (assembly GCA_041750235.1). Taxonomy (GTDB): domain Bacteria; phylum Planctomycetota; class Phycisphaerae; order Phycisphaerales; family UBA1924; genus JBGSZV01. Next base: position 10,425 of record JBGSZV010000052.1, read on the forward strand.
GATCTCCCAGCAGTGGGGGGAATCTGGTGTTTCCGGTGCCGGGCCGGCCGAGAACCGAACCCGAGAATCCGGCGGCGAGGCTTGGATCGCATTGGTGAGGATTGCCACCAGCGCGTGCTCCAGATGCTTGGGATCGAAGACGGCCGTCGCGGGGGCGTTGGCGGTATCAACTTCGAGCGTGACGGATCGCATCCGCGCCAAGGGGCGGTGACTGTCGATGATCCCCGCTAGCCACGCCTGAGTCTCGACCTCGCGGGGGTTGAGCGCAAGGGGTGACGTCGCCTGCAGCAGATCGGTGAGCCATCCGTTGAACCGATCGACCGCGGTGATGATCTCTGTCTGGTCGTGGCGGATGGCGTCGTCCTCCGGAGCGCGCATGCGCGTCAGTTCCGCAAGCCCGCGGATTCCGGAGAGTGGATTCCGGAGGTTGTGCGCGAGGCGGCGCACCATCTCGCCGACCGCCGCCAGCCGCTCGCGCTCCACTGCTTCCTGCTGCATCGAGGCGATCATGCCCGCCATGTGATTGACTTCGCCGGATAGCAGGCCGAGTTCGTCGTCGCCGTGCACCGGCACGCGATGGGAGAAGTGCCCGGCTGAAATCTCCTCGGCGGCACGCCGCAACTCCCGGACAGGGCGCACGACCCAGCGCCGAAACAACAGGCTTCCCAGCAGGGCAAAGAGCCCCGAAGCAGTCATCGCCGCAGCCACGATGACCGAGAAGATGGACCGCAGCCGATCGCCATGATCAATCTTCTGACGTGAATCCTTGATCACACGTTTCTCGACTCGTTCGATGAGTTCGTGCGCCTTCATGTGGGCGTCCGCGGCATCACGGATGAGTTGCAGACGGTCCGGTGCGTCGGTCGCGACCGTCAAAATGGCAGCGCCCTTCTGCTGCGCCTCCAGTGTGCGATCGGAGATATTCGCGACGATCGTGGGTCCGAGGCGCCCGTCGATGTATTGATTGGCCCGCAATTTTGCGAGCGCCTCTGAGATACCCACTGCCTCAGAACTCAATGGGCCGCGCGCGTGCTCGGATGCAAGCTGTCCGTAACGCCCCGGTTGCCCTCCGGCCTCGCCGAACAGTCGATCGGCCTCTGCCCCGATCGCCAGTTTCAGATCAGAAAGGTCATCAATCAGCGATGTGGTAGTGACCAGCGGGTCCTGAAGCTCGCTCTCCAGGAGGCGAGCAAAGAGCAGCGCCGCGCCGAGGCTGACGATCACCGTTAAGCCCAGCAGGCCGATGAGGACGCCGAACTTGGTGGCCAGTTTCATGGTTGCGTACCGACGGGCGCGCCGGCTGGCGTGCCGACGACTGTGTTACGACCTGCCGCTCAGTTGCGCGTACATCGCGTCGTCGATCCCCAGGTAGTCGCGCATGTACCGGTCGTACGTCTCGGCGTCGGCATCCTTGGAAAGATCGAGGCGCAGCTCGTTGATCACCTTGGTGCCCTGGCCGATCCAGTCGCGCCATGTTTCTTGGGAGATATTCTCGCTGATCCACTTTCCAACCGGCCCCTTGAAGGGCGGCGAGGTCATCTTCGTGCCCGCACGCCCGGTCTTGGAGTCAACGAAGCTGCCATCGGGTGTCGGGCCGGCCGCTGGCTCCGGTGGCGCCCCGGCGACTTCCGGCGGCGTGCGGCCGATCTTCTGAAAGAGTTCGCCCATCGCCCGCTTGGGCATCAGATCCCCACGCAGCGTGGCGACCTCGTACCCCTGAACCAGCACCCGGTACGCCCGCTCCTCGTCGCCGGCCTTGATCAGATTGTCGGCCGCGAGTTGGAACGCCTTGCTCATGTCGGGCACCAGCTCGGTGCAGCGGATGAAGCACTCGGCGGCATCGCGGAATCGCTCCGCCTGCACGTAGGCGTTGCCGAGGCTGTAGTGGGCCATCTCGTTGGTCGGATCGGCCTCCGCCATGTTCTGGAACTGAGCGATGCGCTGGGTGAGATCCATCTGCGGCGTACATCCTGCAATATGCGACCCGCTCAACCGAGGCCCGGCCCGGTGCCCGGCGCTCGTTCGGCGGGGTCCGCACAACGAACGATACCCGCGTCCCGCCGCGTATGCTTGCCACCCTTCCAGGAGTTGTCCTGCCGATGACCAATGCCGAACGCCAGCGATTTGATGACCTGCTCGAAGAAGTTCTCGAACAGGTTCCCCCGCGCATCCATGAACTACTCGAAGAAGTGCCGCTGATCGTCGACGATCGACCCGCACCCGACCTGGCCCGCCAGCTCGCCGCCGACTTTGGCGAGGTGTGCGACGAGGAGTTCATTCAGAGCTTGTGCGGACTCCACACCGGCATCGCCATCACGGAAAAAAGCGTCCAGGATCACGCCGAACTCCCCGAGAACATCCGCATCTTTCGCGAAGGAATCGTCTGGACGGCAGGGGGGTGGGACCAGGAAGACGCCGACGACATCGTCTTCGAGGAAATCTGGATCACCGTTCTCCACGAAGTGGGCCACCACTTCGGGCTGGATGAGGATGACCTGGCGGAACTCGGCTACGACTGAGCCGAAGTCCACTACGGCGATGGGGGGCTGGAGGGCTGCCCGAGCCGAGCCTTCCACACCGCGCGACGGCTCGACACCTCGGCGCCCGCGTCGGCCGTAATCCATCGGTCGTAGAGCGTGATCATGAATGAGGCGCTCGCCCGCGTCTTCCGATGGCCCTCGCCGTCACTCTGGAGGCCGGCTTCATAGGCGGCCTCGCCCGCCCGCTCCGCTTCTTCGAACCGATCAAGCTGCAACAAGAGTGAAGCGTGCATGGCATGAAAACCGGCGACCGCCGAGTCAGTCCGGGGCAGCGCCCGGCCAGCCCTTGCCGCTGCATCGCCTGCGATGCCGGCGGCTTCCTGCAGCTTTCCCTGCTGCTCAAGCAACGCAGCCAGATTGCTCAGCGAGATGATCGTCTGGCGGTGTCCCTCTCCGAGGGTGCGCTTCCGGCGTTCAAGCGTGTCGCGCGTCAACGATTCCGCCTCCTCCATCTGTCCGACAGAGGAGAGCAGGCTGGCCAGGTTGGCCGCCGCTGTGAGGGACTGCGCGTGATCCTCGCCGAACAACGCGCGACTGCCGTCGTACGCCCGACGCGCGAGCTCCAGTGCTTCGTCGTTACGTCCAAGCGTCCGGAGCATGGTGCTCATATTGCTCGTTGCGATGAGCGTCTGGCGGTGGTTCTCCCCGAGCGTGCGCCGGCGAGTCTCCATCGCCTCTCGGTAGTACGGCTCCGCTTCCTTCGGCTTGTCGAGCGCACTCAGAAGCCCGCCCATGTTCCCGATCGAGGTCAGTGTGTCGGGATGCTCATCGCCCAGGACGCGCCGACGCGTCTCCAACGCCTCTCTGTACAGGGGCTCTGCTTCCGTCAGTTGGCCCTGAGAGCGAAGGTGCACCCCGAGGTTGCTGATGGCAGTCAGCGTCAAGGGGTCGTCGTTTGCGAAGCTCTTGCGGCAGATCTCAAGAGCCTCGCGTGTGTATGGCTCTGCATCGGCGGCACGGTTCATCTTGCGCAGGACCGTTCCGAGATTGTTCATCGCGGTGACCGTTCGCCGGTCATCGCGCCCGAGCGCGGCGATGAGCCCGTTGAGTGCCGCACGCTGCAGGGCCTCCGATTCCGTGTACTCGCCTTTGATATTCAACAGCACGCCCAGGCAACTCATGGCGTACAACGTGTCGGGGTGCGCCTCGCCGAGAACCTCTCGCAGTCCATCCGCCGCTTCTCGGTAGTGCTTCTCCGCGCCGTCGATATCTCCCCGGAGATCGAGCAGCGTCCCTAGTTCGTTGACGGATCGCAGCGTCACGGCGTCTCGTTCCCCGAGCTGCTCCCGCCGTATCCGGACCGCTTCCTGTTGAGGAACGAGCGCCTCATCCAGCATCCCAAGCCCGCACATGGCGGACGCGATCGATTGCAGCAGCCTCGCCTGAACGAGCGGCTGAGTGGCAAACCTGCGCTTGATGGAGTCCTGAGCGCTGTCAAACACATTGTGGTCCAGCAACTTCAGCGTTGCACCGACGAAGTCGACCCCGCGCAGGCTGCTCTCAAAGCCCTTCCATCGAAGCTCCCGCTGGTTATCGCTGAGCCCTGAACGGGCGTCGAGCGCTTCTCGCACGCGCAGCGAAAGGTCGGTCCGCAGTCGAGTGGCCGCCAGGGGTACGTTGATGTTCGCGAGCTGCTCTTCTTGGAAACTCGCGACCTGATCCAGTTCGCGTGCCTTGGTTTCCGCCTGCTCCGCGGCCAGCAACGCGCGATCGGCTTCCGAGTTGGCCCGTGCCCGCTCTTCCAGAGCTTTCAGAAGGCCCCACGTCGTGCCGACGATCCCGAGCACGACGACGCCCGCGATGAGCGCTCCCGCGACGACGGGGCCCCGATGCCGTCTTACAAACTTGCGGAGCGTGTACGCAGTGGTGGGGGGGCCGGCGGAGACCGGTTCGTGCTTCAGGTGCCGCTCGATGTCACGCAATAGATCTGTCGCGGAGCCGTACCGCCGACGCCGGTCCTTCTCGAGACACTTCATCGCGATCCAGTCAAGGTCACCGCGGAGAGCGCTCGCCAGCTTACGAGGGTCCCCGTTTCGGATCGCCAAAGCGGATGGGCTCGAAAGATTCAATCCCGACAACCTCGTGGAAGGCTTGGGGGGCTCTTGCTCGCGGATGATCCGGACCATCTCGACGAAACCGGCCTCGAGGAGCGTTCCGGAATCAAAGGGCGGCGCGCCGGTCAGAAGCTCGTACAGCAACACACCGAGGGAATAGATATCACTCCGCGTGTCGATGTCCAAGCCGGACATCTCCGCCTGCTCGGGACTCATGTAGGCCGGCGTGCCGATCATCTGCCGATGCTCGGTAAAGAGCGTGCGCTGCGTCAGTTCGGCGTTGGTCGCCTTCGCGATGCCAAAGTCGATGACCTTGGGCACGGGCTCGCCATCGTGCAGCGTGATCAGAACGTTGCTCGGCTTGATGTCCCGGTGGATTATCCCCTTCTGGTGTGCATGGTGAATGGCGTTGCAGACCTTCGAGAACAGCTGCAGCCGGGCCGGAACATCAAGCCCGGCTGCGTTGCAGTAGTCCGTGATCGGCTGGCCATTGACAAGCTCCATCGCAAAATACGGCCGCCCGGAACGCGTTGAACCCGCATCGAGCACCCGCGCGATGTTCGGATGCTCCATCAGCGCAAGAGCCTGGCGTTCCGCCTCGAAGCGTGCGATGACCTGGCGCGTGTCCATCCCCAGCTTGATGATCTTGATGGCGACACGACGCTTGATGGGCTCGAGTTGGTCCGCCATCCATACGCTGCCGAACCCGCCCTCGCCGATGCGCTGCAGAAGCTTGTAGCGCTCAATCTCTTCCGGAGGCTCGGCGCTCTGGGCCGCCATGTCGCCGATCGACATGCCCGCCACGGCAGGCCGGTCCAACGGGCTGCGGGTGACCACATCCTGGGCGAGCAGCGCCCGGACGTCGGACTCGAGCTCGGTATCACCGGCGCACTGCTCGGACAAGAAGCGTCCCCGCTCGTCCGGGGGCAACTGACGGGCGCGGGTAAACAGCTCACCGACCCGGCGAAATCGATCGTCCATCGAAGTCACGTGTCGCCCCGTTGAAGTTCGTGAAGCAGCCACGCGCGGGCCAGCCGCCAATCCTCCGATGCCGTTGACCTCGTGATTCCCAGCACGTCTGCAGCCTCAGGCTCGCTCAACCCGGCAAAGAACCGCAGTTCGACAATCTGCGCCTTGCGCTCATCCATGCGGGCCAGCCGCTCGAGCGCTTCATCGAGCGCAAGAATGTCGATCGTGCGTGCCGCCCCGGCGTCTTCGATCGTGTTCTCGATCGCGCACAGAGTGACTTCCTGCCACGCGGGGCCGTCTTCCACCCTGCCATCTCCGCCGCGCTTCTGGCGATTCCGCTTTCGAGCATGGTCCACCAGGATGTTCCGCATGGCCCTTGCTGCAAAGGAGAAGAACTGCTGTCGGCTCCGCCAGGCGATAGATGTCTGATCGACCAGGCGCATGTAGGCCTCGTGCACCAGGGCGGTGGGCTGGAGCGTGTGATCGCCTCGCTCGTTCCGGAAAAACGACTCAGCCAGAGCGCGCAACTCGCTGTAGACCATCGGTAGGAGCTCGGCGGCGGCCGACAACTCGCCCTCGGCGGCCCGGTTGAGCAGTCGCGTGGCTTCCTGCTGTTTCAAGGATGGACTCCCGAAAGTTTCGGCCGGCGTCGCGCGCATCTTACCTCCTTGGCCGTTCTGGGCCAGCAGCTTCTCCTCCCTCTCAATGCGCCATTGGCCGCCCTTGCGCCCGAGCCAACTCCATTCTCAACAGGCATTCGGCGTTTGGACAGACATATCGGGCGCTCCAAGGCTCTTTGACGCATGTCTATGGAGGGGCAAGAGCCCCAGCGTGACCAGCCGACCGCCCATACCGAAAGAGAGAAATGACATGCTTGCCAATCTGAAACGCCCGCTTGGAGCACTGTTGATCTGCCTGACCGCCGCCACGTCTTATGCCGGATCCGGGGCCGTGGTGCTTGGCCCAGCAAACAACATCCAGGCCGCGATCAACAGCGGACTGTATGAGGAGATCATTCTGGGACCGGGAACATACAACCAGGTCATCTCGGTCAGTTCGCCGCAATTGCCACTGACGATCCGATCCCAGGACCCCACCAACGCAGGTGTCGTCGCTTCAACCGTCGTTGATGGCCTGTTCCTCGGACTCCCGGTGGTCAACATCGCAACCGGTGTGGGGAACACCCTGGTCATCGATGGCCTGACGATTCAGAACGCCGCACCACTCGCCGGCAACGGCGGGGGTATACGCTGTGACAACGCCAGCCCCATCATCCGCCGATGCACCATCCAGAACAGCAACTCGCCCGCGGGCGGCGGCTTTTACTGCAATGGCGGCGCTCCCAAAATCGAAGACTGCGCGTTCGTCGGCAACACCTCGCCCTACGGAGCTGCGATCTACGGCAATAACTCGAACTTGAGCATTGTCAGATCCAAGTTCGAGTCCAACGTCGCATCCAACGAAGGCGGAGCGTGCCGCTTCGTGACCGGAACGTACGTCGTGCAGGACTGTTCGTTCGTCGGCAACACGAGCATCAACTTCGGCGGCGCCATTGCGAACCGCTCGCCCTCAACGCTGCAACTCTCCCGGAGCACCTTCAAATCCAACCACAGCGGGGATACCGGGTCCAACGGTCGAGGCGGTGCGATCTACCACAACGGTGCGACAGCTTCCTTTGTTGAGAGCTGCGTCTTTGACTCCAATAGCTGTCGGGTATACGGCGGTGGCATGTACGTCACGACGGGTATCACTGTCCGAAACTGCACCGCCAATGGAAACAGCGCCGGAACCGGCGCAGGTTTCGCAAGCATCGGGAATGGAGTAACCATCGTTAACACCATTGCTTGGAATAGCACTCCGATCACAGGCGCGGTGAACATCGGCACCACATCCACTGTCACATACTCCAACATCCAAGGCGGCTTCGCGGGCGCCGGGAACATCGGCGCTCAAGGAAGCGATGCACCCCTCTTTGTCAACGCAAGCGCGGGCGATTTGCGGCTCTTGCCGACTTCCCCGGGAATCGACGCCGGTTCCAGCGCTGTACTGATCGGCGAGTACCCGACCGACTGCGACGGGAATCCGCGTGCCGTGAATGATCCGAGCGTTCCGGATACCGGGATCGCTGTGCTCGGAATCAACGTCGACATGGGCGCGTTCGAGTTCATGCCCAGCGCCCCGCCGACCACCTGCCAAGGCGATGTCAACGGCGACTCGTTGGTCAACGGATCCGATCTCAGCGTGCTGCTGGCACGATTCGGGCTGGCGTGCCCTTGATCCGGGCGCGAGTGTGACACGCGACGATGGACGCCGTGCTTGAGCGCGGCGTCCATCTGCTTTTATCAGGCCGGCGGATCGACGGCAACGACAAGGCCCGCATCAGCCGGAGACGCGTTCGATCTCCGCCGCCGACGCGTCGAGGTTTGAGTAGACCTTCTGCACGTCCTCGTTGTCTTCCAGCGCCTCGATCATCTTGATGCAGTTGACGAGGTTCTCCCCGCTCGCTTCCGTCAACTGATTGGGGATCATTGTCAGTTCAGCGGATTCAATCGCGATGCCTGCCTTCTCGATCGCATCCTTGACGGTCAGGAAGTCTGTCGGCGACGTCGTGACGCTCCACAGCCCGTCCTGCAGCGCGACATCCTCCGCTCCGGCGTCGATCGCGACCTCCATGAGACGATCTTCGGTGATCTTCCCCTCCTCGATCGCGATCACCCCTTTGTGATCGAACATGTACGCGACCGAGCCGGTCGCGCCGAGGTTGCCGCCGTACTTGCTGAGGATCAGCCGCATGTCGGGAGCGGTGCGGGTGCGGTTGTCGGTGAGCGAGTCGATGATGACCGCGACGCCGCCGGGGCCGTAGCCTTCATAGCGGATCTTCTCGAAGCTCTGGCCCAGCAGTTCGCCCGCGCCCTTCTTGATGGCTCGCTCGATGGTGTCGCGCGGCATGTTGGCGTATCGAGCCTCATCGATGGCGTAGCGCAGCGACACATTCGCGCTCGGGTCCGGGCCGCCCATGCGTGATGCGACCATGATCGCTTTGGCGCACTTGCCCCAGACCTTGCCGCGGATGGCGTCGGTCTTCTTCTTCTTGTGCTTGATGTTCGCCCAGTGGCTGTGACCTGCCATCGAGTCGCTCCGAGGGTGTACCCGACAAAAATGAACTCAGGGTTGGTTGGGTTCCGGGGTGACCGGTGGCGCTTCCGGCTCCGCCTGCGGTTCCGGAGGAACATCCTCCACCAGCGGCGTCGCCGGCGGAAGGTCCATCTGCTCAACATCGTTCTTCATCGGCTGATTGATGGGGCCAAAGATGCGGCTGATCGGCGGCGCTCGGTCCTCGCGCGCCGCGAGCGTCTTCTCGCGAACCGAGGCCACCATGTTCCGCAGTTCAGCGAGCGGTGAGCCATTGAGCCCAAGCATCTCTCTCGCGCGCTCCGGCCCGATCTCCTGTTCGGCAACGCGGATCACCGTCTCGGCCTGTTGTGCGGCCTCCTCCCACAAGTCCACCGCGCGCTGGCGGTCCCCCGACGCCCAGACCGCGTCGGCCAGGTGGTCCCGCAGGATCGGCTCGGCGATGAGCGCCTTGGACTTGGCAGCCTCGCGAACCGCCTCAGTCAGCAGCGAGATGGCGCCGCGCCGAGTCCGGCCATCCGCGTCCACCTCGTTGTGAATGAACCCGCGCTTGTATCGGGCCCAGCCCATCGAGTCGATAATCGCCGCGTTGTACGGCTCCTGCCGGAACGCGATCTCGATCATGCGCTCGGCTTCTTCCAGCGACTCGCCGCGTTCGAGCAACTGGTATCCCAGCGCGTTGTTGCTCGTCGGGTGCTCGGGGTCGAACTTGAGCGCCATGCGATAGAGATCATCCGCAAGCTCCTGCTTGCCGGCCCCGAGGAAAGTCTCGGCGAACACCGCCAATGGTTCAGCCCGCGCGGTCTCGCGCTGCCCGCCCGGGGTGCGACCGGTGTTCGAGAGAGCGTCGAGCGCACTCTCGAAGAGCCCCGCATCTTTCGAAGTGCGAATGGCAAGTTCAAGGGAGTCGGTATCGCCGGCGATTGTGGCCGCATCCAACCAGACCGCGGCGAGCGTGGCGGTGAGTTGGCCCGGACGAGTCGCCGCGTGTTGCGCGATCCGAAGCCCGGCCTCCTGCGGCGGCATATCTCCCAGCCCGAAGGATCGCGGGTCGGGCCGCGTCACTTCGCGGATCGCAAGCAGGTACGCCGCCTCGCGCATGGAGGGGTTGGCCTCGACCGCCCGGTCGCACGCTTCCAGCAATCGTTCCAAACTTCCGCCCTGCCGCGCCATCAGCAGGATGTGTGCGGTGTGCGCCTGGGTCGAGAGTCCGGGCGCCGTCATCAGCCGTGACTGGACCTGCACCGCGACCGGATTCCGCCGGGCGCTGCGTTCCGCCTCCTGGGTGATCAGCGCCGCGGCCGCGGCAATGCGTGCCAACTCGTTGGTTGTTGGCGGTTCGCGCAGGAGTGTCATGGTTGCGTCCGCCGAAGCAACGGCGCTGTCGGGATCCGAACCCCGCAACTGCACGAGCGTGCGTTCAAGGGCGGTCTCGAAGGTGCGTGGCGAACGATCCAGGCGGCGGATCGCCAGCTCGTCGGCGGCCGCGGGATTCGCGAGCTTGTCGCGAAGAAGCGCTTCCAGCTTCCGCATCGCCTGCAAGTCGCCGGGCGAACGCTCAATGAGCTTTTCAAGCTCACGCCGCGCATCTTCAAACTTGCCACGCGCGGCAAGCGCATCGGCCAGTCGCAGCGGGTACTCGCGAGACGCCGGGATGGCCGTGGTGCGCTGGGTCAGGAACTCGGTCGCGCGGTCCAGCGAGCCTGTCCGCGTCCAGATGCTCAGCAACAGATCGAGGATCTCGGACTGGTCGGGGTACTGATCGTCGAGTTCAACGAGTTCGCGTTCGGCGACGTCGAACTGCCCGCGTGCCGCGTTTTCTCGCGCATGCAGCCACCGCAGCGTCGGGCTTGAGGGCGCGGCCGCTCGCAACGTTTGTGCCGTCTCCATGAGCTTCTGCTCGTTTGCGAGCGGCTGATTGGGGCTGTAAAGCCGCATCAGCGATGCGTAGGCATCGTCGCGCATCGGATCGGCCCGAATTGCCAGTTGGAACCACTTCTCAGCGTCGTCGTATCGCTCGAGCCGCAGGGCAAGCCGCGCGGCGAGGGATGCCACATCGGCCCGCGGCGGCGCGCCCGTTTGGGCAGCGGCAGGTATTTCATCATCGAGCATCGGGGCGACAAGCGCCAGCGCCGCTTCGGGATTGTCACGCTCGGCCAGCGCGACCGCCTTGGCGAATCGCGCGGATTTTCCCGCAGGACCGGGGATATCCGGCAGTTGCTCCAAGAGCGCATCGGCTTCTGCCGTGCGTCCAAGGGCCGTGAGCGCCCGCACCTGAGCGACGATTGCGGCGGTGTTGGTCGGATCGGCCTCGAGCACCTCCGCGAGAACCGCGGTCGCTTCGTTCACGCGGGCGCTGAGCATCAGCAGACGTGCTTTGACCAGCCGTGCGGCCGCGGCCCGGGGGCCGCTGGTGATCAGGGGGTCGATCTCCGCAAGCCATGTTGCCGGCGTTCCCGTGCTTCGCACCAGAGCCGCGACATACTTGGGCTCAAACAGCGGGGCGCTCTCGACGAGACTCACGACTTCGCGGAGGGCTTCCACCGCCGGTCGCGAACGCCACAGCGTGAGCAGGTCGCTCAATACGGCTTCTTCGCCGGGGGCACGAGCCAGGTACTCGCGCAATACTTTCGCGCCTTCATCCGGTCCAACGGCAGCGGCCCGCGCTCGCGCGAGAGAACTGGCGGCAAGCGCCCGCTCGTTCTCGGTGAGCAGTTCCGGCACGCCCGCGATCGCTTCGCCCAACTGACGCCCGGCGACCGGGTCGGATGCTGCTACGTAACCGACCAGATCGAGCACCCGCGCCTCGCAGCGTCCCCGAACGCCGATGATCTCTTCGATCAGCACCGCGGCAGCGCCCGCAGAACGACCCTCGCGCAGCAGCGCGTAGATCCGGCGCGAGACGATCGAACCGGGGTTCAATGTCGGCAGGTCCGCCGACTGCGCGTACGCAGTGGACGCGTCCTCAAAGCGCCCCAGGCGAAGGCTGGCGTCGCCGATGTCGCGCCACAACTCACCGCGCTGGCGGAAGAGCGAGCTGAAATCCTCTGCGCGCGTGGTCACCTGCGAGATCCGATCCGGGGCCTGAAGTGAAGCACGGATCGCTTCCGCTCCGGCATTCACGTACCCCAGCGCGATGAGAGAGCGTCCGAGTTGCGCGTTGACAGTGAACGGCAGCACCGGGTCGATCTGCTCCATCGGTTGCCGCGACAGCCTCCCGAGGTGCTCGGCGGCCATCGCATACTCACGGCGTTCAAAGGCGAGCCGACCGATCTGCTCCAGCGTTCGGACATCATCCGGCTCTCGGAACGCAGCCTGTTGATAGGCCAGCAGCGCTCCTGAGCGATTGCCCATCCGACGCTGCGCCTCGCCGAGTTCACGCCACACCTCCGCCGGGCGCGGGTCGAGCTTGAGGGAGGCGATCAGGTCATCCTGAGCGCCGGCGGGATCATCGGACGAGAGCTTGTTCCTGGCTTGGAGATACAGCCGAAGCGCCGCATCCTGATCGACTTCCGCCACTTCGGGGATCGGCGTCTTCTCGACCGTCTTCGCTTTCGCCAGCACATCGTCGATCGCTTGATCGAGCGACAGCGTGGCGGTGGCCATCGCCTCGGCGGGGATCGGAGCGATCTGTTCGGGTGTCAGCCCCGGCGGCAGCGCCAATGACTCGGTCTTGGAAGGATCACGGGACGACTCCCGCGCCGCCGCATCGCGCAGGCGCGTGATCCGCGTCGAACTGCTCGAGTCGCCGGCCTGCGCGGACGCCCCCGTGGTTTTGGAGGCGCATCCCGTCACGCCGCCCGCCGCGGCGACCACGGACGCCGTGCACCCGGCGATCACCCAGCGGAACGGCACGAACCGATTGCTCGAAGCGGCCATCTTGGTCGTCCTGCCTTGATTGGCGTTCAACCCTTGGAACTGCGCGCCGGCGACTTTGCCGAGCCGCGTGGTTTGGTAGTCGCGTGCTTGGAGGACTTGTCACCCTTGTCCTTGGCCGTTGGATCCGCGGACGAATCCTCCGACCACGCCTGCAGAAGTTCGTGCACCTCGACCGCTTCCTCGGACTTGATGTGGCGTTCGAGGATCCCCGCGGCCTTGACGAGGTCCGAGCCGTGATCCGCCACCTCGGCCGCGATCAGCTTCGCCAGCGTCCGATCGTCCACCGGGATGGCGTGGGCGCCGAAGACCAGCAGCATCACGCGGCTGGAAACGAACGGGGGCAGACCGTTCAGCGATTCGATGTACTTCTTGGCGTCGCGTTTGTTCATCGCCACCGCGGCATCGAGCGACACCTCGTACTCGCGCAGGTAGAGGTCCTGCAGGGCGGCGCGAAGCCGCAGCGAACGTTCCTCGGCCCGCGGATAGCTCTTGCCGAAGAAGTGCATCAACTCGGGCGGACGGCAGACACGCAGCTCATTGAAATCCACAACAGTCGACGTGATCCGCTTCATCGCCGAATCGGCCTTCGCGTGCGACGACTCCCAGAGCAGGAACGAATACACGAACTCCTCGAGCGGCGCGCGCGTCACACGCTCCGGTACGTCGTAGCGGGAACGAAGCTTCTTGAGCAACGAGTTGAGATGCTTTGAATGGTCGGGGGAACTCACGAACGAGGCTCCGGTCCGGTGTCAGTGGGGGGTGGCTGGACTTCAGGCGGCACATCGCGGCCCTCGGCACGCACCTTGGCAAGCGCTTCCAGCACCGCGGCCTCATTCTTGGCGCCGCGGTCGAGCTTGAAGACGAGTTCGGGGGGATGGTGAATCGAAACCAGATCGCCGACCTTGCGGCGGATGTGCCGGGCGGCGGCCTGTAGGCCGTACATCGCCAGCTTCTCCTTCTTCTCTGGGGAGATCGACACCTTCACGATCGCCGTCTTCATGTCCTCGGTCACGTTCACGTCCGTGACCGTGATCATGGCGTCGAGCCGGGGGTCCGACAGTCCCTCGACAAGAATGGACTGCACCGCCCGGTGGATGACGCTCGATGCCTGCTGCGTTCGGAGGCTCATGATCGGTCCTCCGCGTCGCGCCGCTCGCTGTCGGTCCACAGGGGTGCATCCCCGCCGGCATCCGCGACCGGCTGACCGCTGATGATCTCGCGACGCGTGTCGCCAAGCTCGGCGTCGATGAGCCCGCGGAGCTTGTTCGTCACATGGTCGAGGACTTCATTGGCGTGCCGCGCGGAGTTGCTGACCACCGCGAGCCCCATGATCGCGAGCGTGTGGTCCTCCAGCGCGCCGACTTCGGCCACGCTGACCATGTGCTCCCGATGCAGGCGATCCTTGACTGATTTCACCACGCGACGCTTGTCCTTGAGAGACCCGCTTCCGCGGACCAGAAGCTCGAACTGAAGAATGCCGACGAACATGGGTGCGGCTTGCGTCCTGCGGCTTGCGGGGGTTCTCGCATCCCGGCCCGTGGCTTTCATCAAGCCGCGGGCCGCGAGCCGCACGCCGCCTTACAGCGTCTGCTTGACCTCCACGTTGCGGTAGCACTCGAGGACGTCGCCCTCCTTGATGTCGTCGTAGCCGACGATCTTCATGCCGCATTCCTGGCCGGCGCGAACTTCCTTCGCGTCGTCCTTGAACCGCTTGAGCTGCTCGAGCAGGCGGTCGTTCTCGATGACGATCCCGTTCCGCGTGACACGGACAAACGCGTTGCGTTCGATCGTGCCATCGGTGACGTAGCAGCCTGCGACAGCGCCGTGCTTGGTGAGCTTGAAGACCTTGCGGACTTCGGCGTGACCCAGGATGTCCTGACGGATCGTCGGAGCGAGGAGGCCCTCAGCGGCGAGCTTGATGTCGTCGATGAGGTGGTAGATGACCTGGTAAGGCCGGATCTCGATGCCCTTCTGCTCCGCCAGCGTCCGGGCCTTGCCCGACGGGATGACGTTGAACCCGATGATGATCGCGCCCGACGCCGCCGCGAGAGTGACGTCCGATTCCTGCACGCCGCCGACGGCCGCGTGGAGCACCCGGACCTTGACCTTCTCGGTGCCGACTTCCTCGACGCTCTTCTTGATGACGTCCACCGAGCCCTGCACATCCGCCTTGAGGACGATGAGCAGTTCCTTGGTCTCGGTGTCCTTCATCTGAGCAAACATCGAGTCGAGCGTGACCTTCGGCTGCGCCAGCTCCATCTCGCGTTCGCGCTGACGACGCTGCTCGGCCGCCTCCGCCGCCTGCGACTTGTTCTTCACGACGAAGAACTTGTCGCCCGCGTCGGGCAGTTCATCCAGGCCGGAGATCTGCACAGGCGTCGAGGGCAGCGCCTCCTGCAGCTTCTGGCCGCGATCGTCTGAGATGTCGCGCACACGCCCATAGCCGCGGCCCGCGACGATGATGTCGCCGACCTTGAGTGAGCCCTGCTGAACCAGCAGGTTCGCCACCGGGCCGCGTCCCTCGACCAGCCGCGATTCGACCACGATGCCGCGGGCCGGGCCCTTGTAGTCGGCCTTGAGGTCAAGCAGCTGCGCCTGATAGTCCAGGGTTTCCAGCAGTTCCTGGACGCCCATGCCCGTCGTGTCGCTGGTCTTGATGACTTCCGTCTCGCCGCCCCAGGGCACGGGGTTGAGACCGTGCTCGGCAAGCTGGCCGTAGATCCGCGTGATGTTCGCCTCGGTGGCGTTCGGGAGGTCGCTCTTGTTGAGCGCCACCACGATCGGCACCTTCGCCGCCTTGGCGTGGTTGATCGACTCGATGGTCTGCGGCATGACGCCGTCGTCCGCCGCGACGACGAGCACAACCACGTCGGTGAGGTTCGCGCCGCGTGAACGCATCTCGCTGAACGCCTTGTGGCCGGGCGTATCGAAGAAGCACAGGTACTTTTCGGTCTCGCCGAGCTTGACCGGCACGCGGAAGGCGCTGGTCGCCTGCGTGATACCGCCGGCCTCGCCAGCCGCCACATTCGTGTTGCGGATGCGGTCGAGCAGCGACGTCTTGCCGTGGTCGACGTGGCCCATGATCGTGACGACCGGGCTGCGTGCCCGCTCGTCGATTGTGGCGCGGGTGCCGAACTCCTGCGCGACCTCGACTTCGGCGGACCGCGCTTCGGCGATCACCAGGTCGATGTCGTAGTCCATCAGGATTTCCTGCGCCTGCTCGGGCTCGATGCCCGAGTTCGCGGTCGCCATGACGCCCTTGAGGAAGAGCTTCTTGACGATCTCCGCCGACTTCACGCCGGTCGCCGCTGAAAGGTCCTTGATGGTGAACGGCTTGGTGATCGTCACCGAGCCGCCCGTCTCAGCGAGCGAGGTCGCGCGTTCGCCGATCGTGCCCTTGTCCTTGAGCTTGGCATCGCGACGACGCTGACGCAGGAAGCCCTCGGACCGCGCCAAGCGCTCTTCGCGCTCGAGCAGATCCTGGTTACGCCAACTGCCCGAATCGGTCTCGGCCGAGCCGGACCGACGCGCGGGCGTCGCCGCGGGTGGACCAGCTCG
>JBGSZV010000053.1:0-11319 GCA_041750235.1 Phycisphaerales bacterium
CCGCAGGCGAGGTCGAGCACCCGCGAACGCCGGGTGACGCCCGCCCTGGCCAGCTCGCGGACGGTGGATCGAGGCATGGAGCCCAGGGCGTCGATGCCGTCGAAGAGACCGCCGAGCACGGGCGCCAGGGCGATGGGGGCATCGACCGATGCGGTCACGCCTTGGAGGAGTTGGGCTGCGGCTCGGGGCATCGTGGTGGAGGGTAGGCAAAAAAAGAACCGGCCGGACCCGAGGGTCCGGCCGGTGTTGAGATCAGCGAATCAGCTTGCGTTCAGCTCAACTTAGAAGAGGAGCTGGAACTGGAAGCGGATGGTGAACTCGTTCTCGTCGTCCGAGCCGAGGTAGCCGATGCCGGTGTTCGGCACGCTGAGGGCGTTGAGGTCGTCAATGAACCACTGGACGTCGGCCGTGAACTTCGCGGCGTGGCCCGAGTAGTAGTAGTTGACGCCGGCGGTGACGGTGGAGAACCAGTCGTCATCGCTGGAGAGAGCGCGGGCCTCATCATCGGGCATGAGGGCGTCGTAACGGGCGAAGACTTCCCAGCTGGTCTCCGGGATCATGATGCCGCCCTGAACGAGGAAGCCGTAGTCGTCGCCGTTGTAGCCATCGCTGAAGTCAGAGAAGGTGCCGACCGCGGCGGCGTAGAGGTTCCAGCCGTCGCCTTCAAGGGAGAAGTCGCAGGTGAGACCGAGGAAGTCGTAGCTGCCACCGGCGGTGATGGAGGTGCTGTCGCCGCCCTCGTAGTGGGCAGCGGCGCCGAGGAGGAAGCCGAAGTCAGAGCCGCTCTTGGAGTTGAAGTCCTTGAACTGCTCCCAGGTGCCGGCGAACTTGTACTCGCCGCGACCGGTGAAGGCCCAGTCAGACTCGCCCGAGGCGAAGAAGCTGTTGCCCGCGAGGCTGCGGTCAACGGAGAAGTCGGAGTTCTGGCTGTTGAAGCCGTCCGAGAACGCGACCAGGACCTGCCAGTCCTCGGCCTTGTAGTTGAGCTGGACGCCCTGCGACCAGCCCTGATTGAAGACTTCGTTCATGAGCGAACGATCAGCGGCCAGCTGGTAGCGGCTGCTGACGAGTTCTTCACGCATGTAGGGGAGCTTGAACTGACCCCACTGCGCCTGCCATCCGTTGTCCCACTGGTAGCCAACGTAGGCGTCCTCAAGGCCGAAGTTGCCTTCATCGCGATCGAAGGCGCCGGTGATCTTGAAGAACAGGTTCGGGTCGATGACGTTGCCATCGAAGGTGAGCTTGGTGCGACGAGTCTGGAAGCCGGACTCGAAGTCGTCGTCCGCGGCACCGTCGTCATCGTTGCGGAAGTTGAGGTAGTAGCGGAACTGGACCTGGCCGCCGACATTCAGGCGGAAGTTCCCATCGCCGGAGGCGAGGAAGAACTTATCGTCGTGACCGGCGGTAGCGCCGGACTGAAGGAGGCTCGTGCGGGTTTCCGCATCGGCGAGCATCTCGGCGACGATGGCGCGGACCTCATCCGAGTTCCCGCTCCAAGCCTGACCCTGATCCGCGCTGGCGCCGCTCACGGCGCCAAGCGTGATCGCCGCACCGGCGATCAGATTGACCCAACGCGTCTGACTCATGTGAAACTCTCCTTTAGAGACCGTTCGCTTGAAGCCGCTGGCCCTCTGAATCGCTTCAAGAGGCCGGCTTTGAATCCACAAGACCGCTGAACAAAAGACGGGATCGAACCCTGAAACGTTTCGTCCCACGCACCCTTGGCCGAACCCGAACGGGGGACCAAGTGAGCGGGTGCTAGTTTATGAAGGCTGGATAGCGAACGCAAACTAACGCGGTTTCATCTTCGACGGACCCCCCAGTCGTCATCCACAAAAGTCCGGGGGATTCCATTGAGGTCCGAGAACCACCAGCACCGAATTCCCCCGAACCGCCCCGGGAAGGCGCAGGAAGGTCGCGTGTTCTCGGTCCATGGCCGCAGGTCACTCCAAGATCGAAGCAGAATCGGGTGAGAAGCACACGGGGCCGACAGTGTCGTCCGATAACACAATCTGCTGAGGCTGAGAAAGTCCATCACCCCGGATCGTCTGCGCGACCGGGGTGTTGTGGAAGCATGGTGGATAACTCAGTCGATTCGGCAGGTCTCAGACCGCGTTGACCTGGAGCAGCTTCAGGCACCGGGCGACGATGTCGTTGTGCGTCAGGCCCACCATCGACATCACCTCGTCAGGCGTCCGCGCCGACTTGGGGATCCGCTTGATGTGCATCTGCTCGAGGGTGAAGCCCTCGCCCGACTCGCACAGCGCATCGGCCACGGCAGAACCGATCGAAGCGCCGTAGTTGTCTTCGACGGTGATGATGTAGCCGTTGTTCTGATTCGCGAGATCGAGCAGCGCATCCGCGTCGAACGGGATGGAGTAGAGATCGACGAGCGTCGCCGAAACGCCGGCGCGATCGAGGCCGTCGAGCGCCTTGTTCGCCTCGTGGACCATGTAGCCCGAAGCGCAGATCAGCACGTCACGACCTTCGTTCAGCACTTCGAATCCGCCGAGATTGAACACGGTGTCGTCGGAGTAGAGGAACTCGGTGTCAGGGCGGAGCGTGCGCATGTAGCACATGCCTTCGTACTCGGCCATCACGCCGGTCAGCGCGTACGCGGCGTACGCGTCAGAGGGCTGCAGGATGTAGCAGGCGGGATTGCCGCGGTGGTCGCGAGCGGTGGAAAGGCTGCGGAACCAGGCGATATCAGGCAGGCACATCTGGCTGGGGCCGTCGGCCGCGAGGCTGGCGCCCGCGTGCGAACCGATGATCTTGATGTTGGCGCCGCTGATGGCGGCCATCTCAATCTGGTCATACGCACGGGTGATGAACTTGGCGAAGGTCGAGACGAACGGCACCTTGCCGGCGGCCGAAAGTCCGACCGCCATCGAGAACATGTTCTGCTCGGCGATGCGGCACTCATAGAAGCGGTTCTTCAGCGCGGCGTCCTTCGCGAAATACTCCGCGAAAGTCGAGTTGCTGACATCCGCGTCGAGCGAAACGACGCGGTCGTTCACGTGGCCAAGCGCCTGCAGCGCCAGGCCGTAGGCCCGGCGAGTGGCCATCTTGCCGGTGTGGAGCACGCTCTCCATGTCGCGGGCCTTCATCGTCTGCGAGAAGGTCGGCATGTCGCCGTTGCGGAGCTCCTTGTTGGAGGCCTGCGCGGGCGGCTGGATGGTGAACGCGTCGGTGGAGGTCAGCGAGCTGGTGAGCTCGGAGCGGGTCTCATTCAGCTCGTTGAGCGCGGTCTTGGCCTGCTCATTGGTCGCGGTCTTGCCGTGCCAGTTGCCGTTGCGGAGGGTGGCGGAGCCCCAACCCTTGACGGTCTTGGCGACCAGGGCCATGGGCGTGGCCGAGGAGTTGCCTTGGATGGCGATGAACTCGTCGAAAGCCTTCTTGATCTGGGCGGGGTTGTGGCCATCGATCACGCGGACGGTGAAGCCGGCGGCCTTCAGCTTGGCTTCGATGGTCTCAGCGGACTGCTGGGGGCTGACGCGGCCGGTCTGGCCGTACTCGTTGCAGTTGAAGATGGGCAGGATGTTGGTCAGGCGGCGATCGATGATGTAATCGATCGCTTCGGCGATCTGGCCTTCGCGGGACTCGCCATCGCCCATGATGCAGTAGATGCGGCGGTCGGATTCATCGAGGCGGGCGGCTTCCGCGAGGCCTGCGGAGACCGAGAGGCCCTGGCCAAGAGAGCCAGTGGCGGCGTCGAAGAAGGGGAAACCTTCCACGGGATTGGGGTGGCCGTCGATCTCGGAGTCGGCCGCCCGGAGCTTGAGGGCGTCCTCGCGGGTCATCGGGCGACGGTCCTCGGGGTCCCGCCCGATCATGACGCCGAGCTTGGCAGCGGCGGCGTAGACGATCGGGACGGCATGGCCTTCGGAGAGCACGAGGCGGTCGGAGGTCGGGTAGTTGGGGACTTCGGGGCTCCACCGCATGGTGTGGAACATGAGGACGGTCACGATGTGCCCGAGGCTCAGTGAGGTGGAAGGGTGCCCGCTTCCAGCGGCGGAGGTCATCTCGATCGCGAGGCGGTCCAGTTCAATGGCCTGGGCGTGTACGGCGGCTTCGAATGACATGCCAAAGATTCCTTTTGCCTGTGCCGCGCACGCCGGGGTGGGGGCCCGGGGGCGGCGGAGGGGTGGTCGCGATCAAACAAAATCCAACCGGCGCGGGGTGCGACGGCGGGCCAAAACGTACAGTATCAGGATTTGACCCGGACCGGACCCCGGGAATGCGGCAATTGCTGATTCTCGCGCGGGATATCGCCGGTCAAAGGTGATCGACGGATTACACTCAGCGGCCCGTCCCCACGTGGGACGAGGTGGCTGGTCTCGGAATTAGGGAGTACGTCAGGTATGAAGCTGATCTGTGATCGTGCGGCGCTGCAGGAGGCGGTGACTCTGGCGGCGGGTGTTGTGGTCGCCCGGACGCCGCGTCCCCAGCTCACGTGCATCAAGCTGACCTCGAAGAAGACCGGCAAGGGCGGCGCGGGGACCATCACCCTCGCGGCCACCGACGCCGAGATCTCGCTCCGTCTCTCGCGTTCAGACGTCGAAGTGCAGGAAGAAGGCGAGGCGCTGGTGCCCGCTGACAAGCTCCGCTCCATCGTCGGCGCTCTCGATGACCAGCCCACGCTCACGCTGCGGACTGACGGTGACGTCTTCGCGATCGAGGCCCCGGGCGCACATTTCAAGGTCTACGGCATGCCGCCGGCAGACTTCCCGCCGGTGTCGGAGTTCCCGTCGCAGGGCGCACACCGCTTCGCAATCGAAGCCGACGTGATGTCGCAGCTCATCCAGCGGACGATCTTCTCGACCGCACGCGACAACTCGCGCTACGCGATCAACGGCGTATTGATGAAGCGCCAGGGCAAGAAGATCGAGATGGTCGCGACCGACGGGCGCCGGTTGGCGCTCGCGCGTGGAGTGTGCGAGCCATTGGCGCCGGGCAGCGACGAGGCGCACTCGTGCATCATCCCGACCAAGGCGCTCAACATGGTGTCGCGCCTGATGACCGGCGGGATCACCCGCGTGCGCATCGCCATCACGGACAACCAGGTCTTCTTCGGCTTTGATGCGGACAAGGACTCTCCGATCGCGGGGGGCACACTGTTGTCGTCGAACCTGCTCGAGGGCACCTTCCCGCCGTACGAGGAAGTGATCCCCAAGGACCAGGACAAGAAAGCGACGTTCGACGTGCAGGTGCTGAGCGGCGCGGTGCGTCGCGCCGCGCTCCTGACGAACGAGGAGAGCCGGGGCGTCAAGATGAGCTTCAGTTCGGGCAAGGGACCGCGGCTGACGGTCAAGAGCAGCGCGCCGGAGTCGGGCGAGGCCGAGATCGAAGTCGACATGAAGAACTACGACGGCGGCGACATCGACATCTCGTTCAACCCGGCGTTCATCACCGATGCACTCAAGGTTGTCGAGGGCGAGTCGGTGCTGATGGAGCTCAAGGCGCCCAACAAGCCCGGGCTCATCCGCAGCGGCAACGACTTTGTCTACGTCGTCATGCCCGTCAACCTGACCTGATCAAGGACGAATCAAGAACGATTGACGTGTCGCCGCGCTTTGCTATCGGAGCGTGGAAGTGTTATCACGTTGTCGCATGGCAACGTCGCGTCGCAATCGCGTGGTCGCCGGGGTGGTGCTGAGCGTCATGGTCGGCGTCCTGTCGGGCGCTGCTGCTTTCACATTCGCCTACGCCGAGGGGACCTCGTATCTCTCGAACGATCCGGCGGCCTGCATGAACTGCCATGTGATGCGCGAGCATCACGACGGCTGGAGCAAGAGCCCGCACCACGCCTTTGCCACCTGCAACGACTGCCACGTGCCCCACGACCTGGTCGGGAAGTACACCGCGAAGGCGGTGCACGGCTGGCGTCACAGCAAGGCGTTCACCATGCAGGACTTCCATGAGCCGATCCGGATTACGCCCGGCGATCTGAAGCTCGTCGAGCAGAACTGCGTGCGATGCCACTCGTCGCTCGTGGGAGATCTGCCCGGGCATGGCGGGATTGGCGGGAACGATGTGAACTGCGTGCACTGCCACGCTGGTATCGGACACGGCGCCCCGCGCTGAATCACTGGAGGTGTTGTCATGGATCGTACGGTTCAAGCAAACGAACGCGGCGGCGTGGCGCTGTACCTGCTGGTCGCCCTGCTCGTGGCGGCGGCGACAGTCGGCGTGATGGCGCTGTACAGCAACATCGCAACGCGGAAGGCCGAAGCGACGCAGACAGTCTTCAAGGTCGTGGAACTGACCGAGGGAACAATCAACGCCGCCGAGTGGGGCAAGAACTTCCCGCGTCAGTACGACACCTACAAGCGCACCGTCGATATCGAGCGCACGCGCCACGGCGGGAGCGACGCCTTCCAGAAACTCGACGACGACCCGCGCTGGCGCGTGCTCTTCTCGGGCTACGCCTTCGGCGTTGACTATCGCGAGGAGCGCGGCCACGCGTACATGCTGAGCGATCAGGACACGACCGAACGCGTGACCGACTTCAAGCAGCCGGCCGCCTGTCTGCACTGCCATTCGTCGATCATTCCCGCGTACTACAAGGCAGGGCTCGAAGCGGGTGTGCCCGCCGACGAGGCGCACCGGCAGGAAGCGATCATGAAGGGCTTCGAGAAGGTGTGCGCGATGCCGTTTGCCGAGGGCCGCAAACTGGTCGATCACCCGGTGTCGTGCGTGGACTGCCACGATCCCGACACGATGGCGCTACGGGTGACGCGTCCGGGGTTCCTCAACGGCATCAAGGTGCTGGCAAAATCGTCGGACCCGTTGCCGCATCTCCCGAGCGTGGAACGCTGGCGCTCGGGTGACCGCGCACGCGAGTACGACCCCAACATCGACGCGAGCCGCCAGGAGATGCGCTCGATGGTCTGCTCGCAGTGTCACGTGGAGTACTACTTCAAGGGCGAAGGAAAGCTGCTGACGTACCCGTGGCAGTACGGCTTGAAAGTCGAGCAGATCGAGGACTACTACAACGACGTGCAGTGGAAGGACTGGACGCACAAGGTGAGTGGCGCTCCGGTGCTCAAGGCGCAGCACCCCGAGTTCGAGATGTGGAGCCAGGGGATTCACGCACGCAGCGGCGTCTCCTGCTCGGATTGCCACATGCCCTATGTGCGCGACGGCGCGGTGAAGGTGAGCGATCACCACGTGCGCAGCCCGATGCTCAATGTCGCACGCGCGTGTCAGAGTTGCCACCGCTACGACGAAGAAGAGATCAAGTCACGCGTGGCGACGATTCAAGACCGGACGCAGAAGCTGATGATCAGGGCAGAGGAAGCGACCGTGGCGCTGATCAAGGCGATCGAGGCGGCCAAGACCGCCGGCGCGAGCGACAACGACCTCGCCAAGCCCCGCGAACTGCACCGCAAGTCACAGTGGCGTCTGGACTTCGTGGCGGCGGAGAACTCGATGGGCTTCCACGCGCCGCAAGAAGCGGCGCGGATCCTCGGCGAGTCGATCGACTACGCCCGCCAGGGGGAGATCGAGGCGATCAAGGTGACGCCGGGAGGCGGGGCTCGGGTGTCGATGGTGGCGCCGATAAATCCGATTCAGTAGTAGTCGGCAGCATGGCGGCAAGCAGCAACTCGCCGATCTTCTCAACACCCGTTCCTCCCCGGTTCGCGAGCACGATGACGCCGATCTTGTGCTGAGGCGAGAAGGCGATGTAGGCCACGCCGCCGGAAACTCCGCCGTTGTGCCAGACGATGTCGCCGAGAACGCCATGCTCGGTGTGAATCCATCCGATGCCGTGGGGAAACTCGTCCCTGGGCTTTGGGGGCTGGCGTGCATGCAGTTCGCGGAGGGTTTCCGCCTTCACCGGCAAGGATTCATCCGGTTCGTATGCGCGGATCTGCATGGCGACGAACTTCGCGAGGTCGGGCGCCGTGGAGAGCAGCGCCCCAGCGGCGGCGAGGCATCCCATATCCCATTCAACAGTCGGCTTTGATCCGTCGTCCGGGTTGTAGCTGGTCGCGGTGCGAGAGAGCTTGGATTCTTCGAGGTGAATGCCGGTATCGCTCATGCCCAGCGGCACCGTGATTCGATCGACGATCAGCGACTCGTACGGCTTGTCGGCCGCCAGTTCCAGCGCGTGTCCGAGCAAGGCCGCACCGAGGTTGGAGTAGCTCGCTTTCGCGCCCGTTGGGCTGGCGAGTTGGATGCTCTTCAACCCGGCATAAAGCTGGGAAATGCTGTACCCCGCGTAATAATCAACTCCGAGCGGCGTCTGCTTCGGCGTGAGATTGCCGGGCAGGCGTGGAAGCCCCGACGTGTGGCACGCCAGACGCTTGAGCGTGATCGGGGGCTTGTGATCAAGCGAGGTCGGGCCTTCAAGATTCGGGGGAAGATACTTGCCGACGGGATCATCGAAGGCAACCACGCCGTCGTCGCGCAGCGATCCCAGCCGCGTGGCGGTGAAGACCTTTGTCACCGAGCCGATGCGGTAGATGGTGTCGGTGGTCGCGGTCCGTCCGGAATCGCGATCGGCGACTCCCACTGCGTGCGCAAAGACCATTTCACCATCGCGAACCAGCGCCACCGAGAGGCTCGGGTAACCGCCCGTCTCGAGTGTTGAAGCGAGCCATTGATCAACCGCCGCCCGATCACTCTCGGTGAGAGCCGCGACGCTCTTGAACGGCGGCGGATCGACGCGGCGATCTTCCGCGATCGCTCGGCTGGCGACGACTGTGGCACAAGTGGCGACGAGAAGTGACAGGTTCACGATTCTGATCCTCAGTGATTGAGCTCAGGGAGAACGCGCCGACTGAGATGCGGGCACCAGTTCCACTTCCGCGTTGCTCAGGCGTTTGAAGATCCGCTCCTCACGCAGCAGCGGCCACCAGTCGTAAAGCAGGATCTCGATGGGCCGCCACATGGCGACCCAGCCGCCGATGATCAGGCTGCTCTGCACGATGTTGACGAACGCGCCCTGTCCGGCGCGCCCGACGAGGTCGGCCAGCAGGAGGCAACCGGCGAGAAAGGCCACGCCGATCACAAGGCTGACACGACCGACGCTGAAGAGCTGCCGCAGCTTCAGCCGCATCATCTCGGCGCGGTGGGTGAAATATACGCGGATGGTGTCGCGCACACGGTCGCGAGCAGAGGTGTCGCACGCGCCGCCGCCGACGTGCAGCCGCACAAGAAACGGCGCTTTCGCGTGCAGTTCTCGCGCCCAGCTCACGATGAACTCTTCGGCGTCCTCGTCGAGATCCTTTTCCGGGAATGGTGTCGGATCGAGGGAGTTGAAGAGCTGCGCGATCTCGGTCACACGGACGTCGATGACCGCGTGCCGATCGGTATGGACTGCGGAAATGGACGTCGCGCCGGGCATCGATACACCAGCGTACGCCGTTGTTCAGTCGGCGTCCTGCTGCTCCGCGAGCCGCTTGGCGGTCTTGGCCCCGACGCCGCGGGGAGCGAAGATGGCGCTGACGGTGCGGGTGGGAGTCGCGTGCTTCACGCGGAGGGTTCCCTGCTTGATGCGTTCGAAGGCGGACTTCGCGTTGTCGGCGCTGAACTCCAGGCCAATCGAGCGGCGTTTGAGCTCGCGGGCGACGGTGCAGGTCGTTCCCGAGCCCAGGAATGGGTCGAGAACCAGATCACCTTCGTTGGAAGTCGCGCGGATGACACGCTCCAGATAGACCTCGGGGATCTGGTTGTCGTGATTTGCACGGCGCTCGGCGTTGTTGCCCTGAATACGGCCCCAGTATTGGCCGTACCACACGTCCATCGGAACCCGCATGCCGCTCTTGCCTTCCTTCTTGTTGAAGGTGCGCGGGTCGAAGTACGTCGTGGCGCGGTCCGATGGCTCGAGAATGGGATCGGGGTTCCAGGTGCGTTTGGCGCGGTCTTTCGCGAAATACAGCGCGTGAACCTTCGAGTTGATGAAGCGGCCACTGGTGTTCTGCCCGAAGCGGTAGTGCCAGACGCACCAGTTGACCATGTGCATGCGGTCGCGCGGCTTGCCGTCGGCATCATGCGAACCCTTGAGGTGCATCACGATCTCGGCGGCCCAGTCATCGGGGATATTGACCCACATTGTGCCGCTCGGCTTGAGCGCCCGGACGCAGCAGTCGAGCCACTGGTAGGTGAAACGGAGGTACTCGTCGTCGGGGAGGTCGTCGTCCCACTTGTCGTACGCGCGCTTCCAGTTGAAGGGCGGGTCCGCGAAGATGAGGTCCACTTCGCCCTTTGCGCACTCGGGGATGCGCGGGAGCAGATCTCGACAATCGCCGACGTAGACGCGGGTCTCGGGGTCTTTGAGCGCGTGTGTCGGCTTCAGAGCGGGAACGCTCTTTGGCTCAACGACGACGGCAGCGACAGGTTTCTTGCGGGGCATGAGTGGAGGATTGTCACGGGCACGCAGGTTTTGCGCAAGTTGTGGATGGAATGTGTTCAACCTGTCCCGAACTGTCGGTCGCCAGCGTCACCGAGACCCGGCAGGATGAAGCCCTTGGGATTGAGCTGCCGATCCAGTGCCGCGGCATAGACGGGAACATCGGGATGATCCGCCAGCAGGCGCTTCACGCCCTCGGGGACCGCGACAAGGCTGATCATTCGGATGTCTTTCGCGCCGGCATCGCGGAGCATGGCGATGGCCTTGGAGGCAGATCCGCCGGTGGCGAGCATCGGGTCCACGAGGATCACAGGGCCGGCGTGAAGATCCGTCGGCAGACGGCTGAGGTACTGCACCGGCTCAAGGCTCTGCTCGTTGCGGAAAATCCCGATGTGGCCCAGACGAGCCTCTGGAATCAGTTCGAGCACTCCCTCGGCCATTCCCAGCCCGGCCCGCAGCACGGGAACCACGGTGATCTTGGCCTGAATGCGGTGCCCGGGCATCCGCTCCAGGGGGGTGTCGACGTGAACCGCTTCGAGCGGGAAGGTGCGGGTGACCTCGAAGACCATCAGCCCGGCAATCTGCCGTAGCAGCGCCCGGAAGGCTCGGAAGCCGGTCTCCCGGTCTCGCAACCAGGTCATCTTGTCGAGGATCAGCGGGTGGTTGAAGACGATGAGGTTCGGGTACTCGGCGTGCGTCGCGGGCATGGGTCCAGAGGGTACACCCGGCCCCGAAACGGCGTTTGGACGCCCCCGGGGCGGCTCCAACAAGGTCCGGAATCCGGACCGCTTGACGCCGGGCGCAAGCGAACTACGCTGTTCCGTTCACCCGCCGGTCGGCCCTGCCGATCAACGGGGAGACATTCTGGGGCTGTAGCTCAATTGGGAGAGCGCTTCCATGGCATGGAAGAGGTTGTCGGTTCGAGCCCGATCAGCTCCACTTCGCGAGGATTCGTGACCGGC
>JBGSZV010000054.1:0-19058 GCA_041750235.1 Phycisphaerales bacterium
GGGCAGCACACGCCCGGCGGTCCGCGCCGCACGTGCCGCGGAATCGCCGAGAAAAAGCTCGGTGAGCGCATCGTACGCCGCATCATCCGGCGCAAGATTCCACGAGGGGGGAGGGTTCGAAGTTGTCTTGGGTGCGGTCGCCATCCGTGCCTCCGTGATCGGTTCCTCAGCCAGCAAGGCCGGTGGTGACCGGGGCCAGTTCCTGATTCGCCGTGACGACGAAGACGCTGTTGATCCCGCCGTACGGGTTCGGCTCCGACAGCGGGTTGTACGGATCGGCCATCCATTGGCCGTTGACAACGAGGCGATAGCGGTAACGACCGGGCGGCACCGGGAGCAGCAGTTCGTGCTGCCGCAGCCGCGGGTTATAGCGCATGATGCATGTGCTGGTGCTCCACGCGTTGTGGTCGCCGGCGATCGAGACGATGGTGTGCGGTCCGCCGGGGTGCGTGAAGAAGACGCCCTGATCCGTGTATCGAACGCCGAAGCCCTCGGTGAACTTCTCACGCGGGCTTGAGCGCTTGCGGGATGTGGGGTCGACATCGGTGCGCGGTGCATCGGTATCCGATGCTGCGATCTGCTCCACTTCGATCACCACGCCCGGGTTGGACGGCTCGGTGTCAATGCGCCGACCGACTTCGGCGTGGCGCGTCGAAAGACGACGCGTGCGCTCGGCCAGTTCGGCCGCGCGACTCACCGGGGCGGCGACGGGCTCGACGCCGACGTTCATGTCCTTGCGCTCAACGTCCGTATCGCGCGCAAATCGTTCGCCTTCGGGTGAGGCGACAATGACCGGGAACGCCGGGCTGATCGGTCCGTCGAGCGGCTCATCCGCGGGCTCAATGTCCGCTTCGGTGCTCGCCGGAGGATTCTCGAGCAGCCACCCGGCGAGCGACTCATAGTCCGAGGCGCCGCGAGCGACCGGTGCGTAGTCCACCACCGGAACACCCAGCGCGGCCGATTCCTTGAGATGCTGATCAAACCGGATCACCACGGGGATCACCACCGACTCAAAGCTCCGCTGCAGTTCCCCCAGCACATCGCCGGACAGGATGCTGTCGTGGTCGTGGAGTGTCGGCAGGATGCGGTACGGCACGTTGATCCGGAACCGGCGGCAGAGCGCCTTGATCGTCTGCACCTGCTTGCCCGCGCCGCGGAGTGCAAAGTAGCCGGTCTCGACGGGCACCAGCACCTCACTCGCGGCACGCAGGGCGTTGAAGGTCAGCAGACCGATCGAGGGAGAGCAGTCGATGAGGCAGATATCAAACCGCGACGCCACGCGCGACAGCACACTGCGAAGCCGCGTGTCACGGTCTTCACGCTCGGCCAGCCCGCCACGTGCGGCTTCCAAGCCCGCGAGCTTGGTCGTGCACGGGGCGAGATCGAGATTGCGGCTGATGTGCCACAGGAGCCGCGACGGGTCGATCGAACGCTCGTCGCCGAGCATCGCGTCGCCGATCTGATATTCGATGCGCGACTCGGGGATCGCGAGCCCCAGGGCGCAGTGGGCCTGCGGGTCAAGATCGACGAGCAACGTCCGCTGACCCCGGCGGGCCATGACGGCCGCGAGGTTGATGGCGGTCGTGGTCTTTCCACTGCCGCCCTTCTGGTTGATGATCGCAATCGTTCTCACACGGCCCCTCAGCGCGAGGGTGTTCATCACGGAAGGACCTCGCGACAGACTTATCGGGTCTGCGCGTTTCGCGGCTTTGAAGTTGTGAGAGATCGATCTTTCAAGCGCCCCGACGAACACCCGCACGGATCCCCGTGAGGCCGGCGCGGACCGCGTCGTGCGGCGGATCATCCACCACCCGCGACGTTCCGAGCGATGCGGGCAGCACCAAACGCAGCTTTCCGCCCGCGACTTTCTTGTCGTGCAGCATGCGCTCGATCAGCTGTTCGTCAGTCGGCAGACCGACGAGATGGCTCTCCAAGCCCAGCCGTTCGACGGCAACGCGCACGAGCTGCGCATCGTGCTCGCTCATCAGGCGCAAGAACCGCGCCGTTTCGGCGGCCGCGACCAGCCCGTACGCCACTGCCTCGCCATGGAGCAGCGGGGCGCTCTCCGATTTGCCGTCGGGCGAGAGGTGCTCGATCGTCTCGATCGCGTGTCCAAAGGTGTGCCCGAGGTTCAACAACGCCCGCCCACCGGCGGCGGAAGGCGCCTCCTCGCGTTCGTCACCCGCGACCACGCTGGCCTTCACGCGCACATTCCGCGCGACGAGTTCCTGACGGAGCTGCGTGTCACCCATACGGATCTTGATCGCCGAGTCGCTCGTCCACCGGAACAGGTCGGGGTCGTGCCCAGTCGACGCGGGGTCAAGGCCGCCCGCGAGCATGCCGTGCTTCACACATTCCGCCAGCCCGGCTCGGAGATGCCGCTCGGGCAGCGATTCCAGGGTCCGCACGTCGGCGATGACGAGCGAGGGTTGCCAGAAACAACCGACGAGGTTCTTCGCCAGCATCCCGGCCGCGGAGCGAAGCTGCAGGTTCACCCCCGTCTTCCCGCCCACCGCCGCATCGACCATCGCCAGCAGCGTCGTCGGGCACTGGATGATGGGCACGCCCCGCCGGTAGATCGCGGCCAGGAACCCCGCGATGTCCCCCACCACGCCGCCGCCCAGCGCGATGACGGGATCGGTGCGTTCGTGCTTCGTGTCGGCGATGGCGTAGAGCAGCCGCTCCACCGAGTCCATGGTCTTGTTCGCTTCGGACGCCGCGAGCTTGGAGACCGTGACACTGAACCCGGTCGCCTTCAGCGATGCAACGGCCTCGTCAACCGTCTTCGCCGGCAGCCCGGCATCGACGACGACAAACGCCCGGCGTCCCATCGCTGTTTTCGCGGAACCTACGCGCAGCTCCGCCACCCGCGGCCCGAGTTCCGAGAGCACATCCTCGCCGACGAGCACGTCGTAGGAACGGTCAGCAAGTTGGACGGGGATGGTGGGCATCGGTCCTACGAGCATCGACCATTGCGGCGATTTGGATGAGTGCGAGGCTCACTCCCACTCAATCGTCGCCGGCGGCTTGCTCGAAATGTCGTACACCACGCGATTCACCCCCTCGCCGCCCCGCGGGCGGACCTCGTTGATGATCCGGTTGGAGATCCGCGCGAGCACGTCATACGGAATTCGTGCCCAGTCCGCCGTCATGAAGTCCTGCGTCTGCACCGCCCGGATCGCCACCGTGCTGTCGTACGTCCGGCCGTCTCCCATCACGCCCACGCTCTTCACCGGCAGCAGCACCGCGAAGACCTGGCTTGTCTGCCGGTACAGGTCCGCCGCGTGGATTTCTTCCAACAGGATCTCATCGCAATCCCGCAACAGATCGAGCTTCTGCTGCGTGATGTCCCCCAGGACCCGCACCGCGAGCCCCGGACCGGGGAATGGATGGCGCCACACCATCGCGTCGGGAAGCCCCAGCACCTCGCCGAGCTTCCGCACCTCGTCCTTGAATAGGTCGCGCAACGGCTCCACCAGTTCGTACCCGAGGTCTTTCGGCAGCCCGCCAACGTTGTGATGCAGCTTGATGTTCGCCGACACCCCCGCGTGGCCGTGGCCGCTCTCGATCACGTCGGGATACAGCGTCCCCTGCGCGAGAAACTTCGCGTCCGGCACATCCCGCGTCGCGTTCTTGAACTCATCGATGAACAGCTTGCCGATCCGCTTGCGCTTCTCCTGCGGATCGTTCACGCCCGCGAGCGCCGACAGGAACCGTTCGCCCGCATCGACCACCCGCAACTCCGCGTCGAAGTGGTCGCGGAACGTCTGTTCGACCAGCACCCGCTCGTTCTTCCTGAGCAAGCCGTTGTCCACGAACACGCACGTCAACTGCTTGTGGATCGCCTTGCTCAGGAGCGCTGCGCACACCGCCGAGTCCACACCGCCCGACAGCCCGCAGATGACCCGCGACTTCCCCACACGCTCCTTCACGCGCTCGATCTCGCGCTCCATGAAGTCGCTCATCTTCCACGTTCCGCGGCAGCCGCAGATCTCGTAGAGGAAGTTGCGGAAGATCTCCGGGCCGTGCGGCGTGTGCGTCACCTCGGGGTGGAACTGCACGCCATAGAACGGCAGCGAGTGGTGCCGCACCACCGCGTGCGGGCATGTGGGACTGCTCGCCAGCGTGTCGAATCCTTTGTCGAGGTCGTCCACCTGATCGCCGTGGCTCATCCACACATGCGTCGACTGCGGCACGGCGGCCAGCAACCCCTTGGGCTCCACGATCCGCAGTTCCGACCGACCGAACTCCCTCGCCCCGGCCGGACGCACCTTCGAGCCCAGCAGATGACACGCGAGCTGCATGCCGTAGCAGATGCCCAGCACCGGCACACCGAGTTCGAGGATCGCCTTGTCGGTCGTGGGCGCCCCCGACTCGTACACGCTCGCCGGGCCGCCCGAGAGGATCACCCCTTTGGGCTTGTACGCGCGGAGCTTCTCGATGGGGGTCGATGGCGAAACCAGCAGGCTGAAGACCCCTGCCTCGCGCACCCGTCGGGCGATGAGTTGCGCGGTCTGAGAGCCAAAGTCCATCACGAGCACGACTTCGTCGTGCGGGTCATGCGGGGTGGTCGGGGTCGGCATCGGGCGTTTATACGGGGTGTGACCGGACGCCGCAATTATGCCCGCGAACCGCTCGGGGCGTTATGATCGCCCCCCGACCCATGGCCAATCTCCGACTCGCATTCCTGGTCGCCCTCCCGCTGCTCGGCGCCTGCTCGGCGCCCTCCGAAGAACCGATGTTCGGGTCGATTAGCCCCACCGAGACCACCATGGCGATCGAACAGGCCGCCCGCCAGAAGGACCTGACCAAGGTCGATGAGCTGGTGGCCGAACTCGACAGCTCAGACCCCG
Source organism: Phycisphaerales bacterium (assembly GCA_041750235.1). GTDB lineage: Bacteria > Planctomycetota > Phycisphaerae > Phycisphaerales > UBA1924 > JBGSZV01. The sequence continues at coordinate 4,854 of JBGSZV010000054.1, forward strand.
CCATTCGCCTCGTGGCCATCGCCGCCCTCCGCGACCTCACAGGCCAAGACCTCGGCTACAACCCCTCCGACAAGGAATCCGACCGAATGGCCGCTATTGACCGCTGGGTGGCCTGGATCCGGGCGGAGCGGGAAGCCGGACGCCTGCCGTCGGAGCCCTCCCCAGGGGCATCTCCCCGTCAGACGGAGCCGAACGGCTGAAAGGCCCTAGAATCAGCGTGGATCGACCGTCGTCCTGCCGATGAGTGACCCCGAGCACCGATGACCCCGACCAAGCCGCAATCCCCGACGATGGAGCGCCTGGATCGGGACTTCCCCCTGGACGCGGTTCCCCACACCCCGCCGCATGTCGTCGTGGAGTTGTTCAGCCAGCCCCGCTACCTCAGCGGCGCCCGCGATCTCGTCTCAGCGGTCGCCAAGCGCTTCGGTTTCGACGACGCCGTCTGCGGGCAGCTCGCCCTCGCGGTTGATGAAGCGTTGTGCAACATCATTCGTCACGGCTACGACCGTCGTCCAGATGGACGCATCTGGCTCAGCCTATGGCCGGTCAGCGAGGACGAGGGCCAGCCGCACGGAATCCGGATCGTCATCGACGACCTTGCTGCTCAAATCGAACCCGACCACATCAAGGGCCGCGACCTGGACGACATCCGTCCGGGCGGCCTGGGAGTGTTCATCATCAAGCAGGTCATGGACAAGGTACGCTACGAGAAGCGCCCCGGCGGGGGGATGCGCTTATTGATGAGCAAGCTGCTCCCCGCGCAGGCCGATGAACAGGGCGGAAAACGCTGATGGAAGTGTTCGTACACAGCATGGATAAAGCGGTTGTCGTCGCCCCGGTGGGCGATGTCGATCTCAGCGTCGCCCGGGAACTCCAGGGTCACCTCAAGCGCGCCATCGAGGGCAAGCCCGCCCGGCTCATCGTGAACCTCGGCAAGGTCCCCTACATGGACAGTTCGGGCGTCGCGACCCTGGTTGAGGCCATGCAGATCACCCGCAAGCAGGCGACCAAACTGGTTCTTTGCGACCTGCAGGACAAGGTGCGCTCGATCTTTGAGATCGCCCGCCTCGACCGCGTTTTCACGATTGTCTCGTCGCAAGAAGAGGCCGTGACGATCCAGTGATCGCGGGCCCCGCTTGCCGGATCGCGTCATCGCGGGCAGACTGACGCCCGATGAGCGAACCCATGGGTGAATCTTCGGTCCCGGCACAGATGGTGGCAGGCCTTGGCACGCGCACCATCAACCTCCTTGACCACGTCGGCCGGCTGTGGTTCCTGTTGATCGACGCGACCAAATGGATCCTTCGAGCCTTCGTCTCCCGGCGGATCCGCCTGGGGCGATCGGCGATCATCGCCCAGCTCGTCCGTGTCGGTGTCAGCTCGATCTTCATCGTCAGCCTCGTCTCGGGATCGATCGGCTTCATCCTCGGCTTCCAGATGGCCCCGCCGCTCGACAACTTCGGCTCGGTTGAACTGGTCCCCAACATCATCGCCGTCGCGGTCCTCCGGGAACTCGGCCCGCTGATCGCGGCGATCGTGCTCGTCGGCTTCGCGGGCGCTTCGATCGCCGCAGAGATCGGCACCATGGTGGTTGGCGAGGAGATCGAGGCCCTCGAGGCCCACGCCCTCAACCCCGTCCGTTTCCTTGTCGTTCCCCGTCTCATCGCGAGCATCATCGCGATGATCTGCCTCGCGGTCATCGCCGACATCATGGCCATCTCCGCGGCAGCGCTCATGAGCAAGACCGAACTCGGCATCTCATGGACGCGCTACTACCTCAACACCCTCAGTCAGGTCAGCCACATCGACTTCCTGACCGGTCTCGCCAAGGCCGCCGTCTTCGGGGCCCTGATCGGCCTGATTGCCTGCGGCAACGGCCTGAAAGTCACCGGCGGCGCCGCCGGCGTCGGCAAGGCGACCACCTCGACCGTCGTGGAATCCGTGGTCGCAGTGATCTTCGCCGACCTGCTGTTCACGCTGGCGTTCTACGCCCTCAAGCTCTTCTGAACCTCAGGCCTTTACAGGCTGCGGCGTTCCTCGAGGAGCAGTGCTGGTCGCATCTCCGTTTGACCGCGCTGCGATCGTCTGCATCCGACCCCCAACCGATGACGCCGCGTCGCCCTCGCCGCGTCCGGAGGTCCTTCGCCACGCCGCCGCCAGTCCCTCGCGCATCTCGATGCTCATGCTGAATACCAGCGGCACCAGGATGAGGGTGAACACGGTTGAAACCGCCAGTCCGCCGAGCATCACCGCCCCCAGGCCGCGATACATCTCAGACCCCGCTCCGGGCGCCACGACCAGCGGCGTCAGACCTCCGAGCGTGGTGCAGGTGGTCATCATGATCGGGCGGACACGGGTGCGGACCGACTCGCGGATCGCGGCCAGCGGCGCCATCGGCTTGTCGCCGGCGCCAAACCTTTCGGGGTGCATGAAGTTCAACGCCTGCTCGACCAGCAGGATCGCATTGTTCACCACCGTGCCGATGAGAATGACGAACCCCAGCATCGTGAGCACATCAAGAAGCTGCGGCGCTTTGGTCTCGTCAAGCAGCGAGAAGTCGTGCACGATCCGCAGCCCCGCGAACCCGCCGACGATCGCCAGCGGCACGCTGAACATGATCACGAAGGGGTGAATAAAGTCCTCAAAGAGCGAGCACATCAGGAGATAGGTCACCGCAAGAGCCCAAACAAAGCGTGCCGTCAGGAACTGCGGCTGCCAGGCGATACCGGTGAGAAGCCCCCCCACCACAAGCCCGAGCAGTACCGCGCCCAAAGCACCCGAAACCCATGCCCGCTCACGACGGCGCGTCGCCCTGACAAGCGTCGCCGCGCCCGCGACAAGCCCCGCACCGGCAAGCAGGAGCCCGACGCCGCCCAGCACCTTCTGCCACGGCTCCCAATCACCGAACGCCTTCACTTCCCCCTTGCCGAGCAGAGCTGATTGCACCTCATCGAGGCGCGCCGCCGTACCCTCCAGCCTCACGCGCATCGTCGGGTCGATCATCCCCGCCTGTTCCGCCACCGCGATGATGTCGGTCTGAATCGACTCCATCACCTGACCGACCGCCTGATCTTCCGGCGGGTTGATCTTGATGGTCACGCTCGGCAACTCTTCGATGCGCCGGATGTTCTGCGGCGCCAGCGACTCCGAGACATCCACGACCGAATCCAACGGCACGATCCGACCCTGGGGTGTCGAAATCGGGATGCTGGCGAGTTCCTCTTTGAACTCCAGACGTCCGCCCGGCGGGAGAACGACCATGTCGACCGTGTCGCCCGTCAGGATGAAGTCGTCGACGAAAGCGCCGTCGAACAGCCCGCGGACCGCGACGCCGATGTCCTGCGTCGTGAGACCCAACTCACGCCCGCGAGCATTCAACCGGACCTGCCACTCGGGCTGTCGCAGATTGAAGTTCGCGGGGTCCGGCTGCGCGCGACCAAAGCCATACTTCTCTCCCGCCATGCCCATCACAAAGCCGGCCGCGGCGGTCACTCGCTGAAGATCCGGCCCTGAGATCTCGATGTTGACACTCCCGGTGCCTTCGATGCCGCGCCCGAAAATCGACGCCTGCCCGGCAAAGCCGAACGCGCCGGGGATGCTGCTCATCGCGTTGCCCAGCAACTGACCCACGGGAATAACGGTCTGCTCGTAGCCGCTCGTACCGCCGACGAACATGCCGCCGTCGAACGCGCCGATGAAGAAGTTCTCGATCGGCACCGGCGCGAAGGGATCCGTCGGGTCCTGCCGCCGGAAAATGGGGTCCAGCTTCGCGACCTCGGCCGGCGGCTTGCCGTTGGCCTCGACATACGGCCGCAACTGCTCTTCGATACGTTCGGCGATGGACCCCATCTGCTCCGTTGAATACCCCGGCGGAATGAGCAGACCCCCGAAGACCAGGTTGCGATTGCCCTTGGGGAGATAGTCCAAAGGGGGCATCAACATCCACGCGCCGATCAGGCTCGCCGCGGCCATCACCGCCACCAGCGCGGGACGCAGCGTCCACGCCCGCCAGCCCGTCATGAGCCAGTGCACAAAGCTCGCGATCGCTTCGGTGATCCTGGCGCCAATGGGCGCCAGTCCGAACAGATTGTGGGCGAAGCGCCCCAGGAGCGTCCTGTACGCGTGATCTTCCGGCGCTTCACGCATCAGTCGCGCGGCGGCGGTCGGGATGACCGTGATCGAAACAATGAGCGACAACGACACCGACACCGCGATCGCCAGCGAAATGTCACGGAAGAGCTGGCCCGCCTCCTCCTGGATCGTGAGCACCGGGATGAAGACGGCAATCGTCGTCAGCGTCGAGGCAAGCACCGCCCCCCACACCTCTCGACCCCCGCGATACGCCGCGTCAAAGGGCTTGTCCCCCATGTGCAGCCGACGGTAGGTGTTCTCAAGGACCACCACCGCGTTGTCCACCACCATGCCCGTCGCGAACGCGAGGCCCGCAAGCGAGATGACGTTCAACGTGCGTCCAAAGGCAAGCATCACGAGGAACGTACCGATCACCGAGATGGGGATCGCCATCACGATGATGCCGGTGGCGACAAACGATCGCAGGAATAGCAACAGCACCATCGCCGCGATCAGTCCGCCCAGCAGCAGATTATCCACCACCAGGTCGATCGCGGAATCGATGTACGTCGTCTCGTCGTATACCTGACGCAGCCGCAGCCCTTTCCCGATCGACGGCTCCAACCGGGGCAGGATGCTCGAGTCCACTTCCGCGAGCCGCGCCCGCAGTTCACGCATCACTTCAACCACGTTCGCGTTGCTCTGGCGGATCACATTCATCGCCAGCGAGGGAGAAGCCAGCGACCGCACGAAACCGCGGACTTTCTGATGGCTGAACTCCACGCTGCCCAGGTCCTTGACGTAGACCGGCACGCCCTCGCGATAGCTCACGATGGTGTTCAGCACATCCGACTCGGTGACGAACTGCCCCATCACCCGGATGCGGTAATCACGCTTGCCCTCGGAGATCGTGCCCCCGGAGATGTTCTGGTTCTCTCCCCGCAGCGCCGCAATCACCTCATTGGGGCTGAGCGATCGCTGGGCAAGTGCCACGGGATCGAGCAGCACCCGCACCTCGCGCTCGCGACCGCCGTAGATGTTGACCTCCGCCACCCCGTCAATTCGCTCGATGTACGGCCGGACTTCCTTGTCCAGTGCATCAAACAGGGTGGAGATGTCGTAGTCCGGGTGCTGCGCCCGAGCCTCGGGGCGAACGTCGAAGATGATCCACGCGATGGCGTTCTCGCTCGCGCCGTCGGCGGCCTTGATGATCGGCTCATCCACCTCGTCGGGGTAGTCCGGCACCTGCCGGAGCGCATCCGACACTTCCTGCAGTGCCCGGGAGATGTCCGACCCCAGATAAAACTCGAGATTGATCTCTGCCGCGCCGTCGCGGCTGGTCGATCGCATGCTCTTGAGATTCGCGACGTTCTTGAGCCGCTTCTCCTGCTCGCGCGTGATCTCGTCCACGATCTCGTCGGGGCTGCGGCCCGGCCAACTGGTCGTCACGGTGACGATCGGCAGGTCCACTGTCGGCGTGAGCTGAATCGGGATCGCACCCACGCCGATGAGGCCGAACATCACCACGAGAATGACACCGACCGCGACCGTCACAGGCTTCTTGATGGAGAAGGCGACAAGGTCCATTTAGCCGTTGCCTCCCGAGGCGCCCGATTTCGATGCAGGGGCCGGGGCGGGGGCGGGAGCCGGGGGCGGGGGCGGGGCGTCGGCGTCCTGGAGTGCCATCCCGGGAAAGTAGATGCGTTCGTTGCCCTCGATCACGACCTGCATCCCCGGCTTGAGCATCGGGCTCTGCACCACCATCCGCGCCCCGAAGCCGAACAACGGCGTCACGGGCGCCTGCATCGCCTTGCCGCCCGCGTTGAAGAAGACGTACGCGCCCGTGTCGTTGCGAAGAATCGCGTCCTTGGAGACCGTCAGCGCCTGAATCATCGATCCCGTCGGGACCTTACCGACCACGCTCATTCCGGGCTTGATCAGGCCGTCGGCGTTCGCCAGCCGGATGCGGATTGGGAAGGTCCGGGCAAGCCGGTCGCCGTCGGCGATCACCGCGGTGATGGGCGCATCAATCGTGCGGTCCAGCGCCGCCAGATAGAGCTGCACCTTGGCGCCCTCCGTCGAGAGCGCGCCGATGAACCGCTCGGGCACATCCACCCAGGCGTCCACCTCGCCGGTCGCCACGATCTCGGCAACCGTCGCGCCCTCCTGCATCCACTGGCCGACCTCGGTCGCCTTCGACACCACGCGACCGTCGAACGGCGCACGGATCGTCATGTCTTCCTGGCGCTGCTGTGTCCAACTGAGCAGCGCCTCCTTCGTCGCCAGTTCGGCGCTGGCGTTCGCCAGACGCGCCGCTGTTTCGGCGAGCGAGGTGACGGCATCGTCCACTTCGTTCTGTGAAGCGCCCTGCCCGACCATCAACTCACGCAGCCGCGACAAATCGCGCTCCGCCTTCTTTACTTGCGCCTCGCGCTCTTTCACCTGCGCCTGGTTCGAGGCAACCTCGCCCCGTCGCTGCGCCAGTTCCAGCTTCATCAGCGAATCATCCAGCGTCGCGATCACCTGCCCCGCCTTCACCAAATCGCCCGGCTGTATCGACAGGGTGACGACCATGCCCGGCTCTTCGGCCGCAACACGCGAACGCTGCACGGCACGGATCTCGCCCGTCACGTCGCGCAACTGCTCGACATTCTCCTGACGCACCGCGTCGAAACGGACATTCGCCACCTGCCCGAGCGAATGCGACGATGCCACCGTCGACCCGAACGCCGCCGCAACCATCGCCAGTCGTCGCATCCGCCGTCTCCTTGTTCACGCGGTGACCGCACCAAAACACCACGCGCACCATGCGAAAGAACCTCCACGGTAGGTGGAGGTTCGGGAGGAATCAACCGGGTGAGATGTTCACATTCGTGTGAACTCAGGCCGACTCGCGCCGACGCACCCGAAGCTCGTCCAGCTTCTTCTTTTTGAGGATGTCGTCACGGTCGATGACGTACTCCGCCGCCTCGGTGCTGCGATCGGGAAGGTCGTACAGGAGGTCCTGCATGATCTCTTCCATCACGCCGCGGAGAGCACGGGCGCCGGTCTTGCGTTCCAGCGCCTTGCGGGCGATCTCTTCCATCGCCTCGTCGGTGAAGGTGAGCTTCGCGTTATCAAGGCTGAAGAGGTGCTGGTACTGACGCGCCAGCGCGTTCTTCGGATCGGTCATGATCGAGATCATCGCCTCAAGGCCCAGCGGCATGAGCGAGCAGAGCACCGGCAGACGACCCACGAGTTCGGGGATCATGCCGTACTCAATCACGTCTTCCGGAGTGACCTGCGAAAGGATCTCGCCGCTCTCGGTGAGATCATCCGCCAGATGGCGCTCGGCGGTGAAGCCGATGCGGCTCTTGCCCAGGCGGCGCCGGATGATGTCTTCCAGGCCCACGAACGTCCCGCCGCAGATGAACAGGATGTTGCTCGTGTCCATCTGGATGTACTGCTGCTCGGGGTGCTTGCGTCCGCCCTGCGGGGGAACGTTCGCGATGGTCCCTTCGAGCATCTTGAGGAGCGACTGCTGCACGCCCTCGCCCGACACGTCGCGCGTGATCGAGACGTTGTGCGAGGTCTTGCCGATCTTGTCGATCTCGTCGATGTAAATGATGCCTCGCTGCGCGGCCTCGAGGTCGAAGTCCGCCGCCTGCAGCAGCTTGAGCAGCAGGTTCTCGACATCCTCGCCGACGTAGCCCGCCTCGGTGAGCGTCGTCGCATCACCGATCGCGAAAGGCACATTGAGAATGCGTGCGAGCGTGCGGGCCAGCAGCGTCTTGCCGCTGCCGGTCGGGCCCAGGAGCAGGACGTTGGACTTGTCCAGCTCGACCGGGCAGTTCTCGTTCTCGATCTGGGTGAGCCGCTTGTAGTGGCCGTGGACCGCGACCGACAGCGCCTTCTTCGCGCCCGACTGCCCGATCACATACTGATCAAGGAACTCCTTGACCTGACGGGGCGTGGGGATCTGCCCGAAGTTGGCACGTCCGCCGGAAACCCGGCGACGCTCCTGCTTGAAGATGTTCTGGCACAGGTCCGTGCAGTTGCAGCAGATGTAGACATCCGACGGCCCTTCGACCATCGGACCCACTTCGCGCGATGTCTTGCCGCAGAACGAGCAGGTCGTGACCTTGCGTCCCCGGAACCCCCCGTCGCTGCCGGCCGTCTCGTCGCCCATGCGGTCATTCCCGTCGTTGCGATTCTTGGCCATCCGTCCCTCGCGTCTTCACAAATGATGCGTGCGATGCCCTTGGCTCGAACGCCGGGCGGCCGGCATCTCTATCGTCTGCCGGTCACTGTCTCTCGACAAGGCCATTCATCATCGCCGAAAATACGTCTTCCACCAACATTCTCGGCATCTCCTTTGCGTCTGGGAACGTCCCGTGGATCAATAAGGCGGTCAGGACCACCCGAAACCTCAGAATCCCCAAAGCTCGGGGAGTCACTTATGGGGCTCTTCAGGCGGACCGGGAGGTCCCTTTCGGCGCTTCAGTGCCTCGACGGTCGCGTGTCGCTCTCGCGGGCGCGACGCCGAGATGAGCTGATCCTTCAGCCGGGCGAACTCCTCATCCGACAACCGACCCTGGGTATGCAGCCGACGCAGGTCCTCCAGCGTCATGCCATCGGCCGTGTCATCGGTAACGCCGAGCAGCCGCCGGCGCAGATGCAACAGCGCCATACATCCGATGACGATCACGACCGCGAGCACGCCGGTCCACACCAACGCCCCGCCCCCACCCTGCTGGGCGACGAGGCTCATCACCGGTGCGTGCGCGTCCATCGCGTTCGCGGACCCTCTCGGACCTTCCGGACTCAGCCCTTGGCGGGGGCGCTCACCTTGCCGAGACCCTCGGTCTTATCCACCATCGTGTTGTAGTCAGCCGCCGAGATGTCGCTGATCTCCGCTTTGGAGAGGATCGCGTCCATCGCCTTGTGCTCGCGCACCTGCTGGATGACGTTGCCGACCTGGTTCGACCGCATAAGCTCGGTCCGGAGCTGATCCGGACGCACGCCGCGCTCCATCGCCATCTGAGCAATCCGGCCGTTGACCTCTTCCTCGGTGACGCGGACGTTGAGCTTGTCCGCGGCCTTGGCGAGGATGAAGAAAAGCTTGAGTTCGCGCTGGGCGGTCGTCGCCGACGCAGCCCGCAGCTCGGCCATCTGCTCCTCGACATCCCGCTGGTCCACGCCGCGGTACAGAAGCTCCATGCGCCGACGCGCGAGCGTCCGCTCGGTCTGTTTGGAGGTGAGCTTCTCGGGCAGCGGCACCTCGACCGAATCAAGCAGGTGCTTGGCGACCTGCTGACGCATCGCCGACTGCTGCTCGATCATCGCGCGCTGGTTCAAGCGCAGCATGAGCGACTCTCGGAGCGCCTTGTCGTCCGCCATCCCGTACCGCTGCACGAGCTGATCGGTCGAGGCCGGAACGATCCGCTCGACGCGTTCGACGGTGTACGTGATGACCACATCCTTGCCGCGGACATCGGGCTTCTCGTGATTCTCAGGGCCTTTGGCCTTGACCGTCACGACGTCGTTGGCCTTGGGCAAGCCGATCTGCTTGCCAAAGTCATCGATCATGATGCCCAGGATGGCGCCACGGCCGTTCTTGTCCTTCGGCGGAATCTGAACCACCGCACCCGGCAGGTCGAGCAGCACCTCGCCCTTGGTGTCCTTCATCACGCCGTGACCGATGCAGTAGTCGCCCAGCGCGGCCTTCTCCTGCGGCTCGAGCGAACCCTCGTTCACGCTCAAGCGCTCGATCTGCTCGTTAACCATCTCGTCGGTCACCTCGACCGCCGGCTTCTTCACCTTGATGCCCGCGAAATCGGGGATCTCAAACTCCGGCGCGACCTCGACCTCTACGCTGAACGTCACCGACTTGCCGGGCTCAAGATCGAGTGTCGCCAGTTCATCGGCCCCTTCGGGTTCGCCCAGCACGTTGAGCTTGTGCGACTGGATCGCCTCCGAATAGGCGCTCGACACGAGCTGGTTCTTCGCTTCGTCGCGGACCGCTTTGCCGAAGCGCTTCTCGATCAGGCGACGCGGCACGCGTCCCGGGCGGAAGCCGGGCAGGGCGGCGCTGTCCACCATCGTGGCCATCGACCGTTCGATCTGCTCGGTCACCGTGTCGCCGTCGATCGTGATCGTGAGCTTCTTGCGGGAGGGACCGATGTCATCGAGCTGCGCGCCCTTGGCAGGCGCGGCCTTGGAGCCGGTGGACTTGGCCATGGAAATTGTCTCTTCGGAAAGGTTCGAACCAACGCCGGGGACCAGGGTGAACCGCCGAACGCCGGCGGCCAACCCCCCGCCCGGGGGCCGAACGGAAGAGGATACAGATCGGCGGCCCACCCGCCAAACCCGAGGCCAAACCGCCACTTGGGAATGTGAGCGGGTTTTCACGAACTTGACCGTTGGACCAAGCTCACGTCAGAGGTAGGCTCTCCATCAGGAAGAAACGCGTCCCTTGGTTCCAAGCGGGACACCGGGGACCCGGAATGGCGTCACCAAGACGCGCCGCCGCCGCTGGCAGTCCCGCCGTTTGAGCCAAAGGACCATTCCTCATGACATCCAACCCTTGGGGCCGTCGCGCGCTCAGCGCCGCTGCCATCGCATTGCTCGCGGGCAGTGCCGCGAACGCCCAGGTCGCTTCCGCCCTCATTCGCGAGGGGGACGCCTTGGGCGGAAGCACCGTCAGCTCGGTTTCCGGTCTCTCGACCAACTACTCCCAAGGCTGGGCGGCCATCGTGAACCGGGCCGACGGGATCGCGACCGTCTTCGGCGACTTCGCGGGCGGCAACGGCGCCATCATCCGCACCGAAGGGACCTTTGGTCCCCTGGTTCAGACTTCGTACGAGAGCTTCTTCCGCATCGGCAACTCTGATGTGGGCTACAGCTCCAGCGGCACCGGCGGACCGGCGGGGGCGTTTGACTCCGTGTGGGTCAACGACACCCCGATCGCCGTCGAAGGCGACCCCGTCGCATCCCTGCCCGGACAGTTCTGGGTCTTCGCCAGCCGTCCCGGCGTCACGGCCAATGGCACGCCCTACTGGGTTGGCGGTTACGGCGCCACCCAAGGTGGTTCAACTCAGAATCGTGGTCTCTTCTACGGCGCCAGCGCCACCCCGCTGCTGCTCGGTGGACAGGCCGTCCCCGGTCTCTCGACCCCGCTCGTGACTTCGTCGTTCCCGTTTGATTACCGCGTTTCAGCGAACGGCACCAACTACATCACCCCTGTCACGCTCTCCGGCGCCACCGCGACCAACGAGGGCGTCGTGATCAATGGCAGCGCGGCCATCGCGGGTGGCTCCTCTGTGCAGAAGGGGACCATTGTCCCCGTCGCGTCCGGCGGCAACGGCGTCGAAACCTATGAGAACGTCGACTTCGTGGGCATCAATGAGGCCGGTGACTGGATGATCACCGGCGACACCAACGCCGCCGTTGCCGGCGACGAGTACATCATGAAGAACGGCACCATTCTTCACCGCGAGGGCCAGTTGCTCCCCGGAGGCGGCACGATCGGCGGTGCGATCGACATGGGCTTCATGAACGAATCCGGCGACTGGGCCGTCATCTGGGACGTCGACACCAAGGAATCGCTCATCTTCAACTCGATGCGAATCCTGAGTGTCGGCGAGAACGTTGACCTCACCGGCGACGGCATCCCCGAGGCCAACTCCATCCTGAGCGACTTCACCGGCATCGCCACCCTCTTCCTCTCCGACCGCTCGGGCAACTTCGTTGACATCTACTTCACCGCCGACGTGGATGTGAACGGCACCACCACACTCACCGACGACATCAACGCCGCCTGGCGCATCCGCGTTGAGATCCCCGCCCCCGGCGTCGCGGGCATCATGGGCCTCGCAGGCCTGGCCGCGCTGCGTCGGCGTCGCGCGTAAGCCTTCCGCCAAACAAGGATTCATTCCCAGGCCCCGGTCGCACGACCGGGGCCTTTTTCGTTCCCTTTCGTGGTGGCCGACGCCCCCACTGGTCCCGCTATACTGCCCGCCCGTTTCACATGTCCGGCCGGAGTGGCGGAACTGGCAGACGCGCTGGATTCAAAATCCTGTGCCCGCAAGGGCGTGAGGGTTCGACCCCCTCCTCCGGCATCTTCGATAACGACACCCCCACCGCTTCCGATCCCGGAAGCCACAAGAGAAAGACACGCACGCCATGGACCAGAAGAACGAACGCCAGCAGGTTGAGATCCGCGTCGACGAGACCAAGATGGTCACGACCTACGCCAACACCATCCGCACCTCGACGACCCCCGATGAACTCGTGCTCGACTTCGGTCTCAACCTCGCGGGACAGGCCGGCCCCAACGAGCCCGTCAAGATGCTCTTCTCCGTCGGCTCCCGCGTCGTCATGAACTGGACCGGCGCCAAGCGCCTCATGGCCAGCCTCCAGCAGGCCGTCGGACAGTACGAGCAGGCCTACGGCACGATCGACATCAACGCCAAGCAGCCCGCCCCGCGCCGCTGAGTGCTCCTGATTGAAACACAAAGGGCCGCCGACACCCGTCGACGGCCCTTTTTCATTTCACTGGACGCCAACCGCGCCTCAAAGCACGCGCTGCGCCATCGGATAGCTGCCGAGCACAACCAGCTCAAGGCAGTGCGCCCGCGCATCGGCGATTGCCGCCATCAGCTTGGCATCATCGCGATGGCCGATGGCGTCGATGAAGAACGTGTACGACCAGTTCAAACGCCCGCTGGGGCGCTTGTCGATGTGCGACAGGTTGATCCCCGCCTGCTGGAACACCTGCAGCACGCTCACCAGCGCGCCCGGCTTGTCGGCGGTGTTGAACATGATCGAGGTCTTGTCTTTGCCGCAGGGCTGCGCCGCTTGTCGCGAGATGACGAAGAACCGCGTGATGTTGTGCGGGTTGTCCTCGATCTCGGCAAAGAGCGTGTTCACGCCGTAGAGCTGCCCGGCGAGCGTCGAAGCGATCGCCGCCGATCCGGACGCTGGGTCGGCATCGTTCTCCGCCTTGGCGATCTGCACCGCGCGGCTCGTGCTGGGCGCCGCCACCAGTTCCGCCTGCGGGTACTGCGTGGAGAGCCACTGACGGCACTGACTGAACACCTCCGGCTTGGAGTGGATCCGGCGCACCTTGCTCGGCTCGCAGTTGGCCAGCAGGTTCTGGTGCACCTCGATCAGCACCTCGGCGTAGATGTTCACATCGCCGGTGGTGCTGCGGAATGCGTCGAGCGTCTCAATGATTCCGCCGCCGGTGGAGTTCTCGATCGGCACCAGGCCGTAGTTGCAGTGACCGCGGCGCACCTCGGTGAAGACGCCCCCGATCTCGTGCAGGTCCTCGAAGCTCACCGATGATCCGAACTGCTTGACGGCCGCCTGGTGACTGAATGATCCAGGCGGACCGAGGTATCCGATCCGCAGCGGGTGCTCGAGCGCGAACGACCCGCTCATGAGTTCGCGATAGACCGCCTCCATCGTGCGGTCGGGCAGCGGCCCCTCGTTCGCCGCCAGCACGCGCCGGAGCACCTCCTGCTCCCGGTGCGGCGCGTAGATCGGGATCCCCGCATCACGCTTCACCTTGCCGATCTCGACGATCAGGCGTGCCCGCTCATTGAGCAGGTCCACGATCTGACGATCCACGAAGTCCACCTTCTCCCGGAAGCCGCGCAAATCAGGTGCGGTCGAGGACGGCGGAGCTTTATCTGAGTCGGCGGAACTGCTCATGCGGATGATCCCCCCGGGACGCCCGGACTATCGCCCGGACGCGCTGGAATCTATAGTTCATCGGCGAAACAGCCGCTCAAGCGCTGTCCGATCGCACGGCCTGGACGCCGTTTCGCCCCCCGAACCTCGAGGCGCCCCATGCCCGACGCGGACCAGAAACTCTCTGAACTCGGCCAGTACGCCACCACCAAGCTGGGCGAACTCCCACTTTCGGCTCATGCCATCGTGCTGGGTGTCTTCGTCGGGGGGGTGATCCTCTGGCTTTTTGGTCAGAAATCGATGCGCCTCGGGTTCACCCTCGTCGGCCTCTTCGGCGGCGGCTTTCTGGGCCTCGTCATCCCCGCCGCGTTCGCCCTTCCGGTCGCGCATTGTGGCCTCGATCACAGATTGAGTGACAAACGGCCGTTTCGCTTGTCTCGGGCGGACGCATCGCGGAGA
>JBGSZV010000055.1:0-12084 GCA_041750235.1 Phycisphaerales bacterium
GGCGATCGCCCTCGCCGCTGACATCGTGCCTCGGAACGCGGCCGGCAACCCGAGCGGCGCCGGACTGATCGGCGTCATCTCGATCGGCATGTCCAACACCAATCAGGAGTTTGGGCAGTTCGAACGGCTGGAGGATGCGAACGCATCGCGTCGCGCCGCGTGCGTGATTGTCAACACCGCCAAGGGCGGCATCTCAGCCGAACTGATGTCGGACCCCGCGGACCCGTACTGGCCGGCGGTGGACGCCAAACTCGCGGTGGCGGGCCTGACGCCCGCGCAGGTGCAGGTCGTTTGGCTGAAGCAGGCCATGGGCCTGCCGTCGACCGTGGTATTCCCCAACCACGCGCAGGAACTTCAGAACCACCTCCGCAGCATCGCGAACATCCTGCACGATCGCTTTCCCAACCTGAAGATCTGCTACGTCTCAAGCCGAATCTACGGCGGCTACTCGAGCAATCCCAACCGCAGCGAACCCCTCAGCTTCGAGAGCGGCTTCGCGTTCAAGTGGCTCGTCGAGGAGCAACTCAGCGGCGCTGCAGCGCTCAACTGGGACCCCGACATCGGACCGGTCGAGTCGCCGCTGCTGCTCTGGGGACCGTACCTCTGGGCCGACGGCATGACACCCCGCGCCGATGGCCTGACCTGGCCAACGGGCGACTACGAGTCGGACTTCATCCACCCCGCCCTGAGCGGTGAGGCCAAGGTGGCCAGTCTGCTGCACACATTCTTCGCGACCGATCCGACCGCGCAGGCGTGGTACGCGCCCCGGGCCGGTGAGGTCATGGTCTGGGTGAACGCGATCGAGGACTCATTCGTTGATTCGCTCTCGCCCGGAACGAACTTCGGCGCTCAGACGGCGCTCCGCTCCCTGGCGACGCCGAGTGTGCGGACTACATTCTTGAAGTTCGTGCGGCCCGCGCTCCCGCGACCGCCGGTGCATGTCAAGCTCAGTGTGATGTCGACCGCGGATCAGATGAGCGGCGGCGTCGTACGCCTGGTGCCAAACACCTCGTGGACCGAAGGGGGTCTCACTTTCTCCAATCAGCCGGCCAGCGGAAACCAGATCGCCGCTCTCGCGGATGTGAGCCGGGGCGGCAACTTCGATGTGGATGTCACCGCAGCCGTGCGGTCGGACTCGGATGGGATCGTGAGCGTGGCCATCGCCGGCGCCGGTGCGGCCGAACGCTTCCACATGAGCAGGGAAAGCACCGAACCACCGCGGCTGGTCTTCGTCGTGCCGCCGGCATGCCCGGGCGACGCCAACGCCGATGGCGTTGTGAACTCGGCCGACTTGTCGGTGTTGCTCGCGCAGTTTGGGCAGCAGGTGTCGCCGGGGAGCGGTGCGGACTTCAACGCGGACGGCGTCGTCAACGCCGCTGATCTCAGCGTGCTGCTGGGCGCCTTTGGTTCCTCATGTTGAGAACTGGCGCGGCGGTTGAGGCCGACCACCTGCCAGGATGATCGGTTGGGTTCCGCCACTCGTTGGGAGATCGCGTTTCTTTGCGCTCGCCGCGTCTTCGACTTGGTGGACCCGAGCCAATGTCACCGAACGTGCCGTCACGTCCGGAATCCTGGCGTGCGGTGAGAGATCCGCCGCGCTCGCCGAAACGATCGCTAACACAACGGCACGCGGTTTGCCCAATATCCGGGGCAGATGCCATTCTGCCGTCGCGATTCCCACCTCTGGGAATGTCAGCGATGTGAACGTTCGTCCAAGGAGACGCCCATGAACCCCCTCACACGCCTCGGATCGCTCTTGGCGGTCGCTGCAGTCACGAGCCTCGCTCAGGCGATGCCGGTCACCGAACTGGGTCTCACGCCCGGCGATCTTTCGGTTGAGCCGGCCACCAACAGCCAACAGGGCCACGCGGTCGCAAAGGGGGGTGACAACTACCTGGCCGTGTGGACCGACTACCGTGGACGCAGCTCGGGGAGTCAGACGATCCAAGGGGACGGCGACGTCTTCGGCATCCGCCTGGATGCGCAGGGAAACGCTCTCGATCCGGCCCCCTTCATCATCGCGGGCGGCATGGGTCTGCAGCAGCACCCCCGCGTCGCGTGGAACGGCAGCGCGTGGCTGGTGCTGTACACCTCTCAAGAACCTGTCGGCGGGTACTACGGCGACGTGATCCGCGCCGTGCGCATCGACGTAAACGGGCAGGTGCTCGATGCCACGCCAATTAGTTTTCCCCCCACGATCTTCGAGCCGAGCACCCTGGGTCTTGAAATGGCCGGACTGAACGGCCAGTGGCTCATCACGCGATGCATCTACCACGATGATGGCTACGGCACGTACCTCGCCGGCCAACGCATCAACGCGAGCGGCCAGCTCGTCGACCAGACGCCGCTGATGCTCATCGACTGGGTGTACGGCCAGACCAAGACCGTCGTCGGCAACGGCGAGTACCTCGTCGCCGGCCTCGACTTCTACGACAGCGCCAACTGCAAAGCTCGGCGTATCGATCCCAACGGCCAGCCGATCGGCGCCCCGTTCAACGTTCCCAGCCTGAACATCGCCGGCAACGGCACCGAGTTCTATGTCACGTGGATCGCCGACTATGTCAACCTCGTCGGCTCGCGCATGACCAACACCGGAACGCTGCTGACCCCCGCCGGCACGATGATCGTTTCGAACTTCAGCCAGTACACGCACTCAACCCTCGCTCACGACGGCACGAACTGGTGGCTGGAGTGGGGCGTGTCGGACATCCTCCGGACCGTGCGCATCAACAGCGCCGGGACCGTGCTTGATCCGGGCGGCGGCGTGCTGCTTCCGATCACGATCGGCGGCAACGTCAACACCGCGTATGACCCACTGCTCCTGCCCCGGACCGGCGGCGGCGTGCACGTGTTCTGGTACGACCTCCGCGTGGCGCTGGGCTACGACACCAACGTCTTCGTGCTGCCGGTAAGCGGCGCGAATGTCGCCGGTGTCGAGAAGTGCGTCTCCACGGGAACGAAGAACCAGCGCAATCCCGATCTCTCCGTCGGACCCGCCGGCGGCTCGGCGCTCGTCTTCGTGAGCGAGGCGGCGAACGACGACCGCGTGCTGGTGCACCTGCTCAACTCGGCCGGTGCCGCCACGACCTCCGAGCCCATCGAGGTCTTCCGCGGGCCGACCGTGGGCAAGGCGGGCATCGCGTGGAACGGCTCGGTCTTTCTTGTCGCTTGGGATCAGGGCGCAAGCGGTCTGACCCCGACCGGCGTCAAGGCCCGGCGCATGAACCCCGACGGCACATTCATCGACGCGCAGCCGATCCACGTCATGCCTGGATTCAACGCCGACGTCGAGGCGCTCGGCGAAGACTTCCTCATCGCCTGCGCCCGCTATGCCACCTACCCCCAGTACATCGACCTGTGGGGTGCGCGAGTCGACGGCCCCACCGGCGCGCCGCTCGACGGGGCGAACGGCCTGCTCCTGGGCGGCGGGTACGTCAACGCGATGCCGCGCGTTCGGACCGATGGCGCCCAGTGGTTCGTTGCCGCTCACTCGATGTGGACGCACGACTCAAGCCAGGGTGACGCCATTCTCGCGCGTGTCTCAGCGGGCGGCGTCGTGACGCAGGCGGTGAATCCGACGCCGTTCTCCGGCGCGTCCGGTGACCTTGATATCGCTTTCAGCGGGAGCAAGTACCTGCTCGTCTGGCGCATGAACTCACTGTCAAACGCCAACAACTACATCGCAGGCCGCATCATGAACGCCGACGGTACTTATGAACCCGGCTACTTCACGATCGCCGAAGCGACCGGCCGCCAGTTGCGCCCCGTGGTGGCCTGGGACGGCACGACCTTCGTCGTGACATTTGACGACCAGCGCAACCAATCGGCCTTCTTTGACGACCGAACCGACATCTACGCGACTCGGGTCACGGAGACTGGCGAGGTACTCGACACCACCGCGTTCGCGGTGTGCGCCGGGCCCAACGCCGACGCGAGCCCCTCGATTCTCAGCCGCGCCAACGGCGAATGCCTCGTCGCGTCGACGCGGTTCGTTCTCAGCGGCGGCCTCGACTCGCACCGGATCGGGCTCACTCGCCTCGGAATACCGAACGTGGTCGGCGACGCGAACGGCGACACAGTCGTAGACGCCGCGGACCTTTCGGTGCTCCTGTCGCAGTTCGGAGCGCAGGTGCCGCCAGACACCGATGCGGATTTCAACGGCGACGGTTGGGTCAACGGCGCCGATTTGAGCGTCCTGCTTTCAAGCTTCGGAACCTGATCCGAGAACCACCCTTGACCCCGCGGGTCTGCTCCGCTTCAGCGGGACAGGCCCGCGATCTTTTTTTCTCCCGTCGCCCGTTCGGAGCGAACCGCCGATGCCGCCGGCCGGTCTAACTGGTACCGGCGGCGATGGCCGTGCCGACCGGTGAAAGACACGCGACGGCCGCATTCGTGGGAAACCCAAGGAGCGTTCCGATGGACCGCAAAGGTCTTCTGGCCGTGGCTGCGCTGGCGCTGATCGCGCTGGCAGGCGCAAGTGTGCCGGCTCAAGTGAGCGTGGAGCCGCGCTCCAGTGCGCCGGTGGTGATCGAAGTGGGCCGGAGCGTGATCGTGCCCCAGGCCCGGATGCGGGCGCCCATGGGGGTGCAGTTGACGATGGCGTCGGCGAATGTCGAGATCACCGACCAGATCGCGGCAACGCATCTGGAACTCACGCTGCACAACCCCGGACCGCGCCCCCAAGAGGCGGAACTGGTGATCCCGGTCCCCGATGGCGTGACAATTCGGTCGTTCCAGTACGACGGCACGGGTCCGGAGCCGACGGCGACATTGCTGCGCAAGGAAGAGGCCCGTCGGATCTACGACTCGATCGTGGCAAAGACGAAGGACCCCGGCCTGCTGGAGTTCGCGGGGGCAAGCGCCATCCGCACGTGCGTGTTCCCGGTTCCCGCCGGGGCGACGCAGAAGGTGCGAGTGGTGTACGAGCAGTTGCTCGAGTCCGAAGGCGGGCGGTTTGACTATCTGCTGCCGCGGAGCGACTCGCTGAGCGCGGGCGGTCCGGTGTGGACCATCAGCGCGACGATCAAGACGCAGCGTCCGATTGCCACGGTGTACTCGCCGAGCCATCAGGTCGCAGCAACACGAGTGGGTCCCGGTGAGTTCAAGGTGCAGGTGGATCAGCATTCGGCTTCGCTGCCGGGTTCGCTGCGCCTTTCGTACCTGCAGGGCGCGGACGACGGCGAGTCGCCGAGCGCAACGCTGATGGCGTGGCCGGATCCGATGGTTGCCGGGGGAAACGAAGGGTACTTCCTGCTGCTGGCGGGCATCCCCGAGGCGGCGGACGCGCAACGCGAGCGGGTGAAGCGGGAGGTCACGCTTGTGATCGACCGCTCGGGCTCCATGGCGGGAGAGAAGATCGAGCAGGCGCGGGCGGCGGCACTTCAGGTGGTCGAAGGCATCGAGATGGGCGAGGCGTTCAACATCATCGACTACTCGGATGTGATCTACAGCTTCGCGGATGCGCCGGTGATCAAGGATGAGAAGTCGCTCGAGGAAGCGCGGGCGTACATCCGGAACATCAAGTCCGGCGGTGGGACGAATCTGCACGAGGCGCTGGTGACGGCGCTGCGTCCGGAGCCCAAGGAAGGAATGCTGCCGATCGTGCTCTTCCTGACCGATGGACTGGCGACCACCGGAGAGACACGCGAGACGGCGATCCGCGACAGCGCGGTGACGGCCAACGCGTTCAAGCGACGCATCTTCACCTTCGGCGTTGGGTACGACGTCAACACGCCGCTGCTCTCCGGTCTGGCGAGGACCTCGCGCGGCAAACCCACCTTCGTCCTGCCTTCGGAGAACGTGGAAGTGAAGGTGTCGGACGTTTTTCGCGGCATGAAGGGCCCGGTGCTGGCGGCCCCGAAGCTGACGGCGCTTGATGCAGATTGGCGTCCCACAACGTCCATCGCTCGCGACTTCCTGCCCAACGAGCTTCCCGATTGCTTTGAGGGTGATCAGCTCGTGGTGCTGGGTCGGTACAACGCCAACGATCCGCTGCGGCTCAGCGTCGCGGGCGAGTACAACGGGAAGCCCAGGACCTTCACCTACACCTTTGACCTCGCGAAAGCCTCGCCGCGCCACGCCTATGTTGGACGCCTGTGGGCGACGCGGAAGATCGCGAGCCTGATCGACAGCATCCGCCAGCGCGGCGCGAATGCAACGCCGGCGAACGATCCGGCGGTCAAGGAACTGGTGGACGAGGTCGTGCGGCTGTCGAGCCGTTTCGGGATCCTCACGGAGTACACATCGTTCCTCGCGACTGATCCGACGGATCGACTGGCGGTTGCGGCCCCGGCGTCGGAACTCGGACGCGAGGTGCTGGCCCGGCGCGCGATGAGCGTGCGCGACGGCATTGGTGCAGTGAATCAGGACGCCAACCTTGCGAAGCAGTCGGCCGCCACAGCCCCCGCACAGGTGAACTTCTTCTACGACAAGAAGATGGAACTGGTGGAACTGCACAATGTTCAGAACGTCGGCTCGCAGGCGATCATCTTCCGGAACGGGCGCTGGTTGGATGCACGCCTGCTCTCGCAGGAGACAGAGCCGCCGCAGCAGACGGTGAAGTTCGGCACCCTCGAGTATCAGAAGATCGTGGATGCCCTCATCCGCGAGGGAAACCAGGCGGTGCTGACCAACACCGGTGAGATCTACATGCTTGTCGAGGGACAGCGGACACTGATCAAGCAAGTCGACTGAGTCAACGAGCAGGCGCTCGCGAAGGGCGGGGGCGTGCTTCGTGGCACGCCTCCGCTCGTTTGTTGCCCGGGAGATCACGCGGCGATGACGGCAACGGCCTTGGCGAAGTTGAGAAGTGTCGCGACAAGACCCTCAAGGGTTTCGGCCCGCTGAATCTCCGCGAGGAGGGTTTCTCGTGCCGCTCGCGCCTTGGCCGGGTCGTAGACGGCGCTCGCCGGCGGTGCGTGGAGGCGTGCATGGAAGCGCGAGAGCGTGGCGGCCACGCCGGCGTCGATGGAATCGACATCGTGCTGGTAGCTCTTGAGCAAGCGTGCCTGACGTGCGATCACCCCCTGTGACGCCGCGAGCGCGCCCAGCGCGGCGACGATGGTGTGCTTGTCTTCCGGCGTGAGCGCGGTGTCTCCGGGAGAGGTGAGCGCGGCGGCAAGAGCGGCGAGCGATTCAGAGTTCATGGCGAGTTCCTTTCAGTTGGCGGCGAGGGTGTTCAGGGCCAGCAGGTCGGCGAGAAGCTGCTCGGCGGCGGCACGCTTGGTGGGATCGGTGATCCGCGCCAACACGAGCCGCGACCACAGGTCGGGAGCGTTGGTCACGACGGCCTGCGGCAGTCGCGGACGCTGAGCGGCGTAGCTCCCGATCGCATCGGTTGCGCGGCCCGATTCCTCGAAGAGCCACGCGATGTCGGCGGCATGATCGGCCATAGCGATCCGCAGCGATGCCGCCGTGGCGTCGAAGTCGCGGATGATCCGCAGGCGTTCGATGAGGCGGGTGCGGACTTCCTGGCCGAGCGGTTCGGTCAGCGACTCCGCCGCACGGTAGTCGGCGAGCAGTTGATCGGCGCCGCCGAGGGTGAGAAGCCCGTCCCGGATGTCGTCGATGATCGCGTTGGAGATGGCGGCGTCCGCAAGGTCATTGCGGAGCGGTGCGCCGGCGAGTTCGGCGGAGAGGTAGTCGCGTTCAACGATCTGCCGGTCGATCCGCCCCAGAAGGAGCATGCGGCGGCTCGCGATTGCGGCATCGAGCTGTGATGCGAGAAGGGAGAGATCGGCTTCGTAGCTGGCGCGGATGGCGGCGATGGATTCGCGCTGGGATTCGATGGTGGGGGAGAGCGAGCGCGGCGGGACGCAGCCGTTGGTGAGCGCGATGAAGGCGAGGGCGGGGAGAGCGGCGTGTCGCATCGGGAGTCCTCCGTGTGGGTGGTGCGTGTGTGTCACGACCGGAGGCTACGGATGCGGCGACTCAAGGCGAACGTGTTGCGATCAAAGCGTGCGGGAAAAGCGAAGAATCATCGCGCATGACCACCAAGCGTGCGACGTTTCGTGGTCATGCGCTCTGCACTGCTTCGGCGGTGTAGTGCTCGTCGAGGACGCTCTTCCAGTCCTCGATGCCCTTGCAATGGATGAAACGGACGCGGACATCCTCGCCGCGCGAGTGATGCTGGGCAAAGCGGATCCCGAACTTGCGCATGAGACGCGAGGCGGCGCCCTCGCCGTTGACCGCAACCGAAAGCTCAAAGTGCTGCAGAAGCACCTCGCGCTGCTCGGCAATGGTGGGAGCGGTAGGGGCGAGCCCGGCCATCATCTGCCGCGCCTGGCGGAAGATCCATGGGTTGCCGATGCACCCGCGGGCGACGCTGACCGCGTGCACGCCGGTGTAGGCGATCATGCGGAAGATGTCGTGGACGTCCCAGACATCGCCGGAGCCGAAGATCAGGCGGTCGGGGCGCGATTGCACAAGGTCGCGCAGGAAGGTCCAGCGCGAGGGGCCGACGTATTTTTGTTCGACGGTGCGCCCATGAACGGTGGTCCAGGCAAAGCCGATGTCGTAGGCAGCGTCGAAGATGCGGAAGAAGTTGCGCTCGGCCTCGGCGCTGTCGTCGCTGCCGCGCCGGATCTTGAGGGTGCAGGGAATCTCACGCGGTAATGCGGCGCGAACGGCCTTCAGGATATCGATCGCGCCCTCGGGCTCGCGCAGCCAGTGGCCGCCGCGCGCCTTGGCTTTGATCTTCTTCACGGGGCAGGCAAGGTTGATGTCGATCGTCGCAAACCCGAGTGGGTTGTCGCCACGGTCATCGCGCATGACGCGGAGGGCGTCGCGTTCGTGATCGGCGAACTCGGAGGCGGGGTACTTCTCGGCCAGCTCGCCCAGTTGATGTGCTGCTGGAACCACCTCAGCGGTGAACTTCCGGCGCTCGGCAAGCCGGCGGTACGCGGGCGGGGGCCGGCGCCCTTGCTCGATCATCTTGACGGCAGCGGCGGCCATCTCGTCCGGGTCGCTTCCCATGATCTGCCCGACGAGGGGCTGGTCTTCGATGCCGCCGGGAACATTGTCGGCCAGTTCGCCCAGGTCGGCCTTGTCGAATCCCCTGCCCCCGGCGAGGAGCGTCCGGTCCAGCAGCGCTTCGGTGACGCAGCAGGGGCAGCCGTGCCGCCGGGCGATGATGCGCATCGCAGCGTCGGAATATCCGGCCAGCCCTGCCTGGAAAAACGGAGCATCGAAACCGGGAACGAGCGTGGGGAGGCGGGGATCGATGCGAGTGGCGCGGGCGACCACGGCGGGGTCGATCCGCTCGACGCCGGGCGCGATGGCCGGGCTTGGGGGCGTCGCGTTGTTATCCTCACAGGCCATGCGAACTTCACTCTTGAACGTCGGACTGGTTCTGATCGTGTCCATGCTTGCCGGTTGCCGTGCCGGAAGCAAGATCGACGGGGGTCGGAGTTATCCGATCCAGAAGGCTCAAACGCGCGCGGTGGACGTGCAGGTGATACGCGACGAGACCGAGATCAGTCTCGTGAACACCACCGCCGAGGCGCTCCCCGAGGGGACGATGTGGATCAACGGGCAGTTCAGCCACGCGTTTGACGGCCTTGCGCCTGGCGACCGCACCACGATGTCGCTTAAGACATTCCGCAACGAGTACGGCGAGGCGTTTCGCGCCGGCGGCTTCTTTGCGACGCAACGCCCCAGCAGTCTCGTCAACGCACAGATCGAGACAGACAACGGCCTGATTGGTCTTGTGGTGGTGAACGGCCAAGCGGCCCAGTAAGGGCTCATGCGGGCAGTTCAAAAAAGAAAAAACCCACCAAACCGGGGGAAGTTCGGTGGGTAGGAGGGAAGAAACACGTCGCTGGAAGCATAGCACCGCTACAAGGCGATGCACGCTGAATCCAAGAAAAATTTCGCCCGACCTGCCTAGGCGTGCTGTAAGTCATTGATTCACAGATGCTTGTAACAGTGTCAATTTGGGGAATTTGGGTCTCTGGTCATCGAAAACGATGGCGGGACCCGCGGCGAGAATGCGTGCGAACGGTGTGAGGGGCAGCGCGTCTGACGCCTGTCGAAGCTGGACCGGTAACACCCCGAGGGGCCGATGAATCACGCCATGCACAAGACAGTCATCGCATTGTGTCGGGCGAGCGTCTGCTGTGTCGGGCTGTGCCTGGCCGGAATGACGGAGCGGGCCCGCGCGGGCGATGGTGATCCGCCCGCACCGCCCGAGAACACAGTTCCTGAGAACCCGATTCGATCTCCGGGGCCGGGGCCGGGTGCCGCGAAGCGCGTGCCGCAGGTCGGCGACAGCGTTCGAATCACATTCGCCGACGGCCGCATGATCGAAGGGGCGCTGCTGGCACAGGACGGCGCCGTTGTGCAGGTGAAGGTTGGCGGCGCGACCGTGAAGGTTGAACTGGCCAGCGGCGACACGATCGAAGCGCTCGAGACGCCCGCGGACCGGTACCGATCACTGCGGGCGATGATCCCCGATGACGATGTGGATCGGTTGCTCGCCCTGACGGCATGGTTGCAGCGCCAAGGCATGTACGAGCAGGCGCTGGTGGAAGTGTTGCACATCCTGCGGGTTGATCCGACCAATGCCGAGGCGCTGCGCCAGAAGCGTGTGCTCGAGCCGTTGATCGAGGTGCGATCCCGCAAGGGCGAAGCGGTGGAGGAAGAAGTCGCTCCCACTTCCGGACCGACGGCGACACGCCCTGGACCGGGCGAGTTCACACTGCTCACCAGCGAGCAGATCAACCTGATCAAGCTCTACGAAGTCGACTTGAAGGCGCCCCCGCGACTGCTGGTCAAGCGGGAAACGATCGACAAACTGCTGGTGCGCTATGCCGACAACCCTGCCATTCCCAGCTCGCGGGAGGGGCGTGATTCGTTCCGCAAGCTCCCGCCGGCGCAGATCCTGGACACCATGTTCCGCGTTCAGGCCCGCGATCTGTATCCAGAGGTCGAGGTACTGGACAACCCGCGCAGCATGGAGTACTTCCGCGACCGGATGCACGCGACGTGGATCATCAATGTGATGGCGACCACCCGCTGCCACGGCGGATCGGAGTCGGGGCGGCTCAAACTCTTCAACCGGCGGCCCGCTTCTGAGGAGAGCTTCTACACCAACTTCCTGATCCTGGACCGGTTCGTCACGCAGGACGGCCAGCGGCTGATCAACTACGAGCAGCCCGAGCGCTCGCTGCTTCTGCAATACGGGCTCAACCGGTCAGACGCCTCGTCTCCGCACCCGATCGTCGAGGGCTGGCAGCCCGCGTTCCTGACGCGAGAGTCGCGAAGGTTCAAGCAGGGGGTGGAGTGGATTCGGATGCTGTACCGCCCCCGCCCGGAGTATCCCGTGAAGTACACCCCGCCCGGCGAGGCGGATCAGGCCCCGGTGATTGAAGAGCCGGAGGCAGCCCCCAGGTAGGGGCGGTTCGGGGGCTATCAGGGATCCGGATCCTCGTGGCGACCTGCTACACTGGGCCTCCCCATGGATGCGGGGCGAGTGATTGGCGGGGAACCGCGCAGGGTGCCGCGTCGAAGGGAATGTGTGAGCATGCTGATTGGCTGGACATCCATCGCGTCTGGTGGCGGGAGCAACCGCCGGAAGTCTTTTGCCGGCAAGGGCATTGCGGCGTTGGTTGTCGCTTGCGGCCTCTGCGTCGGAACGGGCTGTGACCGCCAGCCGGACCAGGTCTCCAAGGCCATCAGTGACGCACGCAATGCCCTCCTGAAGGCCAACGGCAACGGCGGTGCGGGCGAATCCAACGAAGAACGCGGGCGTGTCTACGCCAAGGTCATCAGTTCGCTGCAATCGGTGAGCAAGGATGCCACGCGATCGGGCTCGGGCGCGGCGGCGAAGATGCTCATCGCTCAGGCTCAGGCCGGGCAGGGCGAGATCGCGGCCGCCAAGGCGCGCCGGTTGATGTCCAGCGTGGTGCTCGGAGTCAGCGATGCGCGGGCGCAGCTCGAGCTGTACCAGACCCAACGCTCGCTCGGTGATGCGCTCACCGCCAAACCGGCGACCTCCGACGATTCGCTGGGCGCGGAACTGGCGGATGTCGAGCAGCGGCTGGCCAAGAAGCAGCAGGACATCGCGGATGGCGAGAAGCGGCTCGC
>JBGSZV010000056.1:0-9934 GCA_041750235.1 Phycisphaerales bacterium
ACCCCAGCCGAGGATTCATGACCGCCGCCGAGACATTCGAACTCGATCGGTTGTTGCAGGCGGTCGCCGGCGGCGACTCCGCGGCCGTTGAGGACGCATCCAACCGCGTCCGCGCAATGGCGCTCGCCGACCTGTCCGGCGCGCTCGATCTCTCAGCACGTTTCATCGACGTGACTCCTCCCGCATCACCCTCACGTGTCCGCGCCATGTCCGCGCGCGCCCATGCGCTGTGCTACGCCAACGACTTTGAGCCAGCGATCCAACTTCTTACCGAAGCGCGAGAGCTGGCGGAAGCGGGGCGGTTCGCCGCCGAACTCGGTCCGCTGTGGCTGACCCAGGTCCAGCCCTTGGCGCGCCTTGGGCGCCTGCCCGATGCAGAGCACGCCGCACGCAGCGCTCGCGCGAGTTTCCTCGCCGTCGGCGCGGCCGTTCCCGCCGCAAAGGCTGGCGTCAATCTTGGCATCGTCCTCCGCATGATGGGGCGTCCGGGCGACGCCCTTGAATGTTTCACGGACGCCCTCCCGCATCTCTTTGCCGAACCCCTCGCCCGCGGCATGGTGGAGAGCAATCGTGCCGAGGCCCTGCTCGACCTCGATCGCTTCGACGACGCTGCGCGCACCTTCGAAACGGCGCTCGAAGTTCTCAACTCGGGAAATCACGACCATGCCGCCGCGGTCGTCGAGGGAAACCTCGCGGATCTGCTCAGCCGTCGCGGCGACATCGACGCCTCCCTCCCACGATTCGACAACGCTTCCGCGCGATTCGAGCGAGTCGGTGCTTCCGCCGATGCGGCCCGCCTCCTCGCCGAAGAAGCCGAGGCGCTCCTCACCGCCGGCGCGTTACGCAAATGCGTCCGGCTCTTCGATCGCGCCCTTCCCGCGCTGCGTCAGTCCCGCCTCACCCGAGAGACCGCCCGCGCTTGCCTCGGCGCTGGGATCGCCCTGCTGAAGCTGGGCGACCACAACGCAGCGGCCGAGTTCCTCGAAGAAGCCGCCGCAACCGCCGAAGTCTGCGGCGCGGGCCCGCTTCTGGCCGAAGCAAGGCTCGCACTCGCCGAGGCAGCACTCGCCGCCGGTCGAACAGATGAGGCACATCGTCTTGCATCCGCGGTGCTTGAGTGCTCCCAGGATCGACCACTCTTCCGCGCCCGCGTCATCGCAACGCTTGCAACCATCGCGATGAAGCAGGGCGATGATCCCCGCGTGTTGACTTTGATCGATGAGGGCTTGCGCTTCTCCCGCGAACTCCACGCGGCCCCCCTCGCCGCACGATTCAACCACCTCAAGGCCCTTTCTCTCGCCCACCGTGGCGATCATCAAGCCGCGCACGCCGCCTTTCGTGCCGCCATCGAGCACGCCGAACGCCGCCGCACCGCCATTCGAGCCGAGCAGCTCCGCACCGCGTTCCTTGAATCCGCCGAGCAGCTTTACCACGACGCCGTCTCAACCGCCCTCGACGACTCGACGCCCGAATCGATCAGAGAAGCCCTGCGTGTCGCAGAGCTCATCAAAGCGCGCACGCTCCTCGAGAACCGGACTGCCGCCGATGCGGGCAACTCGGACTCCGACTGCACGGAGTGCCTCAGCCGCCTGAACACCCTCTACAGCCGCCTGGGTCCGAATGTCCGCCAGAGCGGCCCCGACCAGTCCGAAACTCACGCACGCCTGGTCGAGCTCGAAGCACAACTCGACCGCCTCCACGATCGGCGCGCCACGGAGGTGTCGACCGAGCGCGAGACAACCCACGCAACCATCGACGCGTGGCGCAAGCGCCTCCCCGCGAAGTGTGCGGCCGTGGTGTATCTCACGGATCGTGACGCTGTTTCTGCCATCGTCGTCACTGCATCGCAAACAACGCTGCATCGTCATCTCGCGACCCGCCGCGAGATCACCCAGCTCGCGCGTCGCATCGGTTTCGATATCGAACGTTCCCTTGCCCATCCCGCCGCCGCAACCGCAGCCTCCGACGCCACGCTCGCCCGCGTCGCCGACATGCTCGTAAGACCGTTGCTCCCATCTTTCGACGGTTCCGATCGCGTGTCGCTCGTTCCCTGCAGAGAGTTGCATGCCCTCCCCGTCACGGCGGCCACCCTGCACGCTTCTCCGGGCGGGACAACGAGTTTCACGCTTGCGCCGGGCTTCGGTGTCGGACTCCGGCTCGCCGAGTTGCCGCGTCGCACCCCGCGGCGCGCACTCATCATTGGCGTCGCCGACGAACTCGCGCCGCTCGCTGAAGAAGAAGCACGCGATGTCGCCCGCCACTGGCCCGATGCCACGCTCCTGACGGGCAAAGACGCCTCAGTCGACGCCGTGATGCCCAGTCTTGCCTCTGCCGACCTCGTCCACTTTGCGGGCCACGGCATCTTCGATCCCGATTTCCCCATGTCCTCCCGCCTCCGCCTCGGCGACCGTTGGGTCACCGCTCGCGAGTTCACCGGCCGCTTCAACCCCGGCGTGGTCGTTGTCATGTCCGGCTGCGACACCGGCCAGTCCGCCGGAGGCGGCGAGGACCGCTACGGCCTCACCCGTGCCTGCCTCTCATCGGGAGCATCCGCCGTCGTTGGTTCTCTTTGGCGCCTCAGCGATTCGTTTGCCCGCAGCGCATTCGTTGAACTCCACGCCCGATTCTCCGCATCCTCTGCCTGCGACTCCGCGTCACTCGCCCACGCGCTCACATCTGTACAACGTGAGCACGCGGCGAACCGCACACCTTGGCCGCTCTGGGCCGGGCTGTATCTGAAAGGAGCGATTCTGTGACGACCGCGCTCAAACTGTCCGCCCTCATGGTTGCCGCGGTTCTCGCCGCCCCGCGCCCCGCTTTCGCCGATAAGGCGCCGTTCGTCCCCGGGCAGATCCTCCTGCGACTGTCGCCCGGCGCAACGATCACGGCTTTCAATGCCCGTTATGCCACGACGACGCTCGAGTCGATTCCCTCCCGCAACGTCTACGCAGTGACGGTGCCGCCCGGCATGAACGAAGACTCTTTCGCACAGGAGATCCGCGACGACCCCGAGGTCCAAAGCGCCGATCTCAACTTCTATGCCAGTGAACTCCCTCCCGACGGAAGCACACAGAGCCTCTTTTTCCGTGTGGGTCGGGCGCAGTACGACGCCGATCAGTCCCCTTCGCTCGTGAACGCGCAGGTCGCCTGGAACTCCGCGCTCGGCGCTGGAATCACAGTGGCGGTGCTCGACACAGGCGTTGATGCGTCGCACCCTGAACTCGCCAATCGCATCGCTCCGGGCGGATTCAACTTTCTGAACAACAGCACCAACACCGGCGACACCCCCGCCGGCCTGGACAGCGACGGCGACCTGGTGTTCGACGAGTTCGTCGGCCACGGCACGCTGGTCTCGGGCCTCATCGCCCGCATCGCCCCCGCGGCCAAAATTCTCCCCATCAACGTGATGGACAGCGACGGCATCAGCACCAGCTTCCGCCTTTCTCAAGGCATCTACCACGCCATCGACCACGGCGCTTCCGTCATCAACATCAGCCTGGGCACACTGTCGGACCCGACCGTCATCCGTGATGCCGTCGCCGAAGCGCACGCGCGAGGCATCTCCGTTGTTGCCTCAGCAGGCAACGATGGCAAGGAAGACCGCCGAAGCCCCGCCGGCTTGAACGGCCTTGGCGTCATTGCAGTCGCGGCAACCAACACCGCGGCTCAGCCCGCCTCTTTCACAAACTTTGGCTCATGGATCACCATCTGCGCGCCGGGCGTAAACATCGTCAGCACCGTCCCCGACAACGGTTACGGCATGGCCAGCGGCACGAGCTTCTCAGCGCCGATCGTCGCGGGCGCAATCGCCGTACTTCGCTCTGGTTGCCCCATCGTGCCCAATGGCGAGATCCATACGTTCCTGGCCGAGGGCGCGATGCCAGTCTCAAAGTCCACATCCGGGTACGAGGGCATGCTGGGTTACGGCATCCTGAACCTCGGCGACTCCACCGCCGTCGCCCTGGCTCCCGGCAGCCCCTGCCGCTGTGATCGCAACTTCGACCACGTTGTCGATATCGAAGATCTCTACCTCCTCTTCGGTTCCACCATCGACGCCAACGGCGACGGGCAGGCCGACTCCATCGACCTCCGAGACCTCACCAACTGGCTTCGCCGCTTTGAGCCCGGTGAGATGCTCCCATCTGCACAGTGAGCAGCATGCAGGTTGCTGTCAAAGACTGCCGAGATGCGATGGGATCGCCGCGTCCAGTACAACGACCGCCCGCGAGCGGCAAGGCTCGCGGGCGGTTTAGCTGTCGAACGCGGTTCCGCGGATGCGGGGGCAGTCGATCAGCTGCATGGGTGGATGCGGAGTACGTCGGTTCGGAGTTCAGGCTCTGCGGTCCTGCACTCAGCACTGATTCCCGAAGTTGGCAAGCATAACGCTTAGGTCAGCGCCGCTGACCAAGCCGTCGCCGTTGAGATCGGCGTCGCTCCATTGCTCGATGCTCTGGCCGAACTGCGCGAGAAGGACGGAGAGGTCCGCCCCCGAGACGATGCCGTCGCCATTCACGTCGCCCGGGCACGCGGGGACCACGCTCTCAAGCCGCAGTGTGACGTTGAAAGCGTTGTAGAGCACGGTCCAGTGAAAGGTCAGATCGTCGATCACGGTCATCGGGACGTTATCGAATGAACCGACGACGCCATCGTCCGCCGAGATGATGATGAACTCGTCACCGGTCTGGGGATAGAACTGGACCGTGCCGAGGTTCGTGAGTGTGACGGCAATGGTGCCGTCGAGCGCCGCGGTGCCGTCGGTCACGATCAGCAGGTCATGTTCGACGCCGGGAGCATCCCCGCCCAGCGAGACTCGAAACGTGCCATCCTCGGTCTGCGCGAAGCGATCGACCAGGGCGAAGGTGTCGGGAATGATGCTGAGCGAACCCTGATTGACAACCCCGATCTGATCGAGGTTGACGCCATTGGTGAGGCGCATGGAGCCGTTCGGGCCGTTCTGCAGCGTGCCGGAGCCGTTGTAGGTCCCGGGGTAGAAGTAGGAGCCTGCGTTCATGCGAAGAATCGCTGACGCCGGACCAATGTCAACCGTGGCAGAGCTTGAGATCAGGGAATCAGCGTCGATCTGTGCGCGGCCGGAAACGAGCGTCAACTCGCCATTGCAGTACATGGACGACCCACCGACCCTCGACACGAAGAAAGCGGCATCGCCGGTCAGGTTCATTTCTCCGTTCATGTACCAGTCGTCTTCCGCACCCGGCAGATTGACGATCAGTCTCGCGATGAATCCGCCCGCAATGTTGAGAGTGCCGTCGAAGCGATTATTCAGTCCCGGCAGGGACTCATCGATTCGGTCGGCGTTGATCACAAGGTTGTTGTTGATGTTCCAAGTCGTCGCTGCCGCACCGCCGCCGCCGTCCATATCGAACTCCGCGGCATTGATGACAGTCGCGGCCGTCACCGTGGCGAGGCCATTCTGGCGTGCGGCGCCGTTGATGCTGACCGTCCCGCTCCAGTCAGTGGGCCCAATGAACGCGATTCCGCCATCCGCGAAGGAGTCGCCGTCGGTCTGGAAGTCACCAGCGTTCATCAGGGTGGGCCCCTCAAAATTGATGACCCCGCCCGCTCCGACATCGAACGATCCCCCGTAGACCGTCGTGTCGCCCTCGAACCTGAGCACATCCCCGAGACCCACACTGAACTGTGCGCTCGGTCCGACAGTCGTCTCCGCGAGGATACGCAGGGCCGCGTTGCTGCCATTGACGTTGACCGATCCAGAAAGTGTGACCGGCGCTCCTTCGAGGCGCGACGGTCCGTAGGGGTTGACGAAGATGTAGCTGACATCAATCTCGCTCGACGCATCCGCTTCCCACGGCTGATCGAGGTTCATGACCAGGCGAGACTCTGAAGCCATGAATATATGCCCGCTGAACGGGTCATTGAGCTCCGTCGCGTTGACAGCAAAGTCCGAACCGGAAGAGAGGTTCATGGCGATGATGCCGCCGCCGGAGGTGCCATCCAGATCGAATGCGCCCGTCCCGAGTTGATTGAGCGTCAGCGAGGAGATGCTCGAGCGGATCGAACCTTCGTTCCTCAGAGCGGTCGCGCCGTTGGAGGTGAAGTTGATAACGCCCCCAGCATTGATCGATGAGGTGGCGTCGATGGTGCAGAGGCCCGAGACCTGGGCGATGGGCTCAAGAACAGTTCTGAACTCCGCCTGGTTGCTGAGCGTGAGATTGCCCGTGCTGAACTCGGTCGCTGCAGGCGACGGGCGAACCCGAAGAATGGATGGATAGTCGATGAAGTTGACGGTGTTCAAGCCCGAAATCGTGGTGTTGCCGGAAACAACCAACTGAAGAGCGTTGAGATCGAGCAACATGCCGTCGGTGATCTGCAAGCCGGCGACTGTGTCGTTCATATCGAGATCGACTTCGGTGTTGGCGGCACCCGCGTGCACACCGATGCGAGCCGTTTCGGTGGACAGAGGCAGGCCGTTGGGCGTCCAGTTCAGGGCGTTGGACCACATGCCGTTGCCGGTGTCCCAGTCCCGGAACTGTCCGAACGCCGGGCTGGAGAGCCCCGCGAGGAGAAGGACAGCGCGGACGGTCATGGACCGCGCGTTCAAGGGGGTGTGCGGGACTCGATGATTCACAGATTCAAGAGGGATCATTGAGAAACTCCTTCGCGCGTGTGCGCTCGGTATGCGACCGGACCATCCCCCCGCCATGCCGGGGAGGGGTCACGAAGGAGAACGCGGAGTCGGCGCACCGATCGCGCCACGCTTTCTCAATAAATGTGAAAAGCACCCAAGCGCCCACCCATGCGGGCCAAAAACAGCACAGGCCCAACCACCCGGCCGGGCCCGCCTCGATTCATCGCTCAACGTGAAAACAGGGGATCTAGGATTCGAACCTAGACTAACTGATCCAGAGTCAGTTCAACTGCCGCGATCAGGGTACGGGACCGCGTTTGGATGGTTCTGGATGGGTTATGACGGCCTCCCGTACCCCCATTGGCGATTATCAGCCGCCCAAAGTGAGTAAAACTCTGAGTAAAACCGCACCCCTGCGCACGCTCTGACCGATGGAGATGGTGCTCGGGGGTCGGCGGTGTGCCGACACCCAACGAAGCGAGGGCCGCCCGGCGCTGAGAACGCCTGACGACCCTCTGACCGGCAGTCCTGATTGAGAGGACGACCAGCTATGTCACATCGTAATGGACGCGGGATCACGTACCGGCAGTGCGCGGGCGCCGCCCTGCTCTGGGCCATCACCGCCGGCGTCTGCAACCTCATGGGCGGGTGCGGAACCGTCGAAGGGCTCGGGCGCGACATCGCGACCTCGAGCCGGATGGTGCGTGAATGGTGGGGGAGCGATCGCGAGCCGCTGATGCTCGAGGCCTCGATCGAGGAGGCCGCCCGATGAACAGCGACCACCTTTGGTTCGACCTCCCCGGCCTGACCGAAGCGGAGATCGCCAGGCTCATCAACGCGATGAAGCGCGTGGACCAGGCCCGCGCCGAGTTCCGCAAGAAAACATCGGGATTCACAGAGCCGCCAGCAGTCCGCGCCTCGCGCTGGCCCGACGCCTATCACGACGCCGAACACGACCGACGCCTCGACATCATCCTCCGCGACATCACGCTCCGCTGACCGTCTTCCCGACTTTCCGAATTGGGAAACTGGTCCCCCACGAGCCCGCCAGCTCCAGACTGGCGGGCTCTTTCCTGCGCCGTGCTGGGGTCCCCACCGATGGGCGGGCCCGAACAGGTGGAAACCAAGTTCCAGACCCATCCACACGCCCCAACCGCGACACTAACGACCCGCGCGTTGCCCCGGTGTTAGGGTAGGACCCACACAGGGGGGGTTTCCGCGTTTTCAGGCCGCAAACGGCCCGTTTCCACGTCAAAAACCCACATCCGCAGTTAGCCTAACGCCCCCACCCGCCGCCCCGCCCCGCATTCGCCCCGTTTCCGCCCCAATATCGCCCATCCCACCCGTAAGCCTAACACCCCATCCCACCCCCGCCACCGCCACCCCACCCGAACAGCCACCCCCCACCCCCAAGCCTTACTCCGCCGCCCCATCCCACCCCCAGGGCACCCACCCCCACCCCCTTATATCCCCCGGCTCGTCCGCACCTGGATCGCCACCGCCAGCTGCTCGATCTCCTCACGCCTCGCCACGATGGGCGGATACTCCGGGTTGTCCTTCACGAACATCACCGACCCATTCACCCCACCCCCACCGGCAACAGGCTGATACCTCGCAATCGTGCAGCCATCATGCTTGCTCTCCGGCGTGAACCGCACATACACCACCCGCCCCGGCTCCAGCTTCGCCCTGGGCTTCGCCACCCCATGGAACTGCGAGAAGATCACATAGTCCCCCTCATGCAGCCGCGGCTCCATCGAGCGCCCGGTAATGATCACCGCGAAGGCAAGGTCATCGTTGATGTTCCCCCAGTCGAGATATTCAAACCCTTCCCCACTGGTCACAAAGCACTCCTCGTAAGGGTGCACCTGCCCCGCAGGCCCACGATTGATGACCGGTATCCCACGCTCGGCAAACACGCGCCGAGGCAACTCCACCTCACGCCAACGACGCTCGAACTCCTGAAAACTGACGCCAAAGACATTCGCCAGTTGCTTGCGTTCTGAGGCTTTTACAACAACATCGCCGGATTCCCAACGGGAAACCGTTGACTGGGTTACGCCGAGTCGTTCGGCCAGATCCGCCTGACGCCACTCCTTGGCGTCGCGCATCTGCTGGATAAGCATTCCAAGAGCACTCACGCACGCCTAGATATCCACGTTTGCCCGCCGCAAACGGCTCTATGCACCGATTATCCACATTGATGAGCCGCGGCAAAGTGAAACTTGACTCATGTGCATATATGTCCATATCTTGCTCCACATGGACACCCGAGAGAGCACAAGCACCCCCTATGGGACCACGGAAGCCGCCAAGCGGCTTGGCGTGAGCAACAAGACGCTTCATCGCTACCTCCACGAGGGCCACCTGCCCGGCGCCTACCAGCTCCCTGGCGGCGACTGGCGCATCCCCGACTCCGACATCGACGCCTTCATCGAGACCTGCCGCAGCAACAGCCGCTTCCCCCGCACGACCACCCAAGCCACCCAAATCGTGACCACCTGAGCCACCCCATGGCCGCACGCCCCCAACCCCGCCGCACCCAGCCCCGTGCCCACACGAGCATCAGTTGCCGCGTGAGTGATGCCCAGAAGTTCCGCACCATCGTCGCCGAGACCGGCCTTCGCCAAGACACCGCCTTCACCGCCCTGGTCCGCCTCTTTGACCTCTGCACCCTCGAAGCCCGCCGAGACGCGGGTTTTCCCGTCTCCGTTTCATCTCTCTCCTCTGCCCCGGAGCATGATGCTCGGGGCGACCCTGCGAGCGCGCATGAGGCGCGCGATACCACCCGCGAGGCCGCGGCGTAAATGCCCCGGCCTTGCGTTCTGCCACACGCCTTCCCCAAGAGTGTGACGACAACCCGAAGCCAGATTCGTTGCTGGACTGCTCCCTGATGAGCTGGCCAGAGACACACACACGCTCAGCGCTCTTCCGGGGCGCTGAGTGTTTCCAGAGTCCCGTCCCACACCCAACGTCCCCAGCAGCAGCAGCATCCACAACCCACTGACGCCGCCCGCTTTCCGCCTCCGGCGGATCTGCGACGCCGGCACCCTCAAGACCACGGAGCCCAAGGCCATGGACAACGTCAGCGCGATCCCTGCGCGCATCCAACGCATCTCCGTCATCGCAGCCTCCCACGAGGTCTTCCCCGTGCAGCGCACCGAGCGCATCATCCGCGACCCCCAGACCGGCCGCTCGATTTCCTACGACCACTACGACCTCAGCCCCCAAGCCCTCGCCAAAGCCCGCGAGCGCTACAAGGCCAGCGAGTGCTACCTCTGCCCCGACTGCGAGAACACCCACGGCCCCGGCCAGTGCGGGCTCGAC
>JBGSZV010000057.1:0-11746 GCA_041750235.1 Phycisphaerales bacterium
GGCGATCGCCTGCAGCCCGGCCACGCCCGCACCGATCACCAGCACGCGGGCAGCAGTTGCCGTGCCCGCGGCGGTCATCATGAGCGGGAAGAGCCGCGGCAGCGACCCGGCGGCGAGTAACGCGGCCTTGTAACCGGCGATCATGGCCTGCGAGGACAGGGCATCCATGCTTTGAGCACGGGTGGTTCGCGGGATCAACTCCACCGCGTGGGTGCGGAGTCCGCGTTCGGCCAGTTGCTGCAGCACGGCCGAGTCGGTCAGCGGCTCACAGAATCCAATCAACGTTTGCTCGAATGGCGGCGCGCGAAAGAGCGGCAGGTCGCTGACGCCCTCGCGTGGGTTTGCTCCCAAAGTGCGCACCTGCAGGACAACATCCGCCGCCTCGAACGCGGCGCCGCGATTTGGCTCGATGGTGGCGCCCTCGCCGACGTACTCCTCGTCTCGGAAGCCGGCAGCAACACCCGCCCCGCTTTGAACGATGACCTCAATGCCCTTGGCCTTCAGTGCCTTGACGCCGGAGGGAACCAGCGCCACACGTCGTTCGCCCGGCAGACTTTCGCTGATGACGGCAACAACCATCCGATAGCCCTCTCAGTGCGACCGCGTCTGAGTCTACAAGATCACAGACGACGCGCGAGCACTGACAGAGGCATCATCTCGGACGAAATAGAAAGATTTGATGTTCAGCCGTCAATCCACCCTGCAGAATGCGCCGCTCGACGAGCGACAGACGACAGCGCCGCCTTTCACCGTCTGCGGCGCAAGAACACCAGTCCCGCGACGCCCATCAGACTCGTCGCCGCCGGGGCGGGGACCCACATCTCAATGTTGTCCACGGCGAAAGGTTGCGGAACGTCGAAGATGCCCCAAATATTCAACCGTCCGATCGGAACTGGCGACCACACCCCGATGAAGCTCTTGGTCGGTTCGCTCGGCGCAGCGGGAATCAAGTAGGAGCCGAGCACGTTGTCCGCAAGATCGTACGCGCAGATGACAAATCCGGCGTGTCCCTGGTCGAACCCGCTGAAGGTCGAGACGTCCACGCCAACGGCCGTCTTGTCATTCGAGGTGAAGATCAGGTCGATGCTCGTGAATAGCCCCTGCAAAAACTCGTCGGTCCCGACCTTGATGCTGTTGGATCCGATGAACCCTGCGCCGTTGACCCACAGGGCCGACTGACTGTTGGATGGATTGGGCGTCGGCGGGCAGGCGCCGGGGGTGATGTTGGTCTGGATGATCAGGTTCGTGGCGTCGATGCCGTTGGGGAACGTCGGCCGAGGAACGCCGTTCTGAAGGGAGTTCGGGAAGGGCGTCTTGGCCCCAAACAGAGCGTTTGACTCTTCAAAGTCCTCGACGCCCTTGAGCAGCTTGCCCTGCAGGTTGTTGTTGGCGTGGAACTGCGACTGCTCGGTGTAGAACACGGCGGTCTGCCCGCTGGCGGCGCCGCACAGGGCGACCACCGCCCACGCAGGGATCAAGGTCTTCATGATGTGCTCCCTCCTGGGGATGGATGCAGCGCCGCCCGAAGTGGGCGACGCCTCTATATCGACTTGGGGCGGGCAGCGGAAACCTTGCAGCGCTTGGGATGGGATTTCGGATCTACGTGAAACTGACCCGTCCGCCCTCCCGTGCATCGGGTCGAGCAACGAGTATGGGCGTCTCAATCCAAATGCACGATTCGATCGAGCCAACGCCCAACGTGGATGAGGACCTCAGGGGAAACGGGCCCACATCGTTCACCAACCTGCGGCCCAAGCTGATGGCCCAGATCCTTGAAGATCACGACCTCGAGTCCGGGGCAGCGCTCGGCGCCAGCGAGTGTGGAAGCACCCGCCGCGTCGACCACTGGTGAGCGATCGAGAGAGCCGAACACCGCTAGCACAGGAATCTGCCGCTCAGATGCGACGTCCTGGCCTCGTCGCATACCCGCATTGACGACGGATTTCGGAGCCGGCTTCTGTTTGGTGAAGTACGCGGGCGCGAGCGCCACCACCGCACGCACGCCGTTATCTGCGGCAGCAATCGTGAAGGCCCGGGCCGCACCGAGACTGTGGCCGACGAGCACGATCCGGTCTGCCCGCACCCCGCGGATGCCGCGAAGCGTTGCCAACGCGGAGCGTGACTGGTCGAGGAGATCCGCGAACGAGCGGGGTGTCGCCCGCACGGGCCACTCGTTCATGAGAGGATCGCCTCGGGCGATCGTGCTCCAGTGGACCACCACAAACCCGCGGCCGGCCAGTTCCGCGCTGATCGCCGGCGCATCGGCGTGCGGCTCTCCCGAGATCGACATCTGATGCGTCTGGCCATCGATGGTCAGCGTGCCCGGCACCGTCCAGTCGAGATCGTTGCCCACACCCCCGCCGATGAGCAGGACTCCCCAGCCGTTCGCTCGCGTGGATGAGGGCAGATGAGCCGCAACGTCGAACACCTCGTCGCCCAGAGAAAAGGCGGTGCGTTCGATCGCCGGGCAATCAGGCGCGAATGCTCCTGCTGTGCGCCTGCCGGTTGCTGTGGCATTCTCACCCGCACACCCTGACCACACGCTACAGATCATCATGCAACAGCTTGCGAGCAAGGGCGCAGTTG
Organism: Phycisphaerales bacterium; assembly: GCA_041750235.1. Taxonomy (GTDB): domain Bacteria; phylum Planctomycetota; class Phycisphaerae; order Phycisphaerales; family UBA1924; genus JBGSZV01. Next base: position 2,587 of record JBGSZV010000057.1, read on the forward strand.
ACTTGCGGCTGAACATGTCGAGGAGCGTACCCGGCGTCGTGACTGCGTTCGAGCCGTCTCATCACAGCGATAGACGGCGACTTCCGGCCCACTTCAATGATCGAGCAACGCCACCAGTGGTATCATGCCCGGATGCATCTATCGAAGCTGCTCACCATCGCCGCGACCGCCACCAGCATTCTCCTTGGATCAGTCAGGGGCGCGGCCGAAACTCCTCCCGAACTTGAATCCCTGAACGCCCTCTACCCCGCGCTAGAGGAACTCTATATCGATTTGCACCAGCACCCAGAGCTCTCTTTCCGTGAGGAGAAGACGGCTGCCAAGATGGCTGCGGAACTTCGCAGTGCGGGCTACGAAGTCACTGAAGGGATCGGCGGCTTCGGCGTGGTTGGTGTACTTCGCAACGGTGATGGCCCCACCGTGCTGCTCCGCACGGACATGGATGCCCTGCCGATCAAGGAGCAGACCGACCTGCCGTTCGCCAGCACGGTTGTCGCCAAGAACGACGCGGGCGAGAACGTGCCGGTGATGCACGCGTGCGGGCATGATGTGCATATGGCTGCGTGGATCGGCGCGGCGAACCTGCTTGCCGGCTCGAAAGATCGATGGCGCGGCACGCTGGTGTTCGTGGGACAGCCCGCAGAAGAGATCGTCCAGGGCGCGAAACGCATGGTGGACGACGGGCTCTTCACGCGGTTCCCCAAACCTGATTTTGTCCTCGGGATCCATGTGAGCCACCACGTGCCCGCCGGACAGGTTGGCATCGTCCCAGGACCGGCGTCAGCGGCATCGGACTCCGTGGACATCACGTTCTACGGCATCGGCGGACACGGCGCGAGCCCGCATCGGACCGTTGATCCCCTCGTAATGGCGGCGCGGGCCGTCGGCGCGTTGCAGACGATCGTGTCACGTGAAGTGGATCCATTTGATGCCGCGGTTGTCACCGTCGGCACCTTCCACGCGGGCACGAAGCGAAACGTGATCGCGGATGAAGCAAAGCTCCAGCTCACCGTGCGCTCTTACAAGCCCGAGGTGCAGAAGAAGCTGCTGGCATCCATCGCGCGGATCGCGAAGGCAGAAGCCGCAGCCGGGGGCGCACCCCGCGAACCCGCGATAACCGTGATCGCTCCGGAATCCAGCGAGGTGGTCATGAACGATCCCGCGTTGGCTGAACGGCTGAAAGGGTCGCTGCAACGAGGGCTCGGAGATGGTCGCGTGCACATCATCGAGCCCGTCATGTCATCCGAGGACTTCGGCGTCTACGGGCGGGCGGCCGGGGTGCCCGGGATCCAGCTTCGGATCGGCGCGATTGAGCCGGGACTGTTCGCGGAGGCCAGGGAAGCTGGACGTTCGCTCTTGATTCCCGGCCCGCACAGCCCGCACTTTGCCCCTGACCACGAGCCGACGATCAAGACGGGTGTTGCGGCGTTCACCCTCTCGGTCATGGAGTTGATGGGGATCAAAGCGCGTTGAAGCGTCTCGCATTTACACTGCTCGGATGTCTCACCTCATGCCGCCCGTGATCGCACTCCGCCGCACCACCTCTGCCGACGTGCGGATGCTCCATGCCTTCGAGCTCGACGAGGCATCGAACGAACTCGCGGGCACGAAGCCACGCGAGTGGCCCTCATTCCAGGCTCGCTGGGCGGAGATCCTCGCGGATCCCGATGGAAGCACAACCGGAGTCACGCCGCGGGTCATCCTGGCCGACGGCATCATTGTCGGCGCGGTCAACATCTCGCCGAGTGATGGATCGGACTCCATTGGCTACTGGATCGACCGAGAGCACTGGGGACGCGGCATCGCCACGCGAGCGGTGGCCCTGATGCTCAGCGAGTTCGGTCGGCGACCGCTCTACGCCACCACCGCCGGGCACAATCTCCCGTCGATCCGGGTGCTCCAGAAGAACGGGTTCGAAATCGAGTCACGATCCATGACGCCAGAAACTCCGAGGACCGTTCAACGCGAGACCGTGCTGCTCGTGTTGAAATAACGACGTGCGCCGAACCGGCGCTGTCGTGGCATGTTGAGGGGGCGAAATTGTCTGAGATGCGCGCCAGCACGAACCGGAGACATCTACTTGCCTTCGGGCTTGAACTCAAAACGCCGGGGGGTGCCGCCCTTGATGAATCCGATCGTGGCGCTGAGACCGCCTTCGGCCGATAGTTCGTACACGATGCGCTTCGGGTAGTCGTGGCGTGGGTTGTCGAACACGGCGCGCGTCGGACTCCATTCGGTGAGCACGAACTCGGTCGGCGATTTGCCGCCCGGCTGAGCGACATAAACCAGCCCCGCGTCGCGTTCGACGATGCGCAGGTACTCGAATGCCACCATCTTGCCGTTGACGTTGACCGTGCGCGACACGGCAAGCATCGCGCCTCCGAGCGGCGGGCTCCATCGTTCCTCGATCGACGAACCCGAACTCCTCGTTCCGACCCACGCGCCGGCCAGCCAGGACAGATCGCCGATCGCTGCCTTAACGGGCGTGGGCATCGCGATGTCCTCGGCCTGGCGGTAGAGCCCAACCGCCTCCTTTACGACCGGCGGATCGACGACGACGTTCACGAGCAGTCCGTCGTCCGTGATGCGGAAGCTCCTCCGGATCATCCGGATCGAGCTTTCAGTCACCTTCTCCGGCGCGCGCTCGAAATCGACCTGATACTCGAACGTGCCATCCTTCCACGTCCCGCGATAACGTGAGGTCACGCTCGCTTCAGCGACTTCGGTGATTGATCCATCAAGGGCGATCCGCACATCACGGTGCCCGGAGCCGTGGCCGTTCAGAATGACCGCGCCCTCTTCAACGCGCATCGTGAGCGTTGAGGACATGGGGGGGCCCATTTGCTCTTCGGTACGACCCTCGGTGCGGTCCTCGACATAGATCCACTCGCCGTCCAATGCGTGTAAGTCGTCGGGCTGCTCCGGACGGGCGCTCGACGCCAACGCCATCGAGACCACGCCGAGCATTGCGAGGAGGGCGACCGTTGAGAAGGGCTTTATGAGCAAGCGCATGAAAGAGACTCCTTTGCGAACGGACCAACTCGGTCTCCCTCCACGGAGCGGAAGTTACCCTTGGTGCCGCGCGCTTACAAGTTTTCGACGTGCTTGATTGCCACCGGTTCCATCCGCTCAGTGTTCGCTCCGAACGGAGGCCTGCATATGGCGTGTCGCGTGAGTCACGTCGACGCGGGTTCTGTGATCGAGGTGGAGCGCAGTATTCAGGAGTTCGTTCGCCGAAGCATCGGCTTCGCGAGTGCGGACCCGCAGAGTCACTAGCAGCTCCCCTCCGAGAATGGTGGCGAAGCTCTGCTCAAGAGACAAGGCAGGCCAGCGACTACTCGACGACGAGTTCAACCCCGAGCACATCACTGGGGACTGAGCCACGATCATGGCACCGCGGGTTGGCCCTCTTCCGTCAGCAACAACGACAACCCCCGAGTCTCGCGACCCGGGGTTTCATTCAATAGCGGGCGCTGAGTGGTGTGACGACGGGACTTTCAGAGCCCCAGAGACACGGCGCGTCGATGCGACTCTCCCGCATATACAATTGCGGGTTGGGTCTCTTGTCGAGCGGAATGGGTGCACACTGCCGGAACGTCTGCTGATGCGCGCGATGATTTACGTCTCGCTGATTCTGAACCTCGTGGTTCTGATCCCGGTTTGCGGCGGGTTGTTGGTAGGTGCCGAGTGGACCAACAGCGCGTACGGGGGGCCTTCAGCGGCAAGGCAGATCCTGCTGTCGGTCTATCTCTCGATCGCTCTTATGTCGGTGCTGCTGCTCGTCCGGCCGGATCCTCGAATGGTCGCCACACTCCTGCTCATGCAGGTGACATACAAATTGATGACCCCCTTGTTCGTCGGCAATTTGCAGAACCCGGTCGTTCTGAGCAACGTTGGCATCAGTGTGGTGCACGCGGTGACTCTCGCCTTCATTTGGCGAACGCTCACTCGCGATCAACTCGCGAGGTGATCGGGCCACTCGACCGCGTTGCTTGGCTGACCCGGGACCGTTCTTCTAAGCGGCTCACAATCGAGAACCCCGGGTCTCTCGTACCGGGGCTTTTCGAATGGCGGGCGAGGGTGGTGTGACGAGCCCCTGTCCAGAAACCGACAGACACGGCACGGAGATGCGAGCGTCCGGCAGGCTCAGCAAGGCGTTGATCGCGCAGAGCAGTTCGGCGGAGGCCCGCGCGAGTCTCTGGTCTCTTGATTGTGACACTTGCATGAAGTATCAGGGCTCTTTGAATCGAGGCCGTCCGGGGCGACGAATACGCTGCAAGGCCGATGCCTGATTCGTGTTCAACAACTGGCGATAGCGTGCCTCCCGCAAGTGCCTTCAATCAGAGTGAGGCTGACATGATTGGCCGAGCGCGAAGTTCCGCAATGCGAAGCAGAATCGCAGTTTCCAAAGTGACGGTGTTCGACTCTTTCTGATGGGAGGACCGGTCGTCGACACACGAGGGCGTTCCGAAACCTGTCGATCCATTCCTCGTCTAGGATGTCCCCATGAACGGTGCTGTACCTCCAGAAGCTGAACCTCGCGACCCCTTCGGCGTGTATCAGCAACATGTACCCAAAGTCGCACCGATTGCACCGACACCGCGGGGAGTGCTGGCTCTGTGTCTCGCGTCTTTTGGCGTCATGTTGCCGTGGCCGCTCTTGGGGATCCTTCTCACGCACTCATACTTCGACAAACAGAATGAAGCCAGTCTGCTCTTCGGCGGCATGACCGGGATCCCGCTCGCGATCCTGGCCCTCGTCGGGCTTTCCGAGACGGCATTCATATCACTGATCCTACTCGTGTGGGTTGCCGCTGCGGTCGTGCCTGACATCTGGCTTGTACGGCGACTTTCGTCGAGGCGAGCGGTCTTCAAGCTGTTGGGAGCTCAGGCGGCTTTCTCGTTCGCGCAAGCCGCGGTGGGTGCGATGATGATCTTTGGGAAGGCCGTTTGATCTCGCGCGAATCGCACCGGCCGGATCGTAAAGCCGCGTTCGATCCAGTCCAGTGTTGGCGTGCGAATTCAGCCCATGTGCGGAGGTCGTCGGCCTGAAACGACAACCCCCGAGTCCTGCGACCCGCGGGTTCTTCGAATAGAGGGCGGGGGATGCTGTGACGAACCGCCCCGCAAAGCCTCAGAGACGCCGCATCTTGTCTGGACCGTCCGGCAGCCACATGCCCGGCTTCCTGGGTCCCTCAGCAGCGCGACGATCAACCGAGACTCTCAGAGGTGGTGGGATTCCGGCCGCGAGTCCATGGAGCACGCATTGAGTACGAGACCATCCGATACGATGAGCGAATGAAGAGAACCCCCAGAATCACCCGCGTCTCCGCCGTTGCCATGGGTCTCGTGGTCTGCAGCGGACTCGCTGCGTGCAGTCACCACCGCAGTTCGATGGAGTCGCTTCCGCGAGCAACGATCTCGACCTCGACGATCTTTCCGGCCGATCTCACATTGCACCGTGCCGAGGACGGCGTAGCGCTCGCCGACGGCCGACTGATCGTCTCCGATCAGGTCCACGGCCTGCGAATGGTCCACCCTGATGGATCAAGCCGGCCGTTCGGAGGCATGCCCTCGTCGGGATACCTGCACGACCCTCCCAATCGCCACGCCGCGGCGAACGGTGTCAGCCTGGAGCCCGGCGGTACGCACGTTCTTGTCGCGGATGTGCTTGGCGGCGGCATCTACCGTGTCGCGATCGCCGATGGCGCCACCGAACGCGTGTATCAACATGCGTTTGGAGTCAACACCGCCTGCCGCGATTCCACCGGAGTAATCTGGTTCACTCAAAGCACCGATTGCACCAGCGATTCGGGCGAGAGTCGGATGTTCGCCGCGGCCGATGTTCCTGTACCCGACGGTTCTCTTTGGCGGCTGGGCTGGCAAGAGGGGCGCTTCGTCGCGACGGCCACTCGGATGATCGACGGCCTCTACTTCGCGAACGGCATCGCGATCGATGAGACAAGACAGTCCTTGTACCTGGCGGAGACGTGCGCCGATCGCGTCCTGCGATTCTCATTCGATGTCAAGCACGGTCGAATCGGTACGCCGGAGGTGCTGGCCGTGCTGCCGACGCCGGACAATCTCGAGTTGGACTGCCGCGGCAGACTCTGGGTCGCCTCGCCGATCAACAACGAGGTTGGCGTGCTCAATCTCCAGACGGGCGAGTTGCGAAGCGTGTTCAGGCAGCAATCCCAGGCGCAGGCCGCGAGTGCCGCCGAGTTCACCCGACGCGGGAAGGACCGACAACCCCGGATAGCGCTGTTCTTGCCCGAGAGTTGGCAGCCGTTGCCCGGGCCCGTGACTGGTGTCATCCTGGGGCCCGACGAAGACGATCGCTATGTCAGCGGCCTTGGCAACGCGCTCATCCGGCTTCCGCAGTAGGCGCGGACCACGTCGGGTGTCCGTTTGAGCCGGCCCTCTGCGGAGTGTCGCCCGAATCGCATCACAAACGACAACCCCCGAGTTCTGCGACCCGGGGGATATCGAATGGAGGACGAGGTGTAGTGTGACGAAGGGCCTTTCAGAGCCCCAGAGACAACGACCGGCGGGGCCTATCGCCGAGACTGCGGCAGCCGCGGCCCTTTCGGACATTTGCACTTGGGTATTATTCGGTTTCACCGTGAGCAGCGGTTCTGATCGCCATTGCCCCGGTGCCTAGGAGTATGAAATGCGTCAGTGCCGCGGCTTGCCCGTCTTGTGCCTCTTCGTTGCGCCTCTTTTGCTATCGGGGTGTGCCGGCAGTGCCTCGTCCGTCGCCCCGGATCGCGAGGTCTTCAAGCTGCGACCGCAGGTGGAGGATCAGTACGGCTATGTCCACGCGATCCGCGTCGGCGACCGGCTCATGATTTCCGGCGCCGTCAGCATGGACGATCAAGGCCGGCCGACCGCGATTGGCGACCTCCGCCAGCAGATGCAGAACTGCTACGCCGATCTGGGCAAGGTGCTCACGCAATACGGCTGCACGTTCGCGGACGTGGTGGTCGAAAACATCTACACGACGAACATGCAATCGTTCCTCGAACTCTCCGGGTACCGCACGAGCGTGTATGGCTCTCAGTTTCCAACCGGCACTTGGCTCGAAGTCAAAGGGCTTGCGCTGCCGGAGTTCATGATCGAGATCGAGCTCGAAGCGCACTGCCCCCAAACCGGAGAAGTTCGTCGCTGACCCGGCCTCCCCCACGCGCCCGAGAGCAGAAACGACAACCCCCGGGTCTTGCGACCCGGGGGTTATGCGAATAGAGAACGTGGGGTGGTCTGATGACGCGCCTTTCAGAGCCCCAGAGACACCGCCACGAGATGCGGAGGTCCGGCATGTGTGACGGGAAGTTGACTACGCCGAACCGCGTTAGCGAGTTCGAGCAGGAACTCCGGGGCAAGGCATTGTGAAGATCGTGTGAAGCACGGAGCAGCGAATCGGTGGTGATCCATACGATCGATCGCGCAATTCCCGGCATCTCGACCTCCTGCTCAACGGTCGACGGTGATTTCGCTCGCGAAGGCACCGTGAACCATCGCCAGAAAACAGGGATCCCGCGTTCCTAGATAGCTCGAGCGGTCCGTCCCTGGAATCGGCTTTCTCGTTCGCGCAAGCCGCGATGGGTGCGATGATGATCTTTGGGAAGGCCGTTTGATCTCGCGCGAATCGCACCGGCCTGATCGCGAACCCGCGTCCGATCCAGGCCGGTACTCGCGGCCATACTGAGCCCATCTGCGGAAGTTGTCATCAGCTTGAAACGACAACCCCCGAGTCTCGCGACCCGGGGGTTATCAAATAGCGGGGGCAGGATTTGAACCTGCGACCTCCGGGTTATGAGCCCGACGAGCTACCAGGCTGCTCTACCCCGCAGTCAGGGCGAGAAGTGTATGGCTGACCGCTCGCAGCGTCAAATCTGGCTTTCCTCGCGTCATTTTTCGCGAATCCAGGCGTCGTCTCAACGCGAAGGGCTTGACTGACCCGTTCGACCCGAGAACACTTGCTCACTCATGACGCCTGCAGCGCTCCATCACCGCCACCATCATCATCACGCGAAGTGCGGATGCCGGTGACGTTGCGCTGCTGATTCAATCACAAGCTGCCAACCACGACGCCGGCCCCTGCCGGCGTCGGTCGTTTTTGACCGCCGCACGCCGCGCGGGGGCCGTGGACCCAGGAGGACCCCATGGCCCGGACGACCGTTCTCAATCTCGCACTTCCCAAGGGACGCATGCAGCCCGGCGTCATCGACCTGATGGCCGGGGCGGGCATTGATGTCACCCTCCCCGACCGCGGCTACCGCCCCGTAGTCTCGGTGCCCTGGCTCGAGGCCAAGCTCCTCAAGCCCCAGAGCATCGTCGAGATGCTCGATGCCGGACGCCGCGACGTCGGCTTCGTCGGCGCCGATTGGGTGGCCGAACTCGACGCCAAGGTCATCCAGGTGCTCGACACCGGGCTCGATCCGGTGCGCCTGATCGTCGCGGTCCCGCGCGGCCTCGTGCAGGACGCTTCCACTGCTGCGCTGCCGCGACGCCCGCTCGTTGTCGCCTCCGAGTACCCGAGACTCTCCCGAGCCTGGATCGAGAAGCGGGCCTGCGACGATCGATTCGTCCGCTCCTACGGCTCGACCGAGGTCCTACCGCCCGACGATGCCGACTGCATCATCGACGTGACCGCCACCGGCTCGACTCTCCGCGCCAACGGCCTTGAGATCGTCGAAACCCTCATGACATCCTCGACGCGCCTGTGCGCCAGTCGACAGGCGATGGACGACCCGGCGCGCCGCCAACTCGTCGAGGACCTCGTGCTGCTCCTCACCTCGGTGCTGAGCGCACGCAAGCGGGTCATGATTGAACTCAACGTTTCGGAGGAAGCGCTGAGCGCCGTCGCCGCGGCACTGCCCTGCATGCGCGAACCCACCGTCTCTCGGCTTCTCGGCCCGGATGGACCGGCCGGGTATGCGGTGAAGGCCGCCGTGGCACGCGATTCGCTGCCGCAGCTCATTCCCATGCTGAAGGCGCGCGGCGGCACCGATCTGGTTATCAGCCCGCTGTCGCAGGTGGTGCCATGACCACGCTGGCCCCCGGACTCATCCAGCCACGCGTCCGCTCTGTCGCTCGCTACGAGCCGCCGTCACGCCCGCAACCGATCGACCTGCGCCTCGACTCCAACGAGGGCGCCCCGC
>JBGSZV010000058.1:0-6469 GCA_041750235.1 Phycisphaerales bacterium
GCTCGGCGTCCATGCGGGCGGTGAGGTCCAGCACCTCGACGACATCGGGGCGCTGGCACCATGCGTCGAGGTCGGGGAGGCTGATGTTGTTGCGGGCGCTGATGTCGAAGAGGGTCAGAGTGGGGTCCCAGTAATCGGCGAGGAGAGCGGTGTCGCGGTCTTGGTCGTTCTCGTTGTTTGTGGTGGTCGTGCGCGGTGGTGCTGCGGTGGTCATGTGCTTGGTCCCGGTTGGTGCGGCTGGTGATGGGTGCCGATGTGGGGACTTTGCACCGAGATGGCGGCGGGGCAAGCGGGATTCAGCGGGATTTGCTGCGAAATGTGAGATTGTGGGGGGGAGTGACCGGGGTTGTGCGCGCAAACGTGGTCACTGCGCGGATGAGGGTTTTGGGGTGGGGTGGTGGTGGGAGTGGGATTCGGGGACGCTGTTACCTGGCAGGCTGAAGTGCCGATCACGCGGAAAGCGAGAAACACTGATGTCGGCCTCGGAAGGCCGCCATCAGTGGCACGGCTCTGGCCCGACTCGTTGACGAAAGGGACCGGAATTGTGCCACTGCTGGATCGGTCCGCCGAGACAGCAGTGCTGAACTCGCGGGAGACGAGGAGCACTGGAGTCGACGCGAGGACGCATCGCCTCCAGTGGCACGGTGTTGGGTCACATGAACCCCAGCCAACGATCCCAAGCGACACGATCGGACGGCGGCGAATCGCATGTCAAATCGCCACCACGATGGCCCATCCACCGTCGAACACTTGACCAGGCCCAGTCTTCGGGTTGTTCGACCAAGCCTCGCTCCACAGGGTTTCGGTGGATGTAGCGGACTTCTTTGCAGAACTCTTCCATGTCGCGGACGTTGCGGTCGAAGCCGCCGCCGGCCTGCCAGAATCGAACGCTGCCATCGGGGCGGGTGATCTTGGGCAGAATGCCCGCGTTCATCTTCTTCCAATGTGGCACTAATCGCTGCGACACGCTCTGCTTGATCGAGACCATGATCGGCGCGAGCGGCATCGAGCCTCGCCCATTCAACACTCTTGGCGTGCGGATCAGGAGGTGAAAATGCTCGGGCATCAGCACCCACGCGAACAACTCAAAGCCGTGCTTCTCGCGGGCGGTGGCCAGAGAATCAACAAATACGGCCTTGATCGCGTCGTTCGTGAAGAGAGGGAGCCGATGCTCGCAGGACGCCGTGATGAACCAGATGCTGCCCGGTTCGTCGCGTCGCACCATCCGTTTTCGGATCGGCATGGCGGGAGTCTATCGGAGGGTTGTGATGGGACATTGGTCGGCCGCTGTCGTGCCACTGCTGGATCGGTCCGCTGAGGCAGCAGTGCCGATTACACGGGAGGCGAGAAGCACTGATGTCGGCCCGAGGACGGTCCGCCATCAGTGGCACGGCACTGGCCCGGTTCGTTGACGGAGGGGAACGGAATCGTGTCATTGCTGGTTCCGTCTGCGGAGTCAGCAGTGTCACCCCGCCGAGTGCGCTCTCACCACTCCGGCCCGCCCGAATACCGGCCGTAGACGTCTGCCATGGCCTGGACCATTTCGCCCAGGGTGCAGTTGGATTCCGCCGCGGCGACGAGGGCGGGCATGATGTTGTGCTTGTTGAGGCCGGCTTTTTCGGCTTCGTGGTCGCCGGATTGGCAGGTGGTGCGGATTCTTTGGAGGGCTTTGGCCACGGCGGTTTTGTCGCGGCGGTTCTTGAAGTCGGCGAGGCGTTCGCACTGGTCGACCTCGACCTGGTGGGGGATTTCGAGGATGTCGATGGGGCGCTGCTCGGTGGTGTCGATGTATTCGTTGACGCCGACGATGATGCGGTCTTTGGCTTCGCACTCTTCGCTGAAGCGGTAACTGGCCTCGGCGATGGCCCTTCGGAAGTAGCCTTTGTGGATGCCGTTGACGACGCCGCCGGATTTGGTCCAGGGGGCGTAGGCGGGGTGGAGGGGGGGTTGGGTGATTGGTGGCAGCGGAGTTTGGCCGGTGTTGGGGAGGGGAGTGGATGCGCTTGTGCTGTTCGATGTCGCGCCCGGCACCGGTCGGAGACCGGTGCCACCAAGAGGGCGGCCCATGCTGTCGATCTCTTCGATGAGTTCGAGGGCTCCGGCTTCCATGCGGTCGGTGAGGGCTTCGATGAACCAGGCGCCGCCGAGGGGGTCGGTGACTCTGGTGACGCCGGTTTCGTGGGCGAGGATCTGTTGGGTGCGGAGGGCGACAGTCACGGCCTGTTCGGTGGGGAGGCCGAGGGTTTCGTCCATGCTGTCGGTGTGGAGGGACTGGCAGCCGCCGAGGACGGCGGCCATGGCCTGGTAGGCGACGCGGACGATGTTGTTCAGGGGTTGCTGCTCGGTGAGTGAGCAGCCGGCGGTCTGGACGTGGGTCTTCATGTACCACGAGCGCTCGTTCTTCGCGCCGTAGCGGTGCTTCATGGCGCGGGCCCAGATGCGGCGGGCGGCGCGGAGTTTGCAGACTTCCTCGAAGAACTCGTTGTGGCTGTTGAAGAAGTAACTGAGGCGGGGGGCGAACTCGTCGATGTCCATGCCGCGGAGGAGGCAGGCTTCGACGTATTCCATGCCGTCGCGGAGGGTGAAGGCGAGTTCCTGGATGGCGGTGGAGCCGGCTTCGCGGATGTGGTAGCCGGAGATGGAGACGGAGTGCCACTTGGGGACGTGGTTCATCTGGAACTCGATGGTGTCGACCACGAGCTTGACCGAGGGTTCGGGCGGGTAGATGAACTCGTTCTGGGAGTGGAATTCTTTGAGGATGTCGTTTTGCAGGGTGCCGCTGAGAGTGTCCCAACTGATGTTGCGCTGCTTGGCCATCGCGAGGTACATGGCCCAGATGACGGCGGCGGGGCCGTTGATGGTCTGGGAGACGCTGACCTTGTCGATGGGGATGTCGGCGTAGAGGCGGTGCATGTCCTCGATGGTGCAGATGGCGACGCCGCACTTGCCGACTTCGCCGGCGGAGAGGGGGTCGTCGGAGTCGCGGCCCATCAGGGTGGGGAGGTCGAAGGCGGTGGAGAGGCCGGTGTTGGCGGCGGTCTTGGTTTTGGCTTGGGCGAGGAGGTACTTGAAGCGGTTGTTGGTGTCGTCGGCGGAGCCGAAGCCGGCGAACTGGCGCATGGTCCAGAGGCGGGTGCGGTAGCCGTGGGGGAAGAGGCCGCGTGTGTAGGGGAACTCGCCGGGCGCGGGGATGTCGCGGGGCTGGTTGGAGAGGCTGGTGATTTGCGAGGGGGTGACGGCGCAGTCGGGGCCGTAGGAAGGGTCGAGGACGACGCCGGAGATGGTGACGGCGTGGGGGTCGAGGGGTGGAGTGGAGAGGGTGGAGTGGGAGGGGGCGTGTGCGGTGGTCATGGGGGGAGTTTACGCCGCGGCGCGCGGGGGCCAAGTGGGGAGTGGCCAGGTGGCCAGTGGCGAAGCAGAAGGGGATCAGGCGCGGCGGCGGCGGGTGAGGGTGAGAGCGGCGAGGGTGAAGGGGGCGAGGGTGGTGGGGGTAGGGATGTATTCGATGGTGATGTAGCTCTCGACTTCGCCGGTGATGGGGATGGTGCCGGCCCAGATGCCGTCGGGTCCGAGGGGGAAGTCGTCGAAGGTTTCGTAGAACTCGAGTCGGAGTTGGCCGTTGGGGAGGAGGAGGTTGGGGATGCCGAGGGAGGAGAGGGAGGTGAGGGCGAGGATGTTGAGTTCGGTGCCGGATGCGCCGGTGCTGGAGGGGCGGATGGAGAAGGCGCTGGTGACTGGTGAGTCGCTGAGCTGGATGGCCATCTCGGAGAGCCAGCTGGGGGTGTAGGCGGTCTGTTTGAGGTTCCAGCCGATGCGCGTGACGGCGCTGGCGGCGGGGAGTGTGATGATGAGGACGGGGTTGAAGCCGGAGCCGAGGAGGTCGCCGCTGTCGATGTTGTTGATAGGGATGTTGATGACGGCTTGTGCGGCGGCTTGCGGCGCGAGCGCGGCGATGGACAGCGCGACGAGCGCGGCATGAAGGCGGGACGCGGTGGGCATGACGTGTTCTCCCTATCCCCGGAGAATCACGTGAGGGTAACGCGCGCGCGAAGTAAGAGGAAGAAAGAAAGGGTGTGCAACAGGATGTCGGGGTTCAGGGGCCGGTGAGGCGGGGGTGGAAGATGGCGTCGGTGTTGGGGTGCTTGTCGGAGTGGAGGGGTTCGAGGGAGTCGTGGGCGCCGGTGGGGAGGGCGCCTTGGTTGTCGGTGGCGTCGTAGCCGACGGAGTAGAGGATGAAGCGGGTCTTGCGTTCGTTGGCTTCGAGGGGTGGGAGGAGGCGGTAGCGGAACTGTTTGTCGGGGGCGTAAGGGTCTTCGGGGAGGGATGGGAGGTAGTCGGGGACGAGGTCGGCGAGGGTGCGGGGCGGGGTGTTGTGGTGCTCGCGCTGGTAGAGGGTGATGGCGAGGAGGAGGCGGGTGGCGTCGACGTGTGTTCGCGCGCCGATGAATCTGCATCGAATGTTGGCGTACTTAGCTGCCCAGTATTCGGGGTCAGCTTTGAGGTGCGCCGTGGAAAGTGTCGTGGTATTCACGACTGCCCGGGGGTCGCTCGATGCAGCCAAGCCGGCCTGCAGCCGCATGAACTTGCCCCACTCGTCTGCGGCGGTCAGTTCGCTGTCGAGGCCGCGGATGCGACGGAAGAATCGACGCGCGCGAGGGGACTTGGATTCTTTCTCGATCGCATCGACCATCAAGCCATGCTGCTCCACTTCGAACATTGCCGGTCGAATGTCGAGTGCTTCGGTGAGCTGTTTGAGCATCGGCTGCAGGGCGCGTGCTGACTCCGGCGTGATGTCACCTCGCGCCAGCAAGTCCGCAACGACTTCCGAGAACAGGCCGACGATCCCGCTGGACACTATGAACGCAGTCAGATGATCAGTGTTTGCCAGTGAGACGATCCACTGCACAGCGATCCGTGCCGAATCAACTGCCTTGGCTTGATCTCCAGCACGAGCTGCAATCACCATGCGAGCGATTGCGTACTTTGTCGCGAGGCGTACGACGCCGGCCCGGTAGGGGCGAACGGGCAAATACTCATTCGACGACCGGGCGGAATCATCAAGCATGCTAATTCCAGCGGGCGATTCGATGGCGCGCAGGCGATCGAAGACGCCACGTTCCTCGCAGTATGTCAGTGCGAGCAATGAAGCATCACGAAACGGGATGTTCTCTTCGCGGATGCCGTTCGGGTCGGTGATCCATGTTGGCTCTACGTACAACTGTTCGGCGAGGTTTGCATTCGCTGTCTCCTGGCGAAGGTAGGCGGCGATCGCATCCTTCTCAATCGCCGCGAAGTCGAGTCGGAGCCCTTCCAGTTCCGAGCCTGCATGCTGACCCGCCGTCACTTCACCGTCGGTGCGGTTGCCTCGCAGCGATGCGATGGCGCATTCGTGATAAGGCTTGGGGGAAGGGAGTGGCCAGAAGGCGATGACGGCGAGGGTGCCGACGATGGGGATGAAGAGGCCGAGAGCGATGCACCAGGCGAGGCGGTGGGGGCGGGGGTCGGTGGTGGGTTCGGGTGGGGGAAGCATGAGAGAGGCATGAGACGGTGTGTCGGTGAGACGGTGCTAAGAATGAGCGGAGTGGTTGAATGTTACTTCTTGCTGGAGGGCGTTGGTGTCTGGAGTGTGGGGGTGTGGGACAGGTGGGTGGCGGTGAACGAGATGGTGAGACGGTGAAAGGGTGAATCGGTGAAGGGGGCGATGGTGGGTGGGGAAACGGTGTTGCCGCGGCGTTGCACTTGAGGTGACCACTTGGAGTGAGGGTGGAGTTTGGCGGCGTGCGTGGTACGCTTCCGGGCGATGCAAGGTGCAGAGGCGTTTGAACCGTTGGCGATTGCGCTTGGGCTGGGGATGCTGGTCGGTCTTCAGCGCGAGCGGCTCGATGAGCAGGGGCGCGGCAAGATCGCGGGGATCCGCACCTTTCCGCTGATCACGCTGCTGGGAACAATCTCGGCGATGGTGGCCAAGGATATCGGTCCCGGGCTGCTGATCGTCTCGATGGGCGGGATCATCGCGCTGACGTGCGTGGGCACGATTGTCTCGATGGTTCAAGGGACCGCTCGGCCCGGGATCACGACCGAGGTGGCGATTCTCCTCATGTTCGGGGTCGGGGTGGTGCTGGCGCTGGGCCATACGGCGATGGCCGTGGTGGTGGGCGGCGGCACGGCTGTTTTGCTCAATGCGAAGCCTCTCTTGCGGGGGCTGGCGCGGGGATTGGCGGAGGCGGACTTCCGGGCGATTATGCAGTTCGCCTTGGTGAGCCTGGTGATCCTGCCGGTGTTGCCGGATGAGACGTTCGGGCCGTTCCCGCTGAATGTGCTGAACCCGCGGAAGCTGTGGCTGCTGGTGGTGCTGGTGACGGGGGTGAACCTCGCGGGGTATTTGATCTTCAAGTTCGTGGGGCAGCGGGCGGGGATGCTGCTGGGCGGTTTGCTGGGCGGGCTGGTGTCGAGCACGGCGACGACGCTG
>JBGSZV010000059.1:0-10037 GCA_041750235.1 Phycisphaerales bacterium
CGCGGGCGCGGCGGGTCTGGCGCTTGACCTCAAACCATGCGAGTGGGACACCGACGACCGCGCCGACGGCGAGGCCGAGGAACAAACCGGTCCACAGGCTGGAGACCGCAAGGATGCTCAACGGCGCGGGGACCGCGAGTAACCGGCGATCGGTCGCGTCTTGACCTCGGGCTCGACGCGGACGACCCGCGTGGCGTGCCATCCCTTCTCCCCGGCGACGGCGTCGTAGCGAACGTGGCTGCCGTCCTTGAGGACGCGGAAGCCGTCGCCATCGATCTGGGAGAAGTGAACGAAGATGTCTTTCCCGTCGGGGCCGACGATGAAGCCGAAGCCCTTCTTGGGATCGAACCACTTGACGACGCCTTCGGCGTCGTTGATCTGCTGCGGGCCAGTAGGGTCGCTCATAGCACCCTCACGAGCTGATGCGGCGCACGCGAAGCGCGATGCGTCGTTCCGGACCTCTGGCACGTCGCCCAAGCGGTCCTCACCGGGCGGCGTTGCTGGGGCGTTCGAACAAAGCGTAAGCGGGAGGAAGGCAACGGACACGCCGACATCCCGCTTCGGCATCGAACCACCGAAGCTTCTCCAGATTATCGGATCGTCGGCCGGAGGGCAATCATTCCCACCGACAGAGGGTGGAATCAACTCAGGCGGGGGCGCCGGCGGCTCGGCTCTCTTCCATCAAGATGGCCTTGCGGCTGAGCTTGATGCGGCCCTGGTCGTCCACGTTGATGACCTTGACCTTGATCATGTCGCCGATGCGAACGACGTCGGTGACCTGCTTGACGTAGCCCTCGGCGAGTTCGGAGATGTGGCACATGCCGTCAGTACCGGGGGCGAGCTCGACAAACGCGCCGAAGTCCTTGAGTGACACGACCTTACCGCTGAAGACGGTGCCGACCTTGATCTCGGCGGCCAGCGCGTCAACCTCGCCGCGGGCGCCTTCGATGGCTTCGCCGTTGGGGGCGGAGATGAAGACCGAGCCGTCGTCTTCGACTTCGATGACGACTCCCCACTTCTCCTGGATGGCGCGGATGGTCTTGCCGCCGGGGCCGATGAGCTTGCCGATCTTCTCGGGGTTGATCTGGATGGTGATGATGCGGGGGGCGAGAGGGCTGATCTCGGGGCGCGGGGCGGCGATGATGGCTTCCATCTGATCGATGATGTGGAGCCGGCCGCGCTTGGCCTGGGCGAAGATCTTCTCGATCTGCTGGACGCTGAGGCCGCGGGCCTTGAGGTCGAGCTGGATGCCGGTGATGCCCTCGCGGGTGCCGGAGACCTTGAAGTCCATGTCGCCGAAGAAATCTTCCTCGCCGATGATGTCGGTGACGAAGACTTCGTTCTGATCGTTCTCATCGGTGAAGCGACCGACGGAGATGCCGGCGCAGGTGTTCTTGATAGGGACGCCGGCGTCCATCAGCGCGAGGCAGCCGCCGCAGACGGAGGCCATGGACGACGAGCCGTTGGACTCGGTGATGTCGCTGACGATGCGGACGGTGTAGGGGAACTCTTCGGGGCTGGGAAGAACGCCGAGGAGCGAGCGTTCGGCGAGCGCGCCGTGGCCGATTTCGCGGCGGCCGGGGCCCATGATGCGGCCGGCTTCACCGACGGAGAAGGGCGGGAAGTTGTAGTGGAGGTAGAACTTCTTGCTGTACTCGGGGGTGAGGCCGTCGACGATCTGCTCGTCGCGGCCGGTGCCGAGGGTGGCGCTGACGAGCGACTGGGTCTCGCCGCGCTGGAAGAGCGCTGAGCCGTGGGTGCGCTGGAAGACGCCGACTTCCATGGTGAGGGGGCGGATCTGCTCGAACTTGCGGCCGTCGGCGCGGATGCCCTTCTCAACGATGAGCTTGCGGGTGACCTTCTTCTCGAGGGTGCGGAAGGCTTCCTTGGCCTGGCCCCGGCGCTTGGTGGATTCCTTCCACGCTTCGACGTTGCCGGTGGTGAGCTCGGGGAAGTGCTCGTCGAGGAGCTTCTTGCTGATCTCGGCGACCTTCTCGCTGCGGGCGGTCTTGCCGGGGATCTGGCGGGCGGTGAGGAGTTCGTCGAAGCAGAGCTTCTTGACCTTGGCCTGGATTTCCTCGGAGGGGAGGTTGAGCGTGCCGGGGTCCTTGACGGGCTTGACGGCGGCGACGAGTTCCTCGATGAGGCCGAGGGTGTGGCGGATGTGCTCGTAGCCGAAGTCGATGGCGGCGAGGACGTGTTCGTCGGGGAGTTCGGCGGCGCCGACTTCGATCATGTTGAGGCCGTCGGCGTGACCGGAGAGGACCAGATCGAGGTCGCTGTACTCCATCTGCGTGACGGTGGGGTTGACGACGAAGACGGGGCCGTCGTCGGTGTGGATGCGTCCGATGCGGACGGTGGCGATGGGGCCTTCGAAGGGGGCGTTGGAGATGGCGAGCGCGGCGGAAGCGGCGGTGCCGGCGAGGACATCGCTGTCGTTTTCGCCGTCGTGGCTCATGACCCAGCACTGGATCTGGACTTCATCGATGAAACCATCGGGGAAGAGCGGGCGGATCGGGCGATCGATCATCCGCATGGTGAGGATTTCTTTTTCGTTGGGGGCGCCTTCGCGCTTGCGGAAGCCGCCGGGGAATTTGCCCGCGGCGCTGGTCTTCTCGCGGTAGTCGACCTGCATGGGGAAGAAGTCGAGGCCTTCGCGGGGCTTGGCCCGCATGACGGTGGCCATGACGGTGGTGCCGCCGTAGGTGGCCATGACCGCGCTGGTGGCGAGCTTGGCGATCTTGCCGGTCTCGAGCGTCAGCGTGCGTCCGCCGATTTCACGTTCAACTTTGATGTATGCCATGGTTCTGCCTCAATGACCGCGCGGGAGCCGACGGGGTGAGCGCCGGCCGAACATCGCGCTATGGTGGGCTGCGCCACCGGCCTTCGCTGAGGCAGAAGGCAGGGCGCAGTGGTGGGAACTGCGAACTGCCTACTGCCACCGCCGACCGACTTTGCGCCCGGTGTGTGGGACGAATACGAAGAAAAAGGCCTGCGATTACTTGCGCAGGCCGAGACGCTTGATCAGGGAGAGGTACCGCTCGCGGTCCGTCTTCATGAGGTAGCTGGTCAGACGGGTCCGCCGGCTCACCATGCCATTGAGACCACGACGGCTGGAATAGTCGTGATCGTGCTCCTTGAGGTGCTCGGTCAGCTCACGGATGTTCTCCGTCAGCAGAGCGACCTGGACCTCGGGAGACCCGGAGTCGCCCTCGTGCCGCTTGTACTCATTGACAATAACCGCCCGACGTTCAACAGAGATAGCCATCGTCGCTTGCTCTCGACTCAGTCAAAGACCTTGGTTCACAACGGATTTCAGACGGGGGATGGTAACGGATCGGGGCCAATGGGGCAACTTGACGCGGGATGAGGCTGGAAGGGTTTTGGAGGGGTGGCAGGCGGAGAGGGGTCGGGTAGGGTGGTCGGCGTGAGAGTTGGCGTGATGATACTGGGTGTGGGGTTGGCCGGGTGCGGCCATTCGGGGAGGACCGTGCCTGTGACGAATCCGGATTTCGCGAATGCGGCGGATCGGGCCCTGGGGCCGGTTCTGGAGGCCCGGGAGGCGGATTGGCGGATCGGGCCGGTGGTGTACCACCTGCTGGTGGACCGGTATGCGCCGGCGAGCCCGGAGCGGCTGGAGGCCAAACGGCACCTGTATGCGGCCCCCAAGACGCTGCATGGGTGGGACGAACTGCCCGAGCGCGGGGAGCGGACGGACGACCCGGGGTGCTACACGCACGAGATCGCTTTCTGGGGGGGCGACCTGATTTCGCTGCGGGAGCGGCTGGACCATGTGGACCAGTTGGGGGCGGATGTGCTGTACCTCAACCCGATCCATCAGGCGTTCACCAACCACAAGTACGACGCGCAGGATTACGCGGCGGTGTCGGAGGAGTACGGCACGCGAGCGGACGTGGCGGACCTTGCCAAGGCGTGTCACGCGCTGGGGATGAAGCTGATGCTCGACGGGGTGTTCAACCACGTGGGGCGGACAGCGCCGATGTTCCAGGAGGCGATGCGCGATCCGGCTTCGAAGTACCGGTCGTGGTTCTTCTTTGATTCGTCGTATCAGCACGGCTATCGCGCCTGGTACAACGTGCCGAACCTGCCGGAGCTGAACCTCGACAACCCCGAGGTGCGGGCGTACATCTGGGAGTCGAAGGACTCGGTGGTGCGCGGGTATCTGCGGGACGGGATCGACGGATGGCGGCTGGATGTGGCGTACGACATCGGGTTTGCGTATCTGGATGCGCTGACGAAGTCGGCGCACGCGGAGAAGCCCGGGTCGGCGGTGATCGGGGAGATCTGGAACTACCCGGAGCAGTGGATGCCGTCCCTCGATGGGGTGATGAACTTCCATGCGCGGCAGATTGTGCTGGATTACCTGCACGGGAAGCTGTCGGGGCGAAGGGCCGGGCGGCTGCTGGACTCGATGATCGCGGACACGGGGCTGGAGAACATCCTGCGGTCGTGGCTGGTGCTGGACAACCACGACACGGAACGGCTGGCGAATGTGCTGGGGGAGAAGGAACTGCGGCGGATGGCACGGGTGCTGCAGTTCACGCTGCCGGGGGCGCCGTGCGTGTACTACGGGACCGAGGTGGAGATGGAGGGCGGGGGGGACCCGCTGAACCGGGCGCCGATGCGGTGGGACCTGGTGAATGAGGAGAACGAGGACTACCAGTGGTTCCGGAAGCTGGTGGAGATCCGGAAGAGGAGCCGTGCGCTGCGGGTGGGCGAATGGCGGCTTTTGGACTGCGACACGCTGCTGGCGTTCCAGCGGCACACCGACAAGTGGAACGAGACGGTGGTGGTGGTGGCGAACGTGACGGCGCTTCCGGTGACGGAGGTGGTGTCGGTGCGGGACAGCAAGCTGATGAACTTCGCGCCGCTAGTGGACCAGTTGTCGGGGCGGGAGGTGGCGCTGCACTCGGGGATGATCGAGGTGGAGGTTCCGGGGCATACGGCGATGGTGCTGATGCCGGTGGACCGGGCGGGGTCGGATTACTCGCCGTACAAGCGGGTGCGGTAGCGGGGATTCACGCGGGGGCGTGTGTCGCTACATTTTGGGGATGCAGACTTCCTTCCGGGTGCGGGCGCTCAAGCCGTCGGCGACTTTGGCGGTAAACGCCAAGGCGGCGGCGCTGAAGGCGCAGGGTGTGGACGTGTTGTCATTTGCGACGGGCGAGCCGGACTTCGATACGCCCGACGTGATCAAGCAGGCGGCGTGGGAGGCGCTCAAGGGAGGGCAGACCAAGTACTGCCCGGTGCCGGGCGATCCGGCGACGCGGAAGGTGCTCGCGGAGAAGCTGACGCGGGAGAACGGGATTCCCGAGTGCACGGCGGATCACATCGTGATCAGCTCGGGGGGGAAGCACAACCTTTACAACCTGTTCCAGTGTTTGCTGGATGCTCCCAAGCCGAGTGAGTCAGCGCAGGAGGTTTTGCTGCCGGTGCCGGCGTGGGTGAGCTATGCGCCGCAGGTGCAGCTCGCGGGGGGGAAGGTGGTCGAACTGCCGACGACGGCGGCGGGCGACTTCAAGATCATGGCGGAGCAGTTGAAGCGGGCGATCACGCCGAACAGCCGGGTGCTGGTGATCAACTCGCCGAGCAACCCGTGCGGCACGATGTACTCGCCGGAGGAGTTGAAGGCGATTGGGCGCGTCGTCGCGGAAGCGGCGAAGACGGTCGCACCGGAACTGGTGGTGATCTCGGATGAGCTGTACGAGAAGGTGATCTTCGGCGGGGTCCCCCACTTCTCGCTGGGCTCGATGGCGGAGATCGCTGAGCGCGTGATCACGGTGAACGGGTTGTCGAAGGCGTACGCGATGACGGGGTGGCGCATCGGGTATCAGGGGGGGAGCGGCGCATTCGGGCTCGCGGTGGCAAAGGCGTGCGCGACGCTGCAATCCCAGAGCACGACGGCGATCCCGACATTCATTTTGCCAGCGATCCGCACGGCGATTACGCAGTGCGATGCGGATGTGGAGCGGTTCCGGCAGGCGTTTGCGCAGCGGGCGGAACTGATCTACGGCTTGGCGAAGAAGATCCCGGGGATGGTGTGCCCGCGGCCTACGGGGGCGTTTTACCTGTTCCCGGATATCAGCGCGCACTTCGGGAAGACGAGCGCGGGGGGGAAGAAGATCAACTCGGCGATGGAATGGGCGGCGGCGCTGCTGGAGGAGCAGCATGTGGCCGTGGTGCCGGGCGAGGACTTTGGATCGGGCGGGGAGAAGTGCGTGCGGATCAGCTTCGCCTGCAGCGATGACGCGATCCGGAAGGGGATGGGGAGGATTGGGGAGTTTGTGGGGGGATGAGGTAGTGGGCAATGGGCAATGGGCAGTGGGCAGTGGGCAGTGGGCACTAGGCACTAGGCATCAGGCACTGGCAAGAGGAATTAGGCGACGACACCGCGTTGCTGGGCGTCGATGACCCAGGCTGGGGTGTCGCGTTTGTAGGCGGCGACTTTGGGTTCGAGGCGGACGTAGTAGACGGCGACGAGGGCCTGATAGATCAGGACGAGAGCGGCGATGCCGGCGTAGGTGGCGACGGCGACGTGGCTGAGCATGTCGATCATGTCAGCCCCGACTGCTTCGGCGACGGTTGGGTCGCTGAGCAGTTGTTCGCCGTGGGTGAGGCTCCAGATGCGCATGGCGCAGTAGAGGGCGATGGCGATGCCGAGGGCGGCCTGGTTCCAGCCGATGGCGCGGGCGGCGCCGGTGTGAAAGCGTTTGAGGCGTGTGCCATAGATGAACTCGACGACGGTGGTTGCCGCCAGCGCGAGGGTAATGAAGACGGCGGTGAAGGTGAGGCCGCCGATCAGGAGGTTGATGAAGAGGATGAGCGTGGAGATCGCCGCGAAGAATGCGAGGGTCCAGGCGTTGAAGCGGCTGAAAGTGCAGGCGCGGCGGATGGCCTTGCCGCGCGCCTTGGCGGCGGTGAGCTGCTGGAGGTGGTCGGGGGTTAAGGGGCCGTGGGATTGGCCGGGGGCGGTCATCTTCAGTTGTATCGGCTGGATGACGGCCGGTTGGGGCTAGTTCTGGTTCGCGAGCGCTGAAAGCAGGACCGAGAGGTCGGAGCCGGTCACCAGGCCGTCGAGATTGAAATCGCCGGAATCGCCGGGTTTGACGTTGTTTCCGAACTGGCTGAGGAGAACGGAGAGGTCGGCGCCGGTGATGAGGCCGTCGGCGTTGATGTCGCCGATGCCGGGGAGGGTAAGGGCGACGATGTACTGGCGTTGCACGGATTCAAATATGGCAAACACCGCTTGACCATTGTCTGAGAGTAATCTGATCGCGCCATCCTGCCCGCCGGACGATTCACTCTGCGTGCCTTCAGCGAAGGCGTGAATGACTTTGTCGCCACCTACCGTCTCTCCTGTGACAAGTTCCAAGCTGCGGTCCCCTGCAGTGAGCAAGAACAAGCCTTGGCCGGGAGACCATCCCCAAAGAGATGGGACCCGCGGAAAGCCAGTTGGTGGATTCAAGTTGGCCTGGAAAATGATCTGATCTCGGGCATTCATTTGAATTCGGTTGAAACTGACCTCCCCAAACGTCCAGTCGACTGGGTAGCCGGGAACCGGATCGCCAAACGCGACGATTCTCGTTAGCGAATTGCCCGTCGTGACGTACACGCCTGCGGGTCGATACGTATCACTTGGGCCGGAATTCAGAACAAATGCAATGGTTCCATTGGCATTGATAATAGGACCTTGAAAGAGAGTGTCCGGCGCTTCGCCATTGGGCAGATCGGGCAAGTGTCTGAGCTGCGCCACTTCGCGTAAGTCCCCCGGCAAGCCGGTGAATATGACCCCATCATTTCCGGAAACCTCTGCGTAAGCGACGACTTCTCCGTGGTTATTCATCGCCGCATCGGCAAAACCACCCGTGAAGGTGTGACCTGGGAGAAATGGCACCGGATCACCTTTGACGGCAATGGAAACGAGGGTTTCTCCCTCCACGAGCCAGATACCCGATTCGCTAGCGAAGACAGCAACGCCATGGTCGTTCATGGAAACGTTGCCGATTGCTCCCACTACTTCGCCGGACGGCAGTCCCGGCGCTGCTCCGGTTGCGATTGCGAGCACACTCGGAATGGGATCGCCCTCAAGCAGGAGTACTGACGTTGGAACATCTCCTTCAGGCGCATATGCGGACCCGAGCAGTACCGTCGATGCCATTGGGCTATAGCGCGCGCTTCGGACTCGGACGCGCCAGCCGGGAGGAAGGCCATTCGCGTAGGTGTCACCTTGAAAGATGAGGCGGACATCATTGAGCGGGCCGCCAATCACCCCTGTAAGTCCTTGGCTTGGTAGTCCGGGCCCCGTGAGCAGCACTGGCCACAAAACACTCCCACCTCCGGCGATAGTCGGAGTCGTGTTGCTGAAGCTTCTCCACGCCGCATCGTCTAGTCCGCGAACAGGATCTCCATCTACCAGGATCTGTCGTGTTCCATCGACACAAATTAAGACAATCCCAAGTGAACCATTGTCCAGCCGGGCTGGAAACGCCACCGTTCCATCGCCGCTGATACTTGGAGCTCGCAGTATTTCCAGTGCAGCCTGACCTTCAATGGTGTCGCCCGCGCGAGCCAGCACAACCACTGACGAGAGCGCGGACGGAGATGAAATCGGTAATACAAATGCGAAGGCGAACAGAGAGATCGTCTTTATCATGGCTCGCTCCGTGTTCAGGTGCATTGCCCGACCATACGTATCGAGCGCTCTTGTGGTTTCAACTGGCGGCCAATGATCGTGTTTGGGACTCGTAAAATTGTGCGATGTGGTTCATGTCTGCTTGACGCCTGCATCGCAACTTGCAAATGGTTACTGAAAATTTCTATAGCAGCCACCACAGCATCATGAGCTGGGCGGCGATGACGCGGAGGATCATGGCGAGGGGGTAGACGGTGGCGTAGGCGACGGAGGGCGCTTCGGAGTCGGCCTGGGCGTTGGCGAAGGCGAGCGCGGGGGGGTCGGTCATGCTGCCGGCGATGATGCCGCAGAGGGTGAGGTAGCGCATCTTCAGGATGCCCAGGGCGAAAATCCCCATGAGGAGGACGGGGATGGTGGTGATGGCGAAGCCCCAGCCGAGCCAGGCGAGGGCGTGGCCGTACGTGAGGACTTCGGCGATGCGATCGCCGGAAGCGAGGCCGACGCTGGCGAGGAAGAGGGTGATGCCGAGGTCTTTGAGGATGAGGCTCGCGGAGCGGGGGAGGAACCATTGGAGCGGGCCGACGCGCTGGATGCGGGCGAGGATCATCGCGACGACGAGTGGGCCGCCGGCGAGACCGAGGCGGACGCCGGCGGGGAGACCGGGGATGGCGATGGGGATGCTGCCGACGACGATGCCCAGGACGATGCCGATGAACATCGGGACGAGTTCGGGTTCTTCGAGGCGCTTGGGTGAGTCGCCGACTTCCGCGGCGGCGCGGGCCAGCGATGCGGCTGAGCCGACGGCGAGGAGTTGATCGCCGGGGTGGAGCGTGACATCGTCAACGGGGGGCATGTCGACATCAGCGCGGCGGATGCGGGTGATGCGGACGCCGAGGTGCGCGCCGAGGCCGAGTTCGCGGGTGTTTTTTCCGGTGGCGCGTTTGCTGCTGACGGTGAGCCAACGGAATGTGATGTCGCTTTCCATCTGGCGGAGGTCGCGGTCGGAGACCTCCCCCACCACGATGCGCAGGGATTCGAGTTGATCGATCGGTCCGACGGCGAGGAGCGTGTCGCCGAGGGCGAGCGTGGTGCGACCGGTGGGCACGACGACTTTGCCGTTGTGCTCAACGCGGCTGATGGTGACACCGCTGGACGCGAGGCCGGGGATGCGCTGAAGTTCGATGGCTTCGAGATTGGGATTGGTGATGCGGAGGTTCACCTGCTCGCGGCGCGGCGCGGCGTCGCGGGATTCGCGCTGGAGGTCGCTCGCTTCGGCTTGCGGGTCTTTGCGGAAGAGGCGACGGAGCGTGAGCATGCAGAGGAGCACACCGATGACGCCGCCGGGATAGGCGACGGCATAGGCGAGGCCGGGGAGCTTGGCGAG
>JBGSZV010000060.1:0-8977 GCA_041750235.1 Phycisphaerales bacterium
CCGCGCTCGTCCGCCGCATCGACGATCCCGACGCCGCCCCCCAGCGCGTCCGCCTCGCAAGCACGCTGGTCATCCGCCAGTCCGGCCGGCCGTGATCAGACGCCACTGCCGTTCGACTGAATCACCCCCGCATACCACTTCGCCGAGTCCTTCAGCACGCGCTGCTGGGTGATGTAGTCCACGAACACCATCCCGAAGCGCTGCTTGTAGCCCTCTTCCCATTCGAAGTTGTCCATGATCGACCAGTGGAAGTACCCGCGGACGTCAATCCCTTCCGCGCACGCCCTCTTCAACTCGCGCAGGTACCGCGTTGTGAAGTCGATCCGCTGCGGATCGTGCACCTGACCATCCAGCGACAGCACATCCGCGCACGAAAGCCCGTTCTCCGTGATGTACATCGGGATCCGGTACCGCTCGTAGACGAACTTGGGTCCCCAGTACAGGCTCTCGGGCTCGATCGGCCAGTGGAACGCTGTCTTCGGGAATCCGACCGGTCGCTCCACCTTCTCCGGCACACCCTTCGCGCCCATCCGCGTCGGTTGGCCGTTGTAGATGTTGATGCCGTAGAAATCCATCGGCTGGTGCATCAGCTCCAGATCGCCCGGCATGATCTGCGGCACATCATTCCCAAACAACCTCAGCCCCGTCTCCGGATACTGCCCCAGACACACCGGATCCGAATACCAAGCGTTATTCCACAGATCTCGGTCCACCACCGTTGTCGTACGCAACCGGGCCGCCGTGATGTCCTGCTCATCGCCTGAAACCGGATGACTCGTCACCCCGCACGGCGCCCAGCCAACGCTCGGCTTGGTCTTCGCCCGCGCCCGGATCACCTGCGCCCCGCGTCCGTGGGCCATCAGCGCCTGATGCACCATCGACAGCCGCTGCGCAAACGTCGGCGACCATCCGGGCTGCAACGGCCGATGCTCCGGACCGCCGCCGATGAAGCACTGCGGCTCGTTCAGCGTCATCCAGTGCGACACCCGGTCGCTCAAGCGATCCACGATGACCTGCGTGTACTCGCCGAACCACTCCACGCTCTCGCGGTTCAGCCACCCGCCGCGTTTGAACAGGTGGTACGGGTAGTCCCAGTGGAACAACGTCAGCCACGGCTGGATCCCCGCCGCCAGCAGCTCATCCACGAGCTTGTCGTAAAACCCAAGCCCCTTCTCGCTGACCCGCCCCGTTCCCTCCGGCAGCACCCGCGACCAGGACACGCTGAACCGGTACGCCTGAAGACCGATTTGTTTCATCAGCCCCACATCGTCGCGGTACCGGTTGTAGTGGTCGCACGCCACATCCCCCGTGTGACCCTCCCACGTCTTCCCCGGGGTGTGCGCGAACACGTCCCACACCGACGGCCCGCGACCATCCGCCGCCGCCCCGCCCTCAACCTGGTACGCCGACGATGCCGCACCCCAAAGAAAACCGTTCGGAAATGCCACCAGTCGCTCCTCGTAAGCTTGGGAACCCGGAATGCCCCGCCCGACGCCGGCCATCTTGACCAATCGGGCTCACTCTGTCATACTGTAAGCGGTTTCATCCAATGATCCACACCATTTCCGCCCTCGTCTTCCTCTTTCTCACGGCTTCTTCACAGGGCCAGCAGACCACCACGTTGGATGACTTCGCCGACCCTTCCGGGTGGTCCCCCGTCACCTCTGATGGCGTGAATCTCACGATTCGTCCCGCCCAAGGACGTGACGGCGGGGCCATGCGCCTCGACTTCGATTTCACCAAGGGCAGCGGCTACTGCATCGCCCGTCGAAAGTTCGACATCCCGCTTCCTGCGAACTACCGCATCACCTTTGACATCCGCGCCGACGCTGGCACCCCCGTCAACAACCTCGAGTTCAAACTCATCGACCACACCGGCGACAACGTCTGGTGGCACAACCGGCGTGCGTTCGAGTTCCCTACCTCGTGGACCACGCTCGTCGATCGGACCCGCCACATCTCGTTTGCGTGGGGACCCGCGGGCGCCGACAAGCCCATCGAACGCCTCGGCGCGATTGAGTTCGCCATCGCCTCCGCCACCGGCGGCAAGGGCAGCATCTACATCGACAACCTCACCATTCAGGAACTCCCGCCGCCATCATCCGGCCCCGTTGCGCCCCCGCTTGTTCTGGCCTCATCCGCCCGCGCTGCGCTCCCGGACACGCTCCCCGACGACGCGATCGTGAACTGGTCCCCCGACCCCAACGACGCCAAGCCATCGTTCACACTCGACTTCGAAACCCTCCGCGAGTTCGCCGGCCTCACCCTTGCCTGGGATGACACCGCCGCCGCCCCCGACTACGACATTCAAACCTCCGACAACACCTTCCAGTGGGTCACCATCGCCACATCGCGCGAAGCCCTCGGCGGACGCCACGACCTGCCCCTCCCCGAATCCGAGGCCCGCTACCTGCGCGTCGCGCTGCGAAGCCCCGCGCAACCGGCCGACACGCTGCGCTCCATCCGTGTTCGCGATATCGCCTTCAACGCGTCGCCCAGCGCCATGTTCCGCGCCATCGCGTCCGAACTCCCGCGTGGGCGACTGCCCCGCTGGGCCACCGGCGAGCAGTCCTTCTGGACCGTCATCGGCGCGGACGCCCATCGCCGCGAAGGACTCATCAACGAAGAAGGCCAGGTCGAAACCGATAAGACCTCGTTCTCCCTCGAACCCTTCCTCCTCGCCGACAACCGCCTCCTCACCTGGGCCGACGCCACCGCGACCCACTCCCTCGCCGAAAGCGCCCTGCCCATCCCGAGCGTTCATCTCAACTACGAAACCGCCCGTGTCACGTTGGACATCACCGCCTTCGCACCCGGCGATGCCGACGCCTCTCACCTCGAAACCCGCTACCGCGTCACCAACCGCGCCGGCCAGAAGCGCACCATCACCCTCGCCGTCGCCGCTCGCCCCTTCCAAGTTCTCCCGCCGTGGCAGGACCTCAACATCTCCGGCGGTGTCGCCCGGATCCGAACCATCCGCGCCGATGGCAACGGCCTCATCATCAACGAAGACCAGCGCTTCACCGCCGATCGCGTTCCCGCCTCCCTCGGCGTGACCACCTTCGCCCGCGGCGACATCACCCGCTTCCTTGAGAACGGCACAACGCCCCCAACTCGCAAGCTCTCCGACGACGCCGGCCTCGCCTCGGGTGTCCTCACGTTCCCCCTCGACCTCGAGCCCGGCGCCTCCGCCGAAGTGCGCGTCGCAACCACCTTCAAAGGCGACCTCGGCACCCCTTCCTTCTCCTCCGACACCCTCGCCGACACCACCACCTACTGGCGCTCCACCCTCGACCGCGTCCGCTACGAACTCCCCCCCGCCGCGCAGCGCCACCTCAACGCCTACCGCTCCACACTCGCCTACATCCTCATCAACCGCGACGGCCCATCCATCCAGCCTGGCTCACGCACCTACGAGCGCACCTGGATCCGCGACGGCAGCCTCACTTCCACCGCCCTCCTGTACGCCGGCCGCGCCGACGCCGCACGCGACCTCATCAACTGGTACGCCGACTTCCAGTACGACAACGGCAAGATCCCCTGCGTCGTCGACACCCGCGGCCCCGACCCGGTTCCCGAAAACGACTCCCACGGCCAATACCTCTACGCCGTCGCCACCTACGACCGCTTCCAACTCGACGACAAGTTCCTCACCAAGCACTGGCCCCACGTCCGCGCTGCCGTCGGCTACATCGAGTTTCTGCGCAACCAGCGCCTCACCGACGAATACGCGAAAGGACCCCGCTCCGAACAGGCCAAACTCGGCCTCATGCCCGAGTCCATCAGCCACGAGGGATACTCCGCCAAGCCCATGCACTCGCACTGGGACAACTTCTTCACCCTGCGCGGCTTGATCGACGCCGTCTACATCGCCGATCGCCTCGATCAGTCAGAGGAAGCCGCTCGATTCGCCGTCCTCCGCGACAGCTTCGGCGCCTCGCTCACCGCGTCGCTCAATATGTCTCTCGAGGACAAGAAGCTGGCGTACATCCCCGGCTGCGTCGAACTCGGCGACTTCGACCCAACTTCCACCAGTTCCGGCATCTTCCCCGGCCATCTGGAAGCCTTCATTCCCGCCACACCGCTGCGCAACACATTTGACCTCTACTGGAACTGCTTCGAGGAACGTCGCCAGAGCCAGCGGAGCTGGTTCGACTACACCCCCTACGAGATCCGCAACGCCACCAGCTTCCTCATGCTCGGCCAGCCGCAGCGGGCCCACGCCCTGCTCACCTACTTCCTCGACAACCGCGTCCCGCAGGCATGGAACGCTTGGCCCGAGATCACCTACCGCGAAACCCGCCTCGCCCGATTCGCCGGCGACATCCCGCACACGTGGGTCGGCAGCGACTACGTCAAGTGTTTCCGCAACCTTTTCGCCTACGAGAAGGATGACACGCTCATCGTCGGCGCCGGCCTGCCGCGTGAATGGATCGAATCCGCCAAGGGCGCACGCGTCAACGCCCTCACCACCTACTTCGGCGTGTGCGATATCACGTTCACCGGAACCGCCGACCAGACCACCGTCTCGATCCGCGGCCTCCGCCAACCCCCCGCCGGCGGCATTCTGATACATCCCGGGTTCGGCGTGACCGTGGCGTCCGCAGTCAATGCCGACGCGGCAGCGCTGCCAGTCGAGAACAACGCCGTCCGGATCACCTCACTGCCTGCCACCATCACCTTCACGCACCCGCGCCAACCTTGAACTCAGAGCTGGCACCCTCCGGGTGACTGCACCGACGGCACGGATCCAGGATCACCGGCGCCACCAGCGCTGTCCACCCTGTCTGATGGGTCGCGCCGAGTCCCAGGCCGCTGTCCCCGTGGAAGTACTCGTGGAACAGCAGGAGGTCCTTCCAGTGAGGGTCCTTTGCAAACCGCTGGTCCTTGCCGTGGCACGCCCGTGTGCCATCCGCGCCGCGCGTAAAGAGCGATGACAGGCGCGACCGAAGCTCATTCGCCACCACATCCAGCGTCACCCACTTGCCCGATCCTGTCGGGCACTCAACGACCATGTCGTTCCCGTAGTAGTGGTCGTACCGCTCCAACGCCTCGATCAACAGATAGTTCAGCGGGAACCAGATCGGCCCACGCCAGTTTGAGTTGCCGCCGAACAGCCCCGTCGTCGACTCACCCGGCGTGTACTCCGCCCGGTGCTCATCGCCGTTCACCCGGAACACGTACGGGTTCTCGCCGTGGAACTTCGACAGCGACCGCACCCCGTACTCCGACAGAAACTCCTTCTCATCAAGCACGTACTTCAAGACCCGTTGCAACCGGTCCTTGGACGCCACCGCCAGGAGCGCATGGTGATGATGCTCCTCATCTTCCACGTGCCGCGTCAGCAGCGAGACATGCCGCGCCAGATCCTTGCGATGCTCCATGAACCAACGCGTGCGCTTGAGGAACCCCTTGAGGTTCACCAGCTTGCGATCCTCCAGCACTTCCACCGCAAGCAACGGCACCACCCCCACCAGCGACCGCAGCCGCATGGGAATCGAACGATTGTCGATCCGGATCTGGTCGTAGTAGAACCCATCCTCTTCGTTCCACAACCCGCTGCCGCCCAGCGTGTTCATCGCGTCGATGATCGCGATGAAATGCTCGAAGAACTTGGACGCCATGTCCTCGTATGCCACATCGTCCTGCGCCAGTTCCAGCGCCATCGACAGCATCGTCCCGCAGTAGAACGCCATCCACGCCGTACCATCGGCCTGCTGCAGCGTCCCGCCCGTCGGCAACGGCTTCGACCGGTCAAACACGCCGATGTTGTCGAGCCCCAGGAACCCACCGGAGAACAGGTGTCGTCCGCTGAAGTCCTTGCGGTTCACCCACCATGTGAAGTTGATGAGCAACTTCTGGAAGCATCGCGCCAGGAACTCTCGGTCGCGCTTGCCGTCCTTTGCCGTCATCTTGTACACCCGCCAGCACGCCCACGCATGCACCGGCGGGTTTACGTCCCCAAACGCAAACTCGTACGCCGGGATCTGACCGTTGGGGTGCATGTACCACTCGCGCAGGAACAGCATCAACTGCTCCTTCGCGAACTCGGGGTCCACGCGAGCGAAAGCAATCGTGTGGAACGCCAGGTCCCACGCCGCGTACCACGGGTACTCCCACTTGTCGGGCATCGAGATCACATCTCGATTGAACAGGTGCCCCCAGTCACTGTTCCGTCCGCTCTTGCGGGATCGTGGCGGCGGCGGCTGTGTCGAGTCTCCCTTGATCCAATCCTCGATCACATAGTGGTAGTACTGCTTGGTGTGCAGCAGCCCGGCGAAGGCCTGTCGCACCACGTTTGCACGGTCCGCATCCAGCTCCCCCGCGCCGACGGCCCCGAAGAACTCATCTGCATCGCGCAGCCGTTCAGAGAACACCTTCTCAAAGCCCGCCCCCAAGGGGTCACGCACCGCTTCCTCTTCATCACTCAACCGCAGCCGGATCGTCACCTCGCCCTTCGCCGGAACTTTCAATCGGTACCACGCCGCAGCCTTGGAGCCGATCTCCGAAGGATTCGCCGCCTCGGCACGCCCGTTCACCACGCACTCGTGAAAAGCATCCTTCACGTGCGCGGTCTCGTTCTCCGTGTTGAACAGCCGCTTCGCGTTCGTCATGTTCTCCGTGAAGAGCAGCTTTGGCCGGACGCCGTCCGGACCATCGCCCACCGCCATCACGTACCGCCCCAGCGTCGAATGCCGCGCCTGCAGCCCGCCGCCCGCATCCGGACGAATCCGTGGCCGCGTGATGTCACACCCCTCGTGCGTGCAGCCCCAGTTCCACGAGTTCCGGAACCACAGCGAAGGCAGCAGGTGCAGTTCTGCTTCCTCCGGTCCGCGATTGCACACCCGCACCTTGATCAGGATGTCATTCGGTCCGCCTTTGGCGTACTCGACGAACACATCCCAGTACCGCCCCGCGTCGAACACGCCCGTGTCAGCGAGCTCGAACTCCGGGTCCGTCTTCGAACGTTGCCGATTCTCTTCCACGAGTCGCGTGTACGGGAACTCCGCCTGCGGATACTTGTAGAGCGCCTTCATGTACGAATGGGTCGGCGTCGAATCCAGATAGAAGTACTGCTCCTTGACGTCCTCGCCGTGATTCCCTTCCGGACCCGTCAAGCCGAACAGACGCTCCTTCAGAATCGGGTCCTTGCCGTTCCACAGCGCCAGCCCGAAGCACAGACGGCACTCACGGTCCGTAATCCCCAGCAGCCCATCCTCGCCCCATCGATACGCCCGGCTCCGCGCGTGATCGTGCGGGAGGTAGTTCCAGCAATCGCCGTCGGCGGAGTAGTCCTCGCGCACGGTGCCCCACTGGCGATCAGCCAGGTACGGCCCCCAGCGCTTCCAGTTCTTGGCTCGCTTGACGTCCTCATCCAGACGCCGACCCTCGGCCGTCCCCCAGATCCCCGCTGCAAGCTTCGTCTCAGACTTTGCCACGCGCACACTCCTGGGAGTCGAACCGGAATCATTATCACATCGACCGAAGAACCCCGCCCGCTGAACCCACCCCTTAAGCCCCCTTCGTCTCCCCGCTCACCCGCTGCCAGTTCTCATCAGCCTTGGGCTCCCATTCCGCCTCGTGCTTGTTCCAATCTTTGAGCGCATCACCAAAGGCGCTCTTGTAGAACAGGAACAGCCGCCCATCCTTTACCTTGAAGTTCTTCGGATCGATCTCGACCTTTGACTCCTTCGCACCCATCGCGCTCGCGCACCACCCGCCATAGGTCGGCAGATACTTCTCCGGCTTCCGCGCGAACGCCTCGCGATGCTCCGGAGTAGCGAATCGATACTCCACCCCGCGGTACCACGAAGCCAGTTCCTTCTCGCCCCTTGCCGCCACGCCATCGGCGAAGTACGACACCACGTCATACCCCTCCACCGCCAGCGTGCTCCCCTTTGGAAGGTTGTACTGCTTCACCGGCTCGGCCCGCGTCTTCTCGCCGACCACCTTCGCGAACTCCTCGAACGACATCCAACCCTTCGGGTCGCCGCGCACCTCCCGAATCACTTCCTCGCCCCCGCGATTAAGGACGATCGTCGCGCTCTCACTCGCCGAGACCTCCAGCTCCGTCGCCAGCTTCCCATCCGAATCCATCGCGATCATCAGCCGATCCGCAGGGATGCCCTGGGCCCACTCCCCGTGCTCCGCCATCCGTTCCCCACGGCACACAAACACGTGATAAATCCCCGCCACCTCCCACAGCCGCGCCCGATACGCCTCCAGTGCCTTTGTCGCCTCCTCGCTCCCCGGCGCGCCCAGGAAGTGAATCGCGACATACGCCGTGGGAATGTCAGTCAGCTTGAAGCCATGGTCCTCCCGCAGGCACACAAGCTCGGGATCATGCGGTGACGCCGCCACCGCAACCGATCCACCGATCACGCTCGCCATCGCGAGCACCAGAGCCATCCCGACCGACTGCTGACGCATGTGAATCTCCTCAACGGCGCGGAACTGCGCCGTGTTCTCACTTTGGATGCCGTTCCGACTCAGGCGTTACCCGTGGGTACTCGCAGTGAAAAATGCACCGCTCGTGCCCCAGATGGCACAGCTTCGCGCACCGAACACTGCTGCTCCCCTGACCCGCGACGAACACCACCGCCGCCAAGATCATCCCCAGCGGCGGAGCCGTGAAGTAGATCCACAGCCATCGCATCGCCCGACCCGGCACCGCCGACGCCAGGCTCCGCGCCGGATTCATGCTCATCCCCGACACCGGCGCCGCCACAACGATGAACATCGCTACGAGGGCCCCCGCCAGAACGCCCGTGAGCGGCGCCAGGCGCTCATCGTTGCTGAACCACAGCACCCCGCTCATCAGCAAGTACGAGATCAGAACTTCCATCCCCCATGCCCACTTCGCGCCCAGCCGTCCCGGCACGGTCGCGACATGATTCACGCTCTCGTGCCGCACGAGCCGTCCCAGCATCACCCGCGCCGCGCCGATCCCCGCAAGGCCGCCCGCAACGTGCGCCGC
>JBGSZV010000061.1:0-8656 GCA_041750235.1 Phycisphaerales bacterium
GCACGCCCCTCCGCCCGGCGACCCGTCCGCATCGCCGACATCCTCGGCATCGTCTGCTCGGAGATCGGCGTGCAGACCTCCGAAGTCCTCGCCGTCGGACGCCACCGCCGCATCGTGCTGGCCCGTACCCTCGCCGCCGCGCTCGCCCGCGACCTCACCACCCATTCTTTCCCCGAGATCGCCAAGGCCTTGGGTCGCGACAACCACTCCACCATCATCACGGCCTGCCAGCGCCTCAAGCGCCAGGTCGCCGAGGGCGTTCTTTGCGCGGATCTCAGCGGACCGGGACGCGCCCCCGTCTCCCTCGCCGACCTCTACGACCGCCTCCGGGCAGCGATTCTGGCCACGCCAACGCAGTCGGCGTGAACGGGAACCCCTCCGTCTGAACGCGCCCGCGCGACCCGGCCGATGGTTCTACAGACGCCGCCACACTCGCGGCGACCATCTGTTGTTCCGGAGCCCGCCATGGTCGACGACATCCCCCTGAGCCTCCCCGACATCACCGAAGCCGACATCCAGATGGTCGTCCGCGCCCTGCGCTCCAACCGTCTCTCGATCGGCCCCATGCAGGAGACCTTCGAGACCCTCGTCGCCACGCGCACCGAGCGTCGCCACGCCATTGCCTGTTCCTCCGGCACCGCCGGCCTGCACATGGCCATGCTCGCTTGCGGCGTCGGCCCCGGCGATGAGGTCGTCACGACCCCCTTCTCTTTCATCGCCTCCTCCAACGCGATCCTCTACGTCGGCGCCACCCCCGTCTTCGTCGACATCGAAACCAAAAGTCTCAACATGGACCCCGAGAAGGTCGAGGCCGCGATCACACCGCGCACCAAGGCCATCCTCGCGGTCGAGACCTTCGGCAACCCCAAGCACATGGACGCCTACCGGTCCATTGCCGCCAAATATGAGATCAAGCTGATCGAGGACTGCTGCGAAGGTCTCGGCGGCAGCCACGACGGCCGTCCCATCGGCGGCTACGGCCACATCGGCGTCTTCGGCTTCTACCCCAACAAACAGATCACCACCGGCGAGGGCGGCATGATCGTCACCGACGACGAGCGCCTCGCCAACATCTGCCGCTCGCTCCGGAACCAGGGCCGCGCCGTCGGCACCATGGGCGGCGCGACCGGCTCATGGTTCGCCTTCGAGCGCCTGGGCTACAACTACCGCATGCCCGAGATCAACGCCGCGCTCGGCGTGGCGCAGATGCGCCGGCTCGACGAGATCGTCGCCAACCGCCAGCGCGTCGCCCAGCACTACATCGAACGCTTCATGGCGACCAAGGACATCATCCTCCCGACCATCGACGATCGCTCAGTGATGAGCTGGTTCGTCTTCGTCGTGCGCCTCTCAGATCGCTACTCCGGAGAAGAGCGCGACCGCATCATCGAGGGCATGCACCGTCATGACGTGGGCTCGGCCGCCTACTTCCCCTGCATCCACCTGCAGCCCTTCTACCGCAAGATGTTCGGCTTCGGCCCCGGCGATTTTCCCATCGCCGAGAGCATCAGCCAGCGCACCATCGCGCTGCCCTTCTACACTCGTCTCAACGACCGCGACGCCGACTTCGCCGCCCAGACCCTGGAGCTTATGATCAGCCGCGAGAACCTGACGCGCGGATGAAGCACGTCTTCACCGCAGAGACGCAGAGATCGCAGAGAAATCATCTGGATTGAATCCAGCAACATCCCCTCTCCGTGTCTCAGTGTCTCCGTGGTTGGTCCTGATTCTCTCTGCGTCCTCTGCGTCTCTGCGGTTGAAACTCTCCCGGCAAAAATGACGTCACGGCCCATCTCCAGGCCGTGCGTCTGCTTCCCCCTCTCAGTTGACTGACAGGGAGTTGAGTTGTTCTATTGCGTGACCGCGTTTATTCGGGGTCCGGGCCCGTGTCGCGTTCGCCGTCGTTCTGTCCGGGGTGCGCCTGCTCGAGCATCTTCCGCAGGTACGCGTTTTCGCGCCGCGTTGCTTCGAGATCGAACACGAGGTACTTCACGCTCAGCCGGAGGTAGTCCAGCGAGTCCTGGAGGTCCTTCACGGTCTGGCGGATCTTTGAGTGACGGTTCTTCGTTTCCTCCGCCAGCTTGCTGAGTTCCGCACGCGGACCGGCCGGAAGCTGCTCGATCTGAGTGATCAGTTCTCCAAGCTTCGCCTGAAACTCCTGCTCGTTCATGGTGCTTCTCCCCCCGGTGTCGTGTCTATGGATGTCGAGCCGTTGGCGGACCGATGCCCGCGACAGGAGAGGTACAACACACGCCGTGCCAACACGCGCCGGTGTCAAAGTGCCCGGGAGGTAGGAGTTGGACAAACCTTCAGGTCCGCGAATCACGCGGAAACACGCACGCCAGCGCGATCAGCCCCGAGAACACTCGGAAATCAGATTCCGGACGTGACGCCCGCGCAAACGGGGCAACTTCGCCCGCTCATGCCGACGTGATGCACACGCTCAACGATCCGCGTACACGCGCCGCAGCGCGTCCTTCGCCGCCGACGGCGCCGTCGCCATCACCATCTCCACGGCATGCGGATCCTGCTTCTTGCCCTCGAAGATCAGTTTTCGGAGCTGGGCGTCGCGCTCATTGGCAAACCGCTTGAAGAAGACCTCGAGCTGATGGCGGTTGAACCGCGAGAGTGGGTCCGCCAGTCCGGTCTGCGCCGCCGCCCAATCCAAGAGCGAGGCCCCCCGGTCCGTAAACCGGTAGAGAGCCAGCGTCGCCTTGATCCGGTTGGCGATCGAGGTGAAGGGGTCCCGCGTCGCCTCGGGCAACCGGGCCATCGCCTCCGACGGGTCATCCGTCGCAAGTGAGTCCAGCCAGCCCTTGGGCTCCGCCGCCGCGTCCTGGGCAAGCGGGGCCGCCTCGCTCGCGTGTTCCAGCAGGGCAAACGCGGTTGACAGCGTCTTCAGGCCGCCCCGGTCGAACCGAAGCGTCACCTGCTGGGCCGTCTTGCCCTCGTGAACCACCGGTTGGACGGCGGTAACAACCCCCGTACCCCACTCCGGACGACCTGAATGAACGACGCGATCGCCGAACTTGAACTCAGTGGCAGACATCTGGGTGCGTGCCCCTATCCTCTCGGGTAAACGCGTACCACGCCCCGGGGCCTCTGGCGGTCCGGACGATTCAGCGGTACACTTGTCGATTCGCCGCTCGACCCTCCCAGCAGCCCCCGCTTCGGGGACCCGTGGAGCCGTCATGCCGGCGACGACCAAAGTATAGCCCGTCCTCTAAGGACGCACCAGCGGAGATTTCCCACAGATGATCGATGCCCTCAAAGGCGAAGAGATTGTGAACAAGGTCGGCGGACGCTTCAAGCTCTGCGCCTTGATCCAGCGACGCCTCGGACAGCTCATGGAAGGCGCCCGCCCCCTGGTCGAACGCGACGGCCGCTCCGACCTCGAGCTCGTCATCGAAGAGATCATGCAGGGCAAGATCGGCGTCAACGAGACCGGCGTCGCCAGCCCCTCGGGCCAGATCATCGAAGCTGCCCCGCAGCGCCGCACCCGCTCCTCGCGCCACAGCGACGAATAACAACCCCGCGCAGGCAGCGAGGGTTCACGCATGACCTCACCCACGCCACCCGCCGATCACGCCGCCCTCAAGGGCGCGCGCATCATCGTCGGCGTCACCGGCGGCATCGCCGTTTACAAGGTGTGCACGCTCACCTCGCGCCTCGCGCAGGCCGGCGCCCACGTCACCGTGTGCATGACGCCCGCTGCGACCAAATTCGTCGCGCCCATCACCTTCCAGGCTCTCAGCGCGAATCCTGTCTACACGACGCCCTGGGAACACATCGAGAGCCAGGACCCCCAGCACATCAGCCTCGCCAAGGCCGCTGATCTCATGATCATCGCCCCCTGCACGATGGACTGCATGGCCAAGCTCGCCCACGGCATCACCGACGATGTCGTCACCCTGATCTGCAGCGCCGTCGATCGCACCAAGACCCCCGTCCTGATCGCCCCGAGCATGAACGAGGTCATGTGGAATCAACCCGCGACCCAGCGCAACGCCAAACAGCTCCATGCTGATGGCTTCACCCTCGTCGGCCCCGGCGACGGCTGGCAGGCCTGCCGCGCCGTCGGCCCCGGACGCATGACCGATCCCGAAGACCTCCTGGAAGCCGTCGCGAACACCCTCGCCAAGCGCCGCCGCTGAGCGTTCGCGCTCGACCTTCCGGGTACATTCACTCGCATGCCTGACCCACGCCCGAGCGGCCCTGTCACCTTCGACGAACTCACCGCCGGCCTAATCTGGCCCAAGCTCCTGCGGGCATTCTCGATGAGCCTGCATCCCTCGCGAGTCTTCGCCGGAACACTGCTCGTTCTCGCCGCCTGGTTGCTCGTCTGGGCCGTCGGCGCTGGCGCCCCGCGTATCGGGCTTCAATCACCGATCGATGCCCTCGCACAGCACCAACAGACGAGCGCGGAGGCGCTCATTACCGGGACTATCACCGTCAGCCCGCTCCGCACCGCGACGGCATGGCACACGCTCCACATCGGTAGTTGGCAGGCCGCAATCGCCGAAGCGCCCGTCGCGACGATCATCATCCTGGTTCTTGTGACACCCATCATCGGCATCTGCGGCGGAGCGATCAGCCGCAGCGTCGCCGTCGACACGGCCAGCAGCCTCGCGCTCGGATTCCGCGAGTCAATGAGCTTCGCTCTGAAACGCTGGCTGCCATTCACCTTTGCCCTGCTGATCCCACTGATTCTTGTCGCCGTTTTGTGCATCGCGCTCCTCGCCGTGGGTGGCGCAACGTTGTTCACGAAGGGCGTTGATGTCGTCGGCGCCCTTCTGTTTGGTCCGATGGTCCTTGTCGCCATACTGATCACGCTGCTGCTCGTCGGCATTTCCGCCGGTTCAAGCATGCTCATCCCCGCCGTCAGTGCCGAATGCACCGACGCCGCCGACGCCGTCCAGCGCGTCTACGCCTACCTGCTCGGACGTCCGGGACGCCTGCTCCTGTACGCAGCGGTGCTGATTCTGATCGGTGTCATAGCGTTCATGTTCGTCAACTGGATCGTGCACTCCAGCGCCGAACTCGCCGCCCGCCTCAGCACCGCCGCACTCCCCGACGCACGGTTTTCCGACCTCTTTGATCCCGGTCCCAAGAACGGCGCGGCGACTTCCATCATCCTCGGCTGGGTCTGGTTCCTTCGAGTGATCGTCGCCGGCTGGGTCGCCTCCTACTTCTTTACCGCCGGCACTTTGCTCTACCTCCTCATGCGCCGCGTCAACGACCAGCAGGACATCCGCGAGATCTGGTTTCCCGGCATGATTCCCGGAACGCAGGCGGCCGAATCCCCAGCCGCATCCGGTTCCGATGACGACGAATGACGACTAGCGCCCGAGCCGGTTCGCTGTCTTCAATCCAGCAGTTTTCTCTGCGCTCTCCGCGTCTCCGCGGTGAAATCTCCGCCGCAGCACCGCCAGTAGCGTGTCCGGCTCCAGGAACTGCGACGGCGGCCTGAAATACACCGTCGCCGCCGTATCGCCCGGCTTCGGCGACAACGGCCGCAGCGTCCCCTGCACTCCCTCAAACGCCTTGATCAAATCGTCCACGCGCTCCGTGCGGATGATCACATCCTGCTCGTGCACCGCGATCGACTTCACCCCCAGCGCCGTCGCCCCCACGCGGATCTCCGCCAGCTCCACCAGCCGCTGCACGCCCCGCGGCGGTTCGCCGTACGCCTCCTTCAGATCCTCTTCCACCTTCGCCAGTTCCTGCGCCGACCTCGCGCCAGCGATGCGCCGATACGCCTCCAGCCGCCGGTTCTCGCTGGGGATGTACGCCTGCGGGATCGATCCCGTCACGCCGATCTCGATCGCCGTATCCGAGAGATCCGCCGTGTCCTCGTGCCGCAGCTCCCGCGCCGACTGATCCAGCAGCTTGCAGTACATGTCGTACCCGACCGCCGCGATGTGCCCGCTCTGCTCCGCCCCCAACAGGTTGCCCGCGCCGCGGATCTCCAGATCCTTCATCGCGATCTTGAACCCGGCGCCGAGCATGCTGAATTCTTCGATCGCCCGCAGCCGCTTGGTTGCCACATCCGTCACGGGCCGGTCCTGCGGCAGGAGCAAGTAGCAATACGCCCGGTGCTTGTACCGCCCCACGCGCCCGCGAAGCTGGTGCAGGTCCGCGAGGCCGAAGTTGTCGGCGCGGTTGATGAACATCGTGTTCGCTGTCGGGATGTCGATGCCGCTCTCGATGATCGTCGTGCTGACGAGGATGTCCGCCTTCCGCGACATGAACGCCGCCATCACATCCTCAAGCTCATCGTCCGGCATCTGCCCGTGCCCGATCACGATCCTCGCATCCGGCGCGAGCTTCTGAATGTCGTCCGCCACCGTCTTGATGTCGCTGATCCGGTTGTGCACGAAGTAGATCTGCCCGTCGCGCGCCAGCTCCCGCTCGATCGCCTGCTTGATCCGCTTCTCGTTGTACGGAATCACTTCAGTCACCACCGCCCGCCGGTCCAGTGGGGGGGTGCTCAATGACGAGATATCCCGCAGCCCCAGCATCGACATGTGCAGCGTCCGCGGGATCGGCGTCGCGCTCAGCGTGAGCACATCCGCCGTCAGCCGCAAGCCCAGCAGCGCGTGCTTGTGCTCCACGCCAAAGCGCTGCTCCTCGTCCACGATGACCAGACCGAGGTCCGCAAAACGCACATCCTTCGAGAGAATCCGGTGCGTCCCGATCAGGATGTCCACCTGCCCCTTGGAAGTCCGCTCGATGATCTCCTTCTGCTCCTGCGCCGACTTGAACCGCGACAGCGACGCCACCTTGAACGGGTAATCCGCGAACCGCCCCCGGAACGTCCGCTCGTGCTGCTCCGCGAGAATCGTCGTCGGCACCAGCACGGCGACCTGCTTGCCGAACTCCGCCGCCTTGAACGCCGCGCGGATCGCCATCTCCGTCTTGCCGTAGCCGACGTCGCCGCACAGCAGACGATCCATCGGACGGCTCGTCGCCATGTCCTTCTTGATCTCCGCGATCGCCGCGAGCTGGTCCTCCGTCTCCTCGTACGGGAACTCCTCCTCGAACTCAGTCTGCCACGCCGTATCGGCGGGGTACCTGATGCCGGGGGTGTGCTCGCGCGCCGCCTGCACGCGCAGCAACTCCGCCGCCAGGTCCTTCACCGACTCCTTCACTTGCTCCTTCTGGTTCTGCCACTTCTTTCCGCCCAGCGTCGACAGCGGCGGCTTCCCCTTGAACCCGCCGATGTACTTCTGCACCTTCTCGATCTGCGACACCGGCACGTGCAGCTTCGCGCTGCCGGCAAACTCCAGCGTCAGGTACTCCTCGAGAAGCGGGTCCTGCGCCTTGGGCTTTGAGTCTTGAGCCTGGGCCTGCTTGCTTGAGTGCTTCGCCTGTGCTTCCTGCAGGTATTTCGACCGCTTCGCCCCCCGCGGCAGCTTCAGCGGCTCCAGCTTCGAGAACCCCTCCTCCGCATCCGCCGCCGCATCCTTGAGTTTCCGCGGTTTCATCTGCGCAAGACCAGTGAAGAGCGCGATCCCATGATCCGCGTGCACCACCACATCACCCACCTGCAGATCAAGGAACGTGTCGGTGCTCTTGCCGCCCCTGAGCCGCCGAATCCGCCGCCGCGTGTGATACCGGTGCAGCAACTCGTGGTACGGCACCAGCGCCAGCTCATCACCCCACAAGAACCCCCGGTGCACATACGCCACCGCATGCTCGATCCCGCTCCCCTTGGCGAACTCTTCGAGCAGCTCCGTCAGCCGCTGCTCCTCCGCCACGTTCTGGCACACCACCAGCACGCGCGACTCCTTCGC
Source organism: Phycisphaerales bacterium (assembly GCA_041750235.1). Lineage (GTDB taxonomy): Bacteria > Planctomycetota > Phycisphaerae > Phycisphaerales > UBA1924 > JBGSZV01. The sequence goes on from JBGSZV010000061.1 coordinate 7,797, forward strand.
CATCGCCGCAAGCTCGGCAATCGCATCCGGCGTCTCTTTCGCGAACTCCGGCAGGACGCGCACCGGAAGCGTCACCCCATCCGAGTCCGCCCCCGCGTGCGCGGAGTTGATCTCCACCTGCCCGTGCGCGCGTTCCCGCAGCAGCTTCAACACCGCCGGCGGGCCGTAGATCCCCCGCGCATCCGTCACCCGCTCGTAGTAGCCGCGCGCCTGCTCGGTGATCTCCAGCGTCTCCGCCAAAACGCCCACGAACCCCTTCGGGAGCACCTCGAGAAAGTTCACCGAGTCGTCACTCGTCAGCGCCGCGATATCGGCGCCGACCAGTTCCACCCCCGCCAGCTTCCGCGCCGACCCCAGCGTCTCAAGGTCGATCTCCGTGATCGATTCCAGGTCATCCCCGAAGAAGTCCAGCCGCACGGGCCCCTCGACGCTCTCCGGCGTCCCGCCCGCTTCGGCCAGCCGCATCCCCGCGCCCCCCGGCGGGAACACATCCACGATCCCCCCGCGCACCGCAAAGTCCCCCGGCTCCTCGATCGAGTCCGTCCGCGAGTACCCCGCGCTCCCCAGCCACCGCACGACCGCATCCGGCCCAAGGCTCGAACTCCCCGCCGACAGCGACAACATCAGCTCGCTCATCTTCTTGAGCGGCGGCACCCCCTGCATCAGCGCCTGAATCGGCGCCACCATCACGCTCCCCTCAGGGATCCCTTCCACCGCCGCCCGCCGCACCACCCCCAGCCGCTCCGCGAACAACTCCAGCGACACCCCGCTCTCACCCGGCAGAAACTCCAGCGCCGCAAACCGCGTCGCCGGCACTCCCGCGCTCACGAGGTCGTCCACCGCCTCATCCGCCTTCAGCA
>JBGSZV010000062.1:0-9515 GCA_041750235.1 Phycisphaerales bacterium
CACCCGCTCCGAGCGGTGAGCCGGTGACTGCCCCAGCGTCGGCCCCGGCAGTTGCCGCTGTTCCCATGGGCGCCCCGACGCTGAGCGAGGTGAGCATGTTCGGGATCGAACCTCCGGAGCCGCGGACGTTCCGGGAGAACGATTTGATCACGGTGATCATCGCGGAACGGGCGTCCTTGAGCCGTACGCAGAAGGAAGAGCAGGAAAAGAACTACGACATGAAGGGGGCGGTGGTGTCCTTCCCCGACATGCTTCAGATGCTGGAACTGCGGCTGGAGAATGGGCGTGAATCGAACCTGCCCAAGATCGACCTGAACTACGACAACGAGTACGAGGGCGAGGGCAAGTACAAGCGGGAAGACAAGCTGACTGCCCGCGTGACGGCCCGGGTGCTCGAGGTGAAGCCCAACGGGACGCTGCTGGTCGAGGCGCGGACCGAGGTGAACTCGGACAACGAGAGCCAGCTCATCGTTCTCGCCGGCCTGTGCCGTGAGGAGGATGTGACGGACCAGAACACGATCCAGTCGAGCCAGTTGTTTGACCTGAAGCTGGACATCCAGAACACGGGTGATGTCCGGGCGACGGCAAACAAGGGCTGGATCCCGCGGATCATCGAGACGCTGTTCAACTTCTGATCCGGCGATTGACAGACAACCACACCCCACACCAAAGGGAGCCCTCGGCAAGGGGGCTCCCTTTGGCATGGTGGTTGCGTAGTAGAACGGCAGCAAGGAGGCGGCCGTGAAGAAGCGGACACGCGGAGCGTGGTTCAACTTGATTGGCGCAGCGATCGCGCTGGTTCTTGGCGCACAAACCGCGCAGGGTTTGACGCTCCAAGAGATGACTCGGTTGCAGGGTCATGGCGAGAGCGTGCTGTGGGGCTACGGCATCGTCGTCGGTCTTCCGGGGACCGGTGACAAGTCGGGCAACGTCGAACGCGAGCAACTGCTGGCGAAGCTGGGCGAGACGGCCCGGAGCCCGGTGGCGGATCTCGCTTCGATCTCGAACGCAAAGAACGTGGCGCTGGTGCAGGTTTCCTGCCGTGTTCCCCGGGAAGGGGCGAAGGCGGGCGACCGGCTGGATTGCCATGTCATGGCGCGGTACGACGCGACGAGCCTGAAGGGGGGGCGGCTGTTCATCACGCCGTTGATGGACCCGATCGGCCGCCAGCAGGTGTACGCGTACGCCGAGGGGGCGATCATGCTGGACGACGAGACGATCCCGACGACGGGTCGCGTCCGGCTGGGGTCGCAGATCTCGACTGATATTGACATGCAGGTGATTGCGCCTGATGGGACGTTGACGCTGGACATCGAGCCGCAGTACGCGGGCTGGACGACGGCGAAGCTGATCGCCAACTCGATCAACCAGGATCGCGCGGGCATCGCCGACGGGGCGACGGAGATCGCGCGGGCGGCGGATGCCAAGAGCGTGGTGGTGCGGGTGCCGGCGCCGGAGCTCGGCAATCCGGCGAACTTCATCGGCGACATCATGTCGATCCGGCTGGACCCATCGTTGCTGGACCTGCCGGCACGGGTGATCATCAATGAGAAGCGCTCGTCGATCGTGATCTCGCGGGACGTGGAGATCACGGGCGTTGCGATCGCGCACAAGGACTTGGTGATCACGGAACTTGATCCGCCGCGGTCGCCGACGCCGGACAACCCGGACGTGAACCGGTCGCGGTGGACGGCGACGGGCACGCCCGACTTTGAGCGGAGTTCGCCGAAGCTGACGGATCTTGTGCGGGCGCTGCGGCAACTGGATGTGCCGGTGGCGGACCAGATCGACATTCTTTCGAAGATGCAGCGTGAAGGAATGCTCCACGCGCAGTTCATCACGGAGTAAGCCATGGACGGCGCTGGAACGATGTCGCTGGCGGGTGTGACGGCCGAGGTGGCTCGGGTGTCGCTGCAGGACCGCAATGATGCGGCTCGGATCGAGACGGGTGATAAGAAGGTGATGTTCCGCGAGGTGATGGCGAAGTTCGGCGGTGAGGGAACGCCGGAGGAAAAGGCCCGGAAGGCGGCGGAGGAGTTCATCGCCGCGTCGCTGGTGAAGCCGTTGCTCCAGCAGTTGCGAGAGAGCAACAAGGCGCAGGCGCCATTTGCGCCGGGGCCCTACGAGAAGCAGTTCGGACCCATGATCGACAACGAGATCGCGACGAGCATGGTCAAGAGCCGTGGGTGGGGGATTGTTGAGGCGGTGGAACGGCAGTTGCTGCGGGCGAGCGGGAAAGTGGAGGCATCGGTATGAACACGAATAGCGCTGCGGTGATGACCCAGGATGATGCAGGTGTGACTGAGCTTGAGACGCTGATGCGCGAGCTGATCGCGGAGTATGAGCGGCTCAACGAGCTGGCGGAGAAGCGCCAGGATGCCATGCGGCACGCGGACACGCGGGCGCTTGGGGAGACGATCGGCGCGGAGAACGTGAGCGTGCAGCGCGTGGCGGAACTTGAACGTAAGCGGCTGCCGGTCGTGGGCGAACTGGCGAAGAAGCTGCAGGCGCCGCCAAAGACGGAAGTGACGGTGACGTGGCTGGCGCAGCGGCTCTCGGGGGCCGCCGGTGAGCGGCTGGCCGGATTGGCATCGCGGCTGCGCGGGCTGATTCACGCGCTCTTGCGGCAGAACGAGGCTTCGAAACGGACCGCCGAGACGCTGGCGTCGCACATGGACGGGCTGCTCAAGCAGGTGGCGGCGTCGCTGAATCATGCGCGGACGTACAGCGCCAGCGGGCTGGTGACGGCCGGGCCGCGGGTTGTGTCAGCGATTGATGTGAAGTCGTGAGCAAGCGGAGCGAGCCATGAGCCTCACCAGTTCACTCATGATCGGACAGACGGCTCTGGCGGCGAGCCAGGTCGCGATCCAGGTCACGGGCAACAACCTTGCGAACGCGGCGACGCCGGGCTACCACCGCCAGCGCGTCGAACTGACACCGGTGTCGGGCTATCGGTACGGGACGAGCTTCCTTGGGCGCGGCGTGCAGGTGCAGGACATCCGGCGGATGCTGGACCCCGCGTTGCAGGCACGGCTGCGCGACTCCCTGGGGCAGGAGGCATCGGCTGATATCGAGCGGCAGGTGCTGGATCAGATCGAGTCGATGACCAATGAGTTGACGGGGACTGATCTTTCGAGCGAGCTGGGCAAGTTCTTCAATGCGTTCAGCGAACTGGCGAACAATCCAGCGAGCACCGTGACGCGGTCGAGCGTGCTGGAGCAGGGCGCTTCGCTGGCGTCGTTCATGCGGACGCTGCGGGCGGACCTCGGGCAGATCCAGAGCCGACTGAATCAGCAGCTCTCGGTGAATGTTGAGCGGGCGGATTCGCTCTTGGACCAGGTCGCCAACTTGAATCAGGCGATTGTGCTCTCTGAGGCGGGGAGTCCGGAGAACGGCTCGCTGCGCGATCAGCGAGATGTGCTGGTTGATGAGTTGTCGCAGTTGCTGGATGTCACGGTCGTCGAGCAGTCGTCGGGTGTCACGGACATTCTGGTGGGTTCGCAGCCGGTGGTGCTGGGCACCAAGTCGCGCGGGCTTGAACTGCGTACGCGGACGCTGAACGGCGAGGAGCAGGTCCAGGTCGTTGTGAGCACCAGTCAGGAAGTGCTGGCGAATGGCGGCGGCCGCATCGGCGCGATTGTCGAACAGCGCGACGGCACGGCTCAGGATGTGATCGAAGACCTGGATTCGCTCGCCTCGAGCATCATCAACGAGGTCAACCGGCTGCACGCCTCCGGGCGACCCAGCGGACGACTGAAGGACGAGACGGCCTGGCTCGCGGTTCCGCTGGTGGATCGCACGCTGTCGTTCAACGATCCGACGAATGAAACCTTTGCTGATCTGCCCTTCCGGCCGGTGAACGGGTCGTTCAAGGTCATCATGCGGGACGCCAACGGCAACAGTGCCGAGACGACCATTGATGTGGACCTCGACGGGATCGATTCGACCGGCGTGGCGGGATTCGGCGATGACACATCGCTGGAGGACATCCGGGCGGCGCTGGACGGCATCGCGAACCTCAACGCGCAGATCACCGCGGATGGGCGCCTGCGGGTGACCACGGACGACGGTTTTGATGTGTCGTTCTCGGATGACAACTCTGGCATGCTGGCGGTGCTGGGGATTAACACGTACTTCCAAGGGACGGATGCGAGCGACATCGCGGTGCGCGAGGCGCTGCGGGCTGATCCATCGAAGCTGGTGCTGGGCAAGGAAGACGGGACCAACGAGACGGCGCTGGCGATCGCGGGGTTGCGGGACAAGTCGATCGCGTCGCTGGGTGGCGTGTCGCTGACGCAGTCGTGGCTGTCGAGCGTCGGGCGTGTCGCGGTGCAGGCGAGCACCGCGCAGACGCGGGTCGAGGCGCTCTCGGGAGTGCGTGCGAGCCTGGAAGCACAGAACGCGGCGATCAGCGGCGTGAGCACCGACGAGGAATCGATCAATCTCATCACCTACCAGCAGCAGTATCAGGGGGCGGCGCGGTTCATCAGCGTGGTCAACGAGTTGACGCAGGTTCTGCTGGGGCTTGTCTAAGAGCGAAGGTCCATGACACGAATTCCCTCCAATCTGAGCCGTGCTCCGAACATCCTGGTGTCGCAGGTCAACTTGCGGAGCATCACGGGGACGAACACGGCGCTGCTCAAGCTCAACTCACAGATTGCGGCGCAGAAGAAGGTCATCAACGCGAGCGACGATCCGGTCGCGGCGGCGCTGATCGGCGCCTTGGACTCGGAGCTGGAGGCGGCGGAGCAGAAGAACAGGAACCTGGAGCATGCTTCGGGGGCGCTGAACACGCTGGACCAGGCGCTTGGCGGGCTGAGCGAGTTGGTGCTGGAAGCCAAGACGATCGCCTCGTCGCAGATCGGCGTCGGCTCGGATGCCGCGACGAGGCTGCAGCAGGCGGACGTGGTGGACTCGCTGATCAACGGCGTCTTCGCGGCCATGAACCGTTCGCACGTCGGCATGTACCTGTTTGGCGGCGACCGGGTCGCAGCGCCGCCGGTGGAGTCCTTCGCCGGCGGGTATCGGTTCGTCGGTAGCCGGCAGGGACTGAACACGGACATCGGCCCGGAGATCGACTTCCCGATCACCCTCAGTGCGGATCAGGCAACCGGGGCGCTTTCGGCGCGGGTCGAGGGGTCGGTGGAGCTGAATCCAGCTCTGACGGCGGGGACGTTCGTGCAGGATTTGCGCGGTCCTGCCGAGGGCAAGCAGCTTGGGCTCCTTGAGATCACGATTGACGACGGCACGACGCCGGTCACGGTACAGGTGGATCTTTCGGGCGCGACAACGGTCGGGGACATCGCGACGCTGATCGAGTCCACCATCCGGGATACGGACCCGGCGGCACTTGGCGGCGCGTTTCCGACCGGTGTGACACCCGGGGCCGCGCAGTTTTCGCTGAATGCCGTGGCGGCGGGGTACTCTATCACTTTCGCAGACGGTCCTGCGAGCGAGACGGCGACAGCGCTGGGGCTTGCCGGGTTCACGTTTGACGCGGCGAACCCGATCAACACCGATCCGGCCGCGGACCTGGATCCGCAGGTCACGGACCGCACGACGCTGGGAAGCCTGGGCCCGACCTCGCCGGTTGTGTTCGGCGACATCGTGTTCCGCAATGGCGGGCGGGCGGGGACAGTGACGACCTCGGCCGGAATGACGGTCGGCGAGTTCCGCGAGGCGGTGCGCCGGCTGAACGTCGGGGTGCGCGTCGAGATCGACGACTCGGCAGACTCGCTGAACGTGGTGAACGAGGTGTCGGGCTTCCGGATGAGCATCGAAGAGGGGGGCGGAACGGCCGCAACGACGCTGGGGATCCGCAGTTTTGGCGCGGACACCCGCCTGGCGGACTTCAACGACGGGCGGGGGATCACCATCGCCGATGGGCAAGTCGATCCCCTGACGAATCTGCCGGATGCTGACCAGAATGTGGACTTCCGCATCACGCTGACGGACGGGTCGACGTTTGATGTGGATCTGACGCCGTCGGACATCGAATCGGTGCAGGACGTGATCGCCAAGATCAACGCGGATGCGGCCGCGGCGGGCTTCGGCGCGGTCTTTACCGCGTCGTTGAGCACCGGGGCCAACGGGATTCTGCTGAGCGACACGTCCGCGGGGGCGAGTCAGATCGAGGTTGAGTCGCTGAACGGCTACGCGGCGGAAGACCTTGGACTTCTGGGCGGGTCGTTCACAGGCGGCGCGACCGCGACGTACCAAGGGAGTGACACCTCGACGGTGCGGGTGGACAGTTTGTTCACGACATTGATCGAACTTCGCGACGCCCTGCGGGGCAACGATGAACGTGGCATCACATTTGCGGGAGAGCGTCTTGAAGAAGATCTGGACCGGCTGGCGTCCGCTCGGGCGCTTGTCGGGGGGCGTGCCTCGAGGGTCGAGGCGGCTCAGTTGAGGCTGGATGATACGACTGTGCTGAACAAGTCTCTCAAGAGTGAACGCCAGGATCTGGACCTGATCGAGGCATCGAGCAGGTTCAGCCTGCTGCAGACGCAGCTTCAGGCGACGTTGACGGCGGTGGCGCAATCTCAGCGCCTGAGCCTGCTGGACTTCCTCAGTTAACGCTGAGGGGGCGGATTGATTCATGGGCGTCGCGGCTCCGGCCGTCGCGGCGTCAAACGACAGGATGTCGCCCGCCTGGAGGCGGGATTGGCAAGGACAGACGGCCGTGGGAAGGCGGAGCACTCCGATGGAAGTGCAGACGACTCGTTTCGGGACGGTCACGATCGCGGAGGACCGCGTGATGACATTTCCGAAGGGACTGCTGGGCTTTGCGCACTGCAAGCGGTTCTGCCTCTTGAGGCCGAACGACGATGCTTGCTTCTTCTGGCTGCAGAGCCTGGAGGATCCGGCGCTGGCGTTCGTGGTCACTGACCCGAACCTCTTCGTGCCGGACTACTCGGTGCCGATCCGGCCCGAACAGATGGACGGCCTGAAGCTCTCGAAGCTCGAGGACGCTCAGGTGTTCGTCATCGTGAACAAGGTGCAGCACAAGCTGACCGGCAACCTGCAGGGTCCGCTGGTGGTCAACACGCTGGACCGCGTCGGCGAGCAGATGGTGCTCGCGGAGAAGAAGTGGACGACGCGTCACGAGCTGATGGCCCTGGGCCAGGCAGCGGCCGCAACCGCCTGATCGGGACGCTTTGAGCGTCGTGGGGCGCGGAGGAGTCGCGCCGACTGTCCCGCGCTGCGGTTGATGAGTGACCGCTGCGCACGGGCGCCGCCGGGCAACCGGTGGTTCCAAGGAAGGAGCCGAGTTCATGCTGGTGCTCTCGCGTCAGAGAGACGAGACGATCATGATCGGTGATGATGTTGAAATCACCGTCGTTGATATTCGTGGTGACAAAGTGAGGCTGGGGATTACAGCGCCGACGAGGGTGGCGGTGCACCGCAAAGAGGTGTACGAGGCCATCAAGGCGGAGAACGAGCAGGCCGCGCGTGCGGCTGGGGGCGAGTTCCCTGAGGTCGGCAAGCGGCTGGCCGAGGGGAAGTCGGGCATCGATGGGCGGGTTGCCGCGATCGGGCCTCGGCTCTCCAAGCGTTCATCGATTGTCGCAAACCCGGAAAAGCGTCCGGCGTAGTTTGTTTGGATGAAGTCCTGGTGTGCGCCACCGGGATGGACAGGGATCAGACACCCGCCGCGGCGTGCGTGACGCAAACGCAGTCCCCGCCGCGTGACCGACGAGCAATCACGGAGGATTCTCATGGCGCGGATCAACTCAAACATCGCAAGCCTGGTTGCGCAGAGCAACTTGTCGAAAGCGAACTCGGAACTCGAGACGCGATTGACACGCCTGGCAACCGGCCTGCGGATCAACCGCGGCGCCGATGACCCGGCCGGGCTCATCGTGTCCGAACGTCTGCGGTCGGAGATCCGCGGCATCGACCAGGGGATACGCAACTCCGAGCGGGCGAGCAATGTCATCGCGACCGCGGAGGGCGCCCTCACGGAGGTGAGCGAGCTCCTGAACTCGATCAAAGCGCTGGTGGTGGAGGCGGCCAACACGGGCGCATTCTCCGCGGAGGAGATCCAGGCCAACCAGTTGCAGATCGACTCGGCCATCGACTCGATCACCCGCATCGCCAACACCACGAGCTTCGCCGGGCTGAAGCTGCTGAATGGTTCACTCTCCTACAGGACGAGCGGGCTGGACCTCGACGCGATCGTCAAGCCGACCTTCTACGGCGTGAACTTCGGCGATCGTGCGTCGGTGGACGTGGACGTGGAAGTCATCGGGTCGGCGCAGACCGCCGAGCTGTACCTGCGGTCGGACTTCTCGACCGGCGGCGGCGTGGACGGACTGTTGCCTTCGACGGTGACCCTTGAGATCGCCGGGCCCAACGGCGTTGACGAGATCACGTTCCTCTCGGGGACATCGATCGACAACGTCATCGCCGCGATCAACTCCCGTACCAGCTTGTTTGGTGTGGAGGCTGAGCGCGTCACGACCGGCCCCGGCGGCGTGAGCAGCGGCATCGTGCTGCGGTCGGTGGGATACGGGTCCGACGCGTTTGTGAGTGTGAAACGGCTCTCGGGCGGTTCGGCGCTGGAGTTCGCACGATTGGAGAACGATCAGCCCGGACCGATCGACTGGTCGGCGACGGGCACGTACACGAGCGCGTTGATCGACGAGGGCAAGGACGTTCAGGTGCTGATCAACGGCGCCCTGGCGACCGGTCGCGGGTTGAATGTCGCGCTCCGCAATCCTGAGCTGGACCTGAGCTTCCAGCTCTCTGACACCTTTGCGACGACTGTGAACGGGACGCCGGAGAGCTTCGTCATCACCGGCGGCGGCTCGAAGTTCCAGCTTGGGCCGCAGGTTTCGTCGCAGCAGCAGATCAACGTCGGGATCAACTCGATCGCGGCGACGCGGCTGGGCGGCACGCTTGTCACGATGGGCGACGGCAGCGAGGAGGTTCAGTTTCTCAGCAGCCTCAAGGCCGGCGGGGACAACGAACTTTCGCGTGGCAATCTGCAGAACGCGAGCACGATCCTTGAGACTGCGATCGTGGAGACATCGAGCCTTCGCGGGCGACTGGGCGCCTTGGAACGGAACGTGCTCGAGACCAACATCCGCTCGCTGCAGGCGGGCCTCGAGAACATCACCTCCAGCGAGAGCGTGATCCGCGATGCCGACTTTGCGACCGAGACGAGCAAGCTCACGCGGGCTCAGATCCTGGTGCAGACCGGCACATCGGTGCTCGCGACCGCGAACACCAACGCCCAGCAGGTGCTGCAGCTCCTGGGATGATCCGGTGACCGTCCGATAGCGGCGCTCCTGCGCGTCCGAGAAATGACACGAACGATCGCCCCCGTCGCAAGAGCGACGGGGGCTTTTTTTATCGCCCTTCAACTGCGCAAGCGTTGACGGTTGTGACGCTCGACCGCGCAGGAAACGCCGCTCAGGGAAGCTGCGCGGGCGGTCGCGCAACTTGAACTCGTCGATGAGTCTCGCCGCGCCGGGGCGTACATCCGGCGTGGCGGGATCGGAACGGAG
>JBGSZV010000063.1:0-4137 GCA_041750235.1 Phycisphaerales bacterium
CATCTCCGGCGTGCCAATTCCTGTGCCGATCTTCCCGACTGCTGGGTTCGACGGCGACGACGGCGCAAGCGGCCTCCCGGGCGTGCCCGGCGGCGCCGGCGGACTCATTGCTGTCCGCGCGGAGAATCAGGCCATTGTCACGCTGGCCAACAGCGTGCTCGCTTCTGCCAGTCCGGCATCGAGCACCGGTGTGACGGCGACTGGTGGCGCTTCTTTGACATTGAACTTCACGCTGTTGGACGGTTTCCAGACGCCGTTCGGACCCGGCACGAGCAATCAGGGTCTTGGCATTCAGCTCACCGATCCCGGATTCGTCGATGCCGATGCGGGTGATTTCCATTTGTCGCAGAACTCTCCTGCCATCGACACGGGAAGCAACAGTCTGATTCCCTTTGGCCTTTCACTGGATCTTGATGGGGTCTCTCGCATCTTCGATGGCGATGCGGACACCATCGACGAAGTTGATCTCGGCGTGTACGAATGGCAGGCGGCGCCGCCCCCATGTCCTGGCGACACCAATGCCGATGGCATGGTCAACGGCGCGGATCTCTCTGTGCTGCTGGGGCAGTTTGGACAAACAGTGTCTCCCGGCTCCGGCGCGGACATCAACGGCGATGGCCAGGTCAACGGCGCCGATCTCAGCGTGCTTCTCGCGAACTTTGGTGACGCCTGCTGAACATCCGGAGAGTCGTTCACGCCGCCGCGGGTGACTTTCGCGGGCCGATGGAGGTTTTAGGTGAACTTGAAGCCGCACCCGTCGAGGGCGCGGCGGAATGCGCCGAGGAATTTCTTCTGCTGTCCGCTGGCCGGGAAGGGGAGCTGTTCGTCGATGACGGGAAGACCGGCATCGCGCAGCGCGACAAAGGCCGCGTCGTAGACAACGTGCTTGATGAGGATGATGTGCTTTGGCTTGAGATCGCGGCAGCGTTCGATCAAGCCCGGGACTTTGGGCGTGAGCTGCTTGAGCGTGGGCTGGGAGATGTTGTCTTCGTGGAGGTCGATCATGAAGACGCCGGCGCGTTGCAGGGCGGCGAGGTGATCGGCCTTGCGTGACATGTCGGGCTTCTTGCCGGTGAGTCCTTCCCAGACGTAGCGGAAGAGCCAGTCGTGCCGATTCACCTCTTCGAAATAGAAGTAGCGATCGAGGTCGCAGGGCGGTGCTTCGGCGACGAGGAGAAGTTTGACTGTCGCGGGTTGGTACTTCTTCGCGGCGGCGTGGCGTTTCTTGAGGGACATGCGGGGCTCGCGTGTGTGGGCGTCGAGTTGCGACTCATGCGGGCAGGTGCGCTGGGTCGTGGTAGCAGATGATGTCGATCTCGTCGATGTGGTCTCGTTTGAGGCGCTTGATGTGGGCGAGGCTGGCGAGGCGACGGGCGTTGTCCTGAGCGCGGAGCTGCGTGAGTTGGTGAATGGGATGATCGGGGTGGGTGAACTCAATGTCGAGGTAGTAGGCGTCGCCGGCGTGCAGGAGCCATCGGGCGCCGGCCGTGCGGATGGCGACGCCGCAGTGGCCGTGGGTGTGGCCGGGGAGCGGGATCAGCAGGATGTCGGTGTCGAGGCCCACATCGATGGGGCGGGCGGGGAGGCCGAACCAATCGACGCGCGAATCCGGCGCGTGGGTGTGCCAGCGAGGTGCGTGCGCGAAGTGTGCGGGGGCGAAGCGAGGATCGCCGGCGGCGAGGTTGGCGTGCTCTTCCTGCGAGATATGAACGACTGCTTCTGGGAAGTCGGCGAGGCCCCCGGTGTGGTCGAGGTCGGCGTGCGTGAGCACGATGTGCTTGACATCGGCGGCCCGGCGGCCGAGGCGTTCGATGCGTCGGACGGCCGTTTCGTGTTCGATGAACCGGAACCCGACGATGTCGATGGTCGGCTGGCCGATGCGGTCAACGGGATTGCGTACGTCGAGAAGGCCGATGCCGGTGTCGATGAGCGCGAGGTTGTCGCCCGACTCCAGGAGCAGACAGTGGCAGACGGCGGGGTCAAAGGGTTTGGGGTGGAACGAGCCGCAGTTGAAGTGGTGGATTCGGAGCATGCCGGAGGGTAGGGAAGATCCGTCGCTGGTGCACGCTGGACATGCGACGGTTCCGGCGGGGAGGGTGAGCATCGGCGATGGGTGTGCGCTTGATACGCACCGGGGTTCCCTTCGAGCCGGCGCAGCTACGGGATGCTGCGGATGCGCCGGCGCGGGATCATCGCCAAGGATGCGGCGAGCAGCACGACGCTGCCCGATGCCGGGGCGGGAAGGACGGGGACGAACTGGGAGGCGTAGGCGGGGGTGCACTCGGTGGAACTCGGGAACTCGGCGTTGCCGAGGTAGCTCGAGCGGACGACCACATTTTCCTGCAGCGACGTTGCGCCGAAGACGACGGCGGCGCAGAACTGGGCGCCGCCCGAGGCTTCCTCGATGAGGCCGGTGCGGTTTGCGGCGGTGGTGTCGGAGGAGGTGCTGAGCGCGACCAGGATGGTCATGGTCGCGCCGACGAATGCGTTGATGGTCTGATTCTCCATGCCCGATGCCCAGACGCCGTTGAGGACCGGCAGGTTGTTGTTCGACTTCAGGCCGCTATCGAAGCGGTTGATGCCGGCGCCCTGGAATTGCGGCGTGACGCGGAAGGTCAGGTTGCCGCTGGCGGATGTGGCGTTGGTGGCGTTGGGGCTGGTATGAGCGGATGTGAGGACGAGATCGACGGCCCAGCAGAAATTGATGTCGACGAGTGTGCCGTTTGGGAGCGTCGGGCTTGTGATGGTGAGGGTATCGGTGTAGGTGACCGTGCCGATGGCATGGGCGCCGTAGCCGATGATGATGTCGCCTCCGGGTGTGGTGACGAGTCGGCCGCTGGCGGAGGTGGCGGCGCTCGCGCCGAGCGCTCCGGCGCCGAGTTCGGACGTGCTCTTGGAGAGGGCGAGCGAGTTGATGCTCGAGGCGCTCACGATGCCGGTGGCGGCGTGCGGCTGGTTTGGCAACTGCTCAGAGTCCTGCTCGACGAGGTTGCCGGACTCGAAGGCTTCGCCGGCGGCTGTTCCGCTGATGGCGGCGAGCGCGGGGACACCCGGAGCGAGCATGAAGGCTGCCGCACTGAAGAGCGGAACGATGCGGCGGATGTGCGAGCGGGTCACGTCGGTATCTCCCTGTGTGATGGGGATCACGGCACGCTGGTTCCTCCTGCGGAGCCAGCGGGGTTGACGTGCTTCGCATGATCGCGGCAGCCGTACTCCTGACGGCGACTCACCTGTGCGAGTATCAGGCTACCACTCGCTCGCGACATCGCAAGGGTGAACGAAGCAAGTGAGTTTCAGTTGGATTTGCGCACGACGATCAATGGGACACGACTTGCATGCGAGTGTCACCAAGTCGGAAGCGGAGTGGCTGAAATCAGCGCTGTTGTGGTCTTGCGGCGGTTCCGGCAAGCAGGCCGCCATCGATGGTGAACTCGGCGCCGGTGATGAAGGTGGACTCGTCGGAAGCGAGGAAGAGGGCGAGTTGAGCGACATCCTTGGGAAACCCGACGCGGTTGAGCGGGATCTCGCTCGCGAGGGCGGTGACGGCGGCGGTGCGCTGGGCGGGGTCCTTGGGGAGGAAGTCGTCCCACATCGGTGTGATGACGGTGGCGGGGTGGATGGAGTTGCAGCGGATGTTGTAGCCCTGCTCGGCGCAGTAAAGGGCGACGCTCTTCGTGTGGTTGCGGACGCCGGCCTTGCTGGAGGCGTATGCGACGGCGCCGGGGATGCCGACGACGCCGCTGCGCGATGACATGTTGATGATCGATCCGCCGCCGGTTGCTTTCATCGCGCGGATGGCGGCGCGGCAGCCGAGGAAGGTGCCATCGAGGTTGGTGGCATGAACGGCGCGCCAGGAGGCGAGCGAGGCGTGCTCGGCGTCGGCGGGGCCGGAGGCGGGGTCGATGCCGGTGATGCCGGCGTTGTTGACAAGGATGTCGAGGCGCTGGTGCGATGAGAGGACGGCGGCGATGACGTGGTCCCAGTCGGATTCCTCGCGCACGTCGAGATGATGGTAGACGGCAGTGGTCCCGATGGAGGCAGCAACGGCGCGACCGAGATTGTCGTTGATGTCGGTGACGATGACGCGCGCGCCCTCGGCCGCGAAGAGGCGGGCGCAGGCCTCGCCGATGCCGCGGG